>CAIYBH010000020.1 GCA_903924405.1 uncultured Planctomycetaceae bacterium | reverse complement strand
TGTCTGTTCATGTCGCTGGATCAGTACCTGCAGTTGCTGGACTGGACGGGGCGGCAATTGCGTCGAGACAAGCCGGGAGTCATTTCCGGCGATCTGAAGCCGATCATGGAGCGGCTGGACTGCACCGTAGAATCGTGGCTGGACCTTGTGCGGAACTTCCGCCGGCGTTTCCGCACGGAAGCGGGGCGTCCAGAGGCTCTCTCCGGGGTCAGTACGCTTCGCCGAAACTGCCGAACGAGTCACCATAGGAGTTGAGAGTTCACGTGTCATAAGTGCAATTATGTAATTGACTTACGGCGACAGGTGCATGGCACCAGTTGTTGATTTGCTATTCTTCACGGTCTTTCTGATCCTCTCCTCGCGGAAAAACAAGGGGAATTTCCTTTGCAACCAACTCTGCTCGGTAGAACACTCGCCCCGGTCTCTCGTCTGGGATTTGGCAGTATGGGCCTGCGCGGTCCCCGAACATGGGGCGTGCGAAGCGTTGACGAGGCCCAGGCTGAACGAGTCCTGAATGCAGTGCTGGACGCGGGCATCAGCCTGCTGGACACGGCGCCGGATTATGGCCTCGCCGAGGAACGCATCGGTCGGTACCTGAAACACCGGCGCAGTCAGTTTCTGCTGGCCACCAAAGTTGGCTGTGATCCGATCCAGCATGCCGACCACCTGGAAGTACGCCACACGTGGACCGCACAGGTTATCCGGGACAATCTGGAAACCAGCCTGCGACGGCTGCAGACAGACTATATCGACATTCTGCAGTTTCACGGTGGTGATGCGGCCACGCTACAGCAGGCCGGTCTGATCGAGCTGCTGAAGACATTTCGGCGTCAGGGAAAAATCCGCTGGCTGGGGATTTCCAGCACACTTCCGGCCATACGATCGCTGCTGCAGTTGTCCGCCTTTGACACCGTGCAGGTGCCGTGGTCGTGTCTGACACCGCAGCATTCCGACTGCATCGCCGAAGCCGCTGGCCTCGGCTGTGGCCTGATCATCCGCGGCGGGATTGCTCAGGGTGGGCCTGATGCCGAGATTCAGCGGCCGCAACTGAACGACATCTGGCAACAGGCTCGCCTGGACGAACTGCTGCCGTCCGGAACGACCCGCGCTCAGTTCATCCTTCGCTGCACGTTGTCCCATCCTCAGCATCACAGCGTCATCATCGGCACCGCCAGCCTGCAGCATCTTGCAGAAAACGTGGCAGCTGCCGCCGCCGGCCCACTGCCCACCGACGTCCTGTTGCAGGTGAACCAACGCGTTGCCACAGTGCTGGCACAAACGGCCGCCTCACGATAAAGTTTCGCCGAACGCTGCTCTTCGAACAACCGCCGGGAGTTTGGTTGTGAACCACAAAGCTGCTGCCCTGGCTCCGCTCGACACCGCAAACTTCGCCGAAACACTGCAGATCCTGCGTTACTACCCACACCCGCCAAAGTTCAGCGACAAACGGGCGCCGGGAATGGAGCCCGCTTTGCCGCAGCAACCGACATTCTCCGGCAAGCGAGTTCTGAGATTTACTCTGCGGGCAGTGCTGGTGACCGGATGGCTGTTTGCCGTCTGCATGCTAATCGCCACCGAGCAGTCGATTCTGGCAGTGCTGCTACTGGTGGCCGGGGTGATCACTGTAGCCTTTTCGGTCGTGCGATCCCGTCGGCGAATGTTCGCCAGTGACGTCACAAATGCCCTGTCCGCCACCGACGCTTCCGGTTCCGATCCCGGTTCCACAAATGACCAGCCGCCAACACACGCGGCAGGTGATCCCCCAGCGCCAGAGTCCTCTGCAACGGAGCGAGAATCCGGAAAAGAATTTCAGCCGGCAGCCGACCTGTTCCCACTGCGGCCCGAACCTCCACACATCAACACCGTTCCAGCCTCTCGCCTGCGTCGGTTTCTCGTGTTTGCTGTCTCACTGGCCCTGTATGCTGCGATTGCCGTCTGGTCACTGCCGGACCTGACTACCACATGGGTTGTTCTGACAGTCCTGCTTCACGAAGCCGGGCACTTCGTCGCCATGGACCTGCAAGGCTACTCGAACCTGAACATGTTCTTTATCCCGTTCATTGCCGGTGCTGTGACGGGCGAAAAGAAAAACGCTTCGCCGGCTGATCAACTGATCATGCTGCTGGCCGGACCGACGCCCGGCCTGCTGGTCGGCTGCCTGATCTACGTGCTGGATGCACTTTACCCGATCCCCTCAGTTCGCCCCTTTGCCATCTGGCTGGTCGCCCTGAACCTGCTGAATCTGCTGCCGATCTGGCCGCTTGACGGAGGCCGCATTTGCTGGATTCTGTTCGCGCGCCAGTCCGCAATCACTCAGGCGGTCCTGTCCGCCTGCAGCTTCGTCGGACTGTTCTTCCTGCTGTTCGTACCGCAGGGGGGAACAACCTTTCTGTTCCTGATGAGCGTCCTGCTGGTCGGGTGGCTCCCGGAACGCTACCGACACGCCCGAGCCGCACTGGCCTTTTTCAACCTGTATCCCGATGCCCCTACCGAACTCAAACAACTTTCCGAACAGCAGCTGTGGACGCTGTACTGCCTGGCGGAACCGGCAAAGGCCGATGCCAGCGGCACACGTGCCATGCAGATGATGAAGATCCACGGCCGAGTCTCCCTGTTGCCACGTTCCGCCGCAAAACTGCGATATCTGCTGGCCTTCGTCCTGCTGTGGCTGATCACACTCGCCACAGCCGCCGCAACCAGCCTGCAGTTCGACGCCCGCCAGGCCTCAGCCGCACTCGGTACTCTGTTCGACGTTGTCATGCCTCGCTGAAGACCTGTCTGTCCAGGGAACTGAGGGATCCGACAGGATGGATGAAATCAGTGGCCTCATTGCAACAGAAATCCGCGCCGAATTGCGGCTCGTGTTGGGGGGCTGTCTTGTTTGTTTTTTGTTTGTCGAGCCCTCAGCGTAAGCGCCGGGTTTGTTTGTTGAACGCGCGGTGGGCGGGAATGGTGAACGCGGAAAAGTAGAATGTCCCCTTTTTATTCTCCGCTCTGTTTGTGGGTAATCGTACCGACTCCCTTACGGTCGCGGCTCGTGGTGTTGGGGGGCTGGCTTGCTTGTTTTTGTTTGTCGAGCCCTCAGCGTAAGCGCCGGGTTTGTTTGTTGAACGCGCGGTGGGCGGGAATGGTGAACGCG
>CAIYBH010000019.1 GCA_903924405.1 uncultured Planctomycetaceae bacterium | reverse complement strand
GGGATTCACCGAGTCCCCGATCCACGAGACAGCGGTGGTGTGTGACCAGTGCCGATTCACGCATTCGGGGCAACCGGCCTGTTTGTATGCCTGTCCGCACGACGCGACATTTCGCGTTCTCGGCTCACAGTTTCTGAAGGGGATCAGCTGAATGATTCCCGCCGAAGACTGCCATGGCGAAGTTGTCGCGCGACTCGGACAAAACGTGTCTGCGTATGGGGGAGTGGCTGATGTAAGCCCGCTGCCCGGCGGAGGTGCTGCCCGATGCTGATTGATCGGTCGCATCTGCCGTGGGGATTGTTCTCCGGCACTGTACTGGGGTTGGGAGCCGTCACTTATGTGATGTACTCCGCACAGGCACCACATGGACCGTCCGGCGGCACTGTTCCGGGCCTCTGGTACGGGGTGATCGCCACCGGAATGTTGCTGTGCTCGGCGCTGCTGGCCGTTCGTCGGCCCCTGCGCCGATGGCGTCTGGGCAGCCTCGCATTCTGGCTCCGAGGACACATCTGGCTGGGGGGGCTGTGTGTCCCGTTTCTGATGTTTCATTCCGGTTTCTCGTGGGGAGGAACCGTGTCATGGCTGTTGTGGCTCTGCGTGCTGTTTGTGGTGGGATCCGGACTGCTGGGACTGGGACTTCAGCAGCTGCTGCCGCGTTTTCTGCGTGCGACCAGCAAGGCTGAAATCATGGAGGCTCCCTCTGCATACCAGGGAGATCGACTGCTGGTGCTGGCTGATCTGAGGATGAGTGATGTGTGCTGTCGGCCCCAGCCGAACCTGCCGGAGCGACTGCAGGAGGCGTTTGCGGTTGTAGTGCGGGATTTCGAACGTTCCGCTAACGGCACCCTGTCACGTTCGGAGCAGCATTCCAGTCGCATGCACGTGTTGAGATCGCTGCAGCCGCAGGAATTCAGAGATTTTCTATGGACCCTCGCGCGTTCGGCCAGACATGAGTTGAGATTGATCGCCGCTGAAACTGACTTTCCGGAACTGCTGAAGAAAACATACCCGAAATTACAGCCACTGCCAGCGTCGCCCGGCGGTGATGCGAGCACTGTAACGCAGGTTTCAGTGACTTCGGAAAACTCAGGGGCCGGCACAGCCGACGAGGGCTCGATGGCTGGACGTCCGCGATCTCGCGATGTTCCCGGTGACAGTCGCGGTCACGCTGACGTGCTGTGGCAGTTCTACATTTCCGAGGTGCGACCTTTCCTTGCCGGAGCGTGTTCCATCGCTCGCAGATCAGACGACGTTCTGAGGGCCGGGGCCACGTCGCAGAGAATCTTCCAGCGGCAGCGCGAGGTGCTGAATACATCACTCCATGGACCCCTGCAGGAACTGCAGGCTCTCTGTGATTATCGGAGAGCGATGGACCAGCAACGTCGGATCCTGCTGTGGATGAACCTCTGGATGCTGCTGCATGTGCCGGTGTCAGGCATGCTGCTGGTCCTGCTGGTGGCTCATATCGTGATGTCGCTCCGCGTTGTTCCCTGGTGACAAGGCCTCGGGTTGTTTCAAGTACTCCGGAAACTGATTGGCTCATGGCATCTGCAAACGATCATTCCACAATTCAGCATCCTGGCCGGGTGGGGACGTCCGTTCAGCGGGACCCGGTACGCAGGGTGAGCCTGCTGGCTGCGCTGGTCGCTGGCGGGCTGACCATGGGGTGGTTGGTACTGATGTGGTTCCGGGATGCGCCCGAGATCTATCAGGCGCATGGGCTGTCACGTTCGCATCAGTTGTTCGAGCATCGCTGCGAGGTCTGCCATGAGGCTTACGCAGGTCCCGTTGAGCGTTTGCTGGATCCACGGACGCTCGGATCGCATACGTCTGCACCCGACGCCCGCTGCCTTGCCTGCCACGCCGGTCCGGGGCATTTCTTTGTCGGTGGTTCGCACCTGACTTGGGCAGGAAAATCCCGATCTGCGTATCTGCTGGCTCCCAACGATCGCCAGTGTTCACAGTGCCACAAAGAGCATGCGGGGGAAGACGATCTGCGGCGTCTGGCCTCGAACTCCTGCCGGGATTGCCATTCCGATCTGCAGCGCGTGACTGCGCTGACTTCCGGTGGGGCGCTGCCTGCGTTCCAGAACCGAGGTGCTCACTCACTGTCGGACTTCGCTGACCATCCTCAATTCGCGCTGATGCAGCAGTTGCAGCAGGACGCGATCGAACCGTTGCTGCCATTGTCTCATGGTGCCAGCCAACTGGTGACTCGAATGCTGCGTCCCGGTGAATCCAGACCACGCTGGCAGGATCGCAGTCGGTTGCGATTCAATCATCGAACGCACTTGCGTCCGGCTGATGCCCGAGGGCTTGCTGATGCAACGGGGCAGTTTCATGATCTGAGTCAGAACTGCCAGGCATGTCATGAACCGGATTCTGAAAAGCGCTACATGCAACCGGTCAGTTACGAAAAACACTGCCGGTCATGTCATCCTCTGGTCTTCGATCCGGAGCTGGTGCTTGATCCGCAGGGACGAATTGTCACTCGGACCCTGGATGGTCCGACGTCCGCTCAACCCCCGGCGGTGGTGCCCCATCGTTCACCGGCTGAGGTCCGGGCGTTTCTGGTGAACACCTATCTCGGCTCCCTTGCTGCCGCAGATGATACGGCAAGTGCCCCGCTTCCCAGTCCGACGGCAACGCTGCCGCGTCCCGGTCGATTACCCGAGCCTGCCTCGGTCGAACAACTGCTGTCGCCGATATCGGACGCCGTTTCGCACCGCCTCGCCGCGGCGGAATCCTTCGTTCGTTTTCATCCCGCGGATCAGCGCCCCCTGGAGGCCAACAGCGAGGCTGACATGCCGGCAGCCACTCAACGCGACGTCCTTCAGGCACTTTCGCAGTCACGACGATGGCTGACCGGTGCTGGTGGTTGCGGCTTCTGTCACGAGCTCACAGACCGAGGCTCGGAATCTGCTGCCGATGCGGAGCAGGGTGTGATATTGACCCCGCCGGCATGGGACATAGTTCCCACGCAGATTCCGGAGCGCTGGTTTCCCCATGCGAAATTTCACCATGACGCCCATCGACTGATGAACTGCGTGGAGTGTCATTCCGCACCGCTGACTCCCACTCTTCAGACGACACAGGCCACAGGACTTGACCCGTCTACTGTGAACTCGGACGCAGGGGACAGGTTACGCGTCGCTGTGTTCGACAGCACCAGTACCGGCGATGTGCTGATGCCGAGTCTGGAGCTCTGCCAATCCTGCCATACGCCTCAGGCACAACTTTCCGCCGGTCGCAAAGCCGCGAGAGACAACTGCACTGAATGTCATGATTACCATCAGCGACAGTTTGAACCACAGCAGCCACACCCGTTGGCCACAAATCCCGGAGTGTTCGGATACGCATCTCCTGAGGTCCGAGGGATCGGTGAGGCTGAGGCCGGTACGGCTGCGGCATCGGGAGGTTCCCGATGATGATTTCGGAGTTATCGACATCACGCATTCCCTGTGCGCGGCGATCGTGGGTAGCGCTGCAACTTTTGCTGGTAATGTCGCTGTTTTCAGCAAGGATCTGCTCTGCTGTTCAGGACTCCCTGGGCAGGGCTGAACAGACGCATGGTGAGGCACCGATTGAACGCCTGTCGCCTCGTGATCCGTCGACGCCATCCGTGCGGGTTCACACAGCCGATATCAGGTTGCGAGGTGTGAATTCGTGCGCGGCCGCGAGCTGTCACGGCGGTGGGCGAGTGCAGGAGGGCCCCGGTTTTGCAGCGAGTCAGATCTGGTCCCGTTCCGACCCGCATGCGCGGGCGTGGGACGTGCTGACCGGCGATGCGGCTCGGAGCATCATGGAACGACTCACTCCGAAGCCTGAAGGTGCCACCGTGCGCGCGACTGAAGATTCGCGATGCCTGAATTGCCACGTCACTACGGAGTCCCCGTTGCCCGCGGGAGCAGCGCCGGCGGTACTCATGCACAGGGACGGAGTGGGGTGCGAATCCTGTCATGGCCCGGCACGAGACTGGATTGCGATCCATGCGACACCGCCATGGAAGACCATGACGGTGGTCGAAAAGGCAGCCCTTGGTTTTCCGAATACTGCGGGGAATCTGGTGGAGCGCGCTCGTCTATGCTTCACGTGCCATGTGGGCAGTGCCGGACGCAATCTCAGCCACGATCTCCTGGCGGCAGGTCATCCCCGCCTCGATTTCGAGTTCAGCACCTTTTACGCCAACCTGCCGCGACATTGGGAAACGCCATCCCGCAAGCCTGAATCTCAGGGCAACTCTGAACAGCGTCCGGACTTCGAGGTGCAGGCGTGGTACACAGGTCAGCTGGTGGCCGCCACGGCCGCTGTTGAGCTGCTGAAAGTTCGGACGCAGCCTGAACACACATGGCCGGAGTTTTCAGAACAGTCCTGTTTCAATTGTCACCACGATCTGGAAGATCGCAACTGGTATCAGTTACGCAGACAATCACAGGGCACACCGGTTTGGGGGGCCTGGACACCGGGTGTTTATCCCGCACTGGCGGAAGATGACGCATCGGTCCGACTACTGAAATCACTCACGCAGACCATGCAGCGTCCGGTGCCTGATCGACAACAGGCGTCACATCTTGCAGAACAGCTGATCCCACTGCTGGCGAAGCAGTTGACGCAGGTCGAGATGAAAGTCTGGTCTGGCTCGGATCTGGATCCCTTTATGCTGCAGCTGATCCGGCATTGTCGACTGCAACATCCGGGGCGCGGCAGTTTGCCAGCCGCCAATTGGGATGAGGCTGCGCAGTTGTATCTGGGACTGCGGGCGGCAGAGATGTCACGAAGGCGTCTGCTTCCCAACGATCCGGCCAGTGCCCAGTTGCAGAACCATCTGGAGTCGATTCGCAAAGGACTTCTGTTTCCACCGGGAAAACAAAGTCCGGGAAGTTCTGTTGTGAATCTCCCGGACACTCTGAACCACCACCTGATGGAAATAGAACAAATACTTTCCCGTCCCTCGATGACTCCCGCCCGTGGCATCTCTCCAATCATCGACCTGAACAACCGAGCCGGATTTGAACTTCAACGGGATGGTGCGCCATGATGATCCGAAATCACAGACTGTTGTGGCGAGCGCGAGTTCGATACGGCCGATGTCAGACCAAATTGTCTGTGAATCGCGTCCGAGGATTCAACTTCATTCAGTGTCCCCAACGATTCAGGGACATTGCTGGTTGCGTTTTGGGGGTGCTCCTGCTGTTTCTCTCAGCCGGCCTGCTCGGTGCTCAGGAAGCCCCGTCCGCCGAAGTGACAAAGTCGCACCCCTTTCCCAATCGGGGACATCAGTACCTGGGGATGAGCAGCTGTTATAATTGTCATGCCAACTCGCTGCGCGAGAACTCGCTTGCTGCCGAATTGGGGCTCAGGGCGGGTGATCACTGGATTGCAGGGAACGAGATGCTGATCTGGAGCGGACGTGGTTCTGTTTCAGAAAGATCGAACGCAGAGCAGGGGGCTGAAGCCGAGGTGGCTGCGTTGCCATCATCAGTCAGTTCACCGACGATCGATCGACACGCGCAGGCCTACACCTCGCTGCTGAGTGACACCGCGGTTCGGATTGGGGAAACACTGGGACGACCGGCTCACCGGGATTTGCGGTGTCTTGCCTGTCACTCTGGTTTTCCCGCGCAGTCACTCAGCACCGACGTACCCGGACTTGTGGATGAGCAATTTCTGGGCGACGTGCGAATGACATCGGGGGTGAGTTGTGAGGGGTGTCATGGAGCCGCGGGACGTCGCAGCACTGTGCTGCCCCCAAACACGTCGACCGTCGGTGACCCTGGCTGGGGCACTCAGCACTTTACCGATGAGCAATGGCGATATCGAAATCCGCAGGAGAAGTTCGAATATGGCTATGCGGATGTGCACTCGGTGATTCCCCGCACTCGCCTCTGCCTTTCCTGTCATTCCGGCAACGCAGCCATGGGGCGTGTGCTGACGCATGAGATGTATGCAGCTGGCCATCCTCCACTGCCGCCTTTCGAACTGGAGACCTTTCAGAACCAGATGCCAAAGCACTGGCGAGAGATCACCGAGAAAGATCCGGCGCTGCAGCTGGATTACTCTTCGCGAAGTGGTCGAAAGATTCCCTCGGAAACCATTCGAACCACCAGAAACGTGCTCATTTCGGCGTTGATCACGTTCAGCGAGTCCCTGACACTGACCGCGGATCTCGCCGAAGGTTTCCCTGAGGGGAACGAAAAGTCTGCGGTCCCCGGATCGGAACGTGAGACCGGTGCATGGCCGGAACTGGCACGCTTCGAATGCTACGCCTGTCACCACGACCTCCGGCATAACAGTTGGCGTTCCACATCGCAGGAACCCGGGAGACCGGGCAGGCCGCGTCTGCATTCCTTCCCCCACGTTCTCGCGACCGTGGCCTTCAGCACACTGGATCCGACGCGACGATCGACAGATCGTGAGTCATTGTTGCGCCGCGCGACTCTGGACGTGCCGTTCGGCGATCGCCCTGCGCTGATCGCTGCCGCGAGGACGCTGGCCGAGGAAGCCGCCGCTGCTGCGACGCAACTGGAGGCTGATGAAAGTGTGACTGTCGAGTTGTTGCGTCTTCGGGAACGTTTGCTGCAGACTGCTGCTGAGACTGTGATCGATTATGACACAGCACGCAGCCTGGTCTGGGCCTCGCTGATTCTCGAGCAGGCTGACCGTCAAGCGGACTCGGTGTCGGGCACATCCCTCGGGGCAGAACTACTGCTGCAGGCCGAAAAACGCTTTCCCGACCTGTATCTGCGACTGCAGCGGGGCCAGGCCGCTCATATGCAGATCCCCGGTGCTTCACAGAGTCGTTCGGTACTGCTGGTCGATCCCGCCCTGACCCTGCCTCCAGCCGCAGCGTGGGAGCCAACCACGTTTCTACAGAGATTTCAGCAACTGCATGCTTCGCAGGAAACACCGGGGGAATCGTCTTCCCCGGTACCAGGCAGGGCGGAGTGATCGGGGACGTGCGATGTCAGGGGGGTGCCGTATGGCGATTCCCATGCCGCGGGTTACCGGGCCAGTCGAGTTGCATGACACAGGGCCATTACATTCCGGCAACTGCATCCTTCCAGAACTGCACTTCCTGCTGCACGCCGATTGCCGGATCGGTGATAAATTCCTGACGCGATGCGTAGATCTGCAGGAATCCCTCGTTCATTCGGGCAAAGTGGGTACCAACAGTCAGTGCCTCGCGAACGTCATGAGTCACAAAGATGGCCGTCAGCGGCGAAATGCTGCGGAGTTGGCAGTAAAACGTCTGCAGTTGCTGTCGGGTCTGTGCATCCAGGGCACTGAACGGTTCATCCAGCAGCAGCAGCCGTGGTCTGGCGACCACAGCCCGGGCGAAGGCCACACGCTGCTTCTGACCACCAGACAGCTGATGCGGCAACTTCCTGCCCTGATCCTTCAATCCGGTGGCCTCAAGCACAGACTCGACGCGAGTTGTCAGGGCTGCTTCGGGCACACGTTTCATACGCAGGGCAAAGGCCACGTTTTCCAGGACGGTCAGGTGTTCAAATAACAGCGGCTCCTGATCGAGGTACAGGGCCGTGTTGATCCCGGAATCCGCGCTGTTCGAACTCGCTTCCGCGGAACCGCTCGACAATTCCACGCGGCCGGACGAGGGCGTGAGCATGCCCCCAACAGCTTTCAGCAGCGTGGACTTGCCACAGCCCGAAGGGCCGCAGACAACAAGTGTCTCACCAGCTCGAACCACCAGCTCCACGTTGCGCAGAATCGTGGCCGTTCCGAATTGGACGGTGAGTCCTTGCACACGGAGTTGTTCAGAAACTGCCTGCTCACTGGATTTCGCCGGCGCGACATTCGGGGAACCTTCAGGCTTCACGGCAGCTCCTTCGCGAATGTCGGTTCGGTCGGGGAATCCACAAGTGGAAACGCTGTCAGGCGATCCCGCAGAAACAGAAACACAACAGCCAGCAGGGTTGGCAGGGTCAGCAGCAACGATGCCAGTGCAGCCTGATGAATACTGGCTTCCCGAATCAGGGCGAACAGTCGCAGAGTCAGCGTGGAGACGTGTCCCCCGCCGATCATCGAAACCAGACCGTAATCCAGCCACGAGAACAGCCCCGTCTGCACCAGACACACCGGCAGCAGCGGACGGCAGTGTGGCAGCACCACGTGTTGCCAGACCCGCCACGTCCCACCGCCCAGCGCGCGAATCAGAGATTCCTCACGGTCCGTGCGGTGCGTCCACAGATCCATAAAAAAAATGGCAGCGAAGGACGTGGCAAACAGGGTCTGTGCCAGAAGAACACCGATCAGGGTGCCCGCCAGCCCAAGGCGAATGAACAGGTCGTAAAGGCAGACAGCGGCCACGACCGGTGACATCACCCACGGCAGAAACACGAGAAATGCAGGAATCGCTGATTGCACCTGTCTGAGAATGCGACTGATCAGCAGGCCCGCCAGCGTTGCCAGCACAGCCACCGTCAGACTGATCACGAGGCTGGTCATCAGGCTGCTGAGCAGCAGTTGACGCTGCGTCAGCAGCATGCGCCACGGCAACAGATTGATTGTCTCCGGGAACATGGACGGATACTGCCAGCCGACTCCCAGTGACAGGACCAGCAGCACGGCCCACGGAAGCAGCAGGCAAACAGCAGGCACGACAATCTGTGGCCAGTGTCGTGTCTGGCGGTGAGTGAAATTTCGCCGTTGCGGAGCAGTAGATCGGGGTTCCGAGCGATTATCCACGGCGAAACCTCCTGAAGGCAAAGCCGGCCGCGAGGAATGTCACCAGTCCCAGGTACACTGTGGCGTAAACAAAGGCCAGTGGCCGCATCTCTGGCGAGTACTGGCCGGAGCTCTGCTGAATCAGCACCGACAGCATCCGCGGCGACTGCACGCCCAGCAGCAGGGGCACTTCCCATGCTGCGAGGTTCCAGAGCAGACACAGCAGCAGCAGTGATGGGCTGCGGCGAACCAGCAGGGGCATGACGATCGTGCGCATGGCCTGCCAGCGAGTGGCACCCAGTTGCCGGGCCAGCTGCAGACAACGGTCCAGCCGGGCAGCCCGCCATGATCGCACGTAAAACAAAATCAGCAGGGGGCAAGTGGAACAGAACAGCCCCAGCGACAATCCCACAGACCAGCGATCATTCACGAGCACCGGGAAGTCGCGAGGCCCCTGCACCAGGCCCAGCCAGTACCCCAAACGTGAGAGCACTCCGCCACGCCCGAGAATCTGCAGTATCAGAAATCCGAGAACACCTGGAGGCGTACTGAGTGGAATCAGCAGCAGCAACAGCAATCCGGGCTGATTGCGTAGCGCCGGCCAGCCACACACCAGCAGCAAAGCGACAGTGGCGCTGCACCCTGTGACCACGCCGGCGAGGAGCAGGCTGTAGCCCAGACTCTGCCACACCTGCGGCCCCGACAAACCCTCAACCCAGTACCCGTGCGTCATTCCGCGCTGCAGGATGTCGCCCCAGCCCAGACTGCACGCGAGGCTGTAACCAAAGACCCAGCCCACGGGCAGTATGAGCAACAGGACCATCAGCACAGAGCCGATCGCCAGTTCCTTTGGGCAGCGCTGCAGTGGCTGTTCAGTGGTCACGCTCGATCAGCTCTCGTCGAAAATCTTCATGCAGGCGAATCATGATTTCCGGCACAGGTTCAGCCAGTGCCCGTTGCTGCAATTCGTCGCGATCAGGAACACGTTCACGACCTTCGATCGTAGAAAAACGCTGCGGCCAGTCGCCGGGAAGCTGCTCGGTGGCCAGCACGGTCCCGTCTCCCCAGACCGCTGGTTTGGACTTCTCCAGCTGAGCCTCCGGGGAAATCAGGAAATTGATCACCACCAGCGCACCGGCGGGATTGGGGGCATTGCGTGGAATGCCGAGGTAGTGCGAATTGCGAATACTGCCGAAGCGAGGAACATAGCCACGGCAGGATTTCGGAAGGATTCCCTGCAGCACCTTGTTGTCCACTTCACCGTCATTCAGGCTCATACTGAAGTCCACTTCGCCACTGTTCAGCAACTGGTGCAACTGTGCCACATCCTCCGGAAACGTCCGGCCTTCGCGCCAGAGAAATGGCTGGATGCTGCGGAGCCATGCCCAGAGCTGCGTCGCCGCCTGCTGGTATCGGGCTTCGTCAAACGGTCCGTCGAGCGCGGTCCCGCCACCGGCAAAGTGAATCAGCAGACTCTTCAGAAACGACATTCCGGTGAAACTGTTGTCCAGTGTGAAGCGGCCGGGGTGGCTGCGAATCCAGTCCGTGAGCTCTTCCACGGTTTCGGGCGGTCGAGGCACCGTACCGGAATCGTAGATCAGGGTCATCTGCACACTTCCCCATGGACATTCGTAACCCTCAATGGGTTGTTGAAAGTCACGGAAGATAAATGGATCGCGTAAATTCAATAACTGGGTGTTAGGAATTAACTCCGTAATGGGACCTAATAGCGCGTCGACGCGACGAAGCTGATAAAAGGTTTCTCCGTTGATCCAGACGAGGTCCAGATCGCCACGGCTGCGACCGGCCTGCTGATCCGCCTGCAGCCGCTGCACCAGCTGAGGACCGCGCAGCCCCACGAATTCCAGCTTCACCCCCGCGTCGTGCAGTCGAGGTGCCACAAAATCCCGCATATAGGCGTTGATCAGCGGATCACCGTCCCACATGGCCATCCGCACCTGGGTGCCGGTAGCCTGCTGAGTGATTTCAGGCCATGGTGTTCCGGGAGCGATTTCCTGTGTGGTGGGCGACGCCGGTTCGCAGCCCACAAGACACAGCATCAAGGCAAAGAACAGAGCCACCGGTGCAAAGCACGTGTGAAGCTGTGCCGTAAGCCCGCCGGTGCCACTGGCAGAGCGACGCTTCCGAGCGTCTCGATTCGTGTCAGACTGCATCCTCTGCCGCTTTTCCACATGCTGCCCCGAAAGAGCTCTATTGAGCTGCCCAAAATTTTCTGCCGACGAAAAGGTGAGCTTCCGAAGAGTCGCGTTCGCTCCGACGAAACGTACTGTCCGGATCTTACACCTGGCTTTCAGCAAACAAACACCTCTGCGCAACCTCGCGAAACACGCACCTGATTTTCCATGTTGCGATTGTTTCGCCACTCCGCGAACCCGACATCGCTGAGCGGTCAGAAATGGCTGGGCGATCAGAAATCACCCGTGATTTCACCGCCACCGCGTGTCGAGAGTCCTCGAAAAATAGTCATGTCCAGACTGTTGCTGAGAAACCGCACACTGCCATCGACCAGTGCAAACTGGGCCCCCCCTGTATGCTGACTTCCAAAACTGTTCAGTCGTCGCAGAGTTTCCACGGCCGTGTCGAAGGAGGCAGCACTGCTGATGCTGCCGGGGCGACCAGCGAAATCGAACGGCATCCGATAATTGATCGGGGCCAAACTGCTGAGTGTCAGGTCGGTCAGCCCATGCTGTCCGTTGGTGGCAGCCCAGAAGCCGTAGCTGCCGATGGGCGCTGAGGCGTATCCCGCCGCGAGGAAACTGTCGAAGTTCAGGTCGACGGGACTGCGTTCCCCCAGCAGCAGCGTGTTACTGGTTCCATCCGTGACATCCCGCAGACGAACCACGCCGTGCTGCACGGAGGCCGGAGAGACCAGAGCCGGACCGGTTCCCGCAAAAATTCCGTCCCCGGAAATGGCCGTGGGCGGGTGCGACTGCGTTCCGCCATTGCCGACGTAGCTGCCAAGGGCGTAACGCGAGCCGTTCGGACGTGTCCACGGATTGGTTTTAATGGTGGCCGACGGACACAGAAACATGGGCAGCACAGTTGCCGTATTGCCATTGGTTTCGTTGATCATCGGATCCGTGAAGTTCCACTGGTTGTACAGACTGGTCTGTTCCAGAGCGGGCAGCAGCTGCACGAACATGGACCATCCGCGGACGCGTGGCTGAAGCGTGGACGGCATGCGGACTTGTCCCGGTGGAAAGGTGCCATGCGTGCCTTCGTAGTTATGAATTGCAAGAGCCAGCTGTCGCAACTGGTTTTTGCACTGCGTTCGCCTGGCAGCTTCGCGGGCCTGCTGAACAGCGGGTAACAGTAACGCCACAAGGATCGCGATGATGGCAATCACCACGAGCAGTTCAATCAGCGTAAATCCACAGCGTCTCAAGCTTCTATTCCGCATCATTCAAAGACTCCACACGCTGATTTCGCAATCCGTCGTGAACATTAAACAACAAACATGTGCCATGTCCGACACTACTTTTGAAAGCTGGATCCGACCACGGAGACCGTTGACAAATCTTCCATTCCCGAGGGGAATTCCCAAGCATCCTGTGGAAGTTTAGCAGGAAGCGATTTGACCGAAAACGCCGGCCATTGTGAATATCGATTGCGGCGAATTCAGGCCTGACGCGCGACGGCTCCCCGGCAGAGTCCGCGGCGATCTGTCGTGTTCGAATTCGGGCGTGCTGATTGCAAACGGGCGAGAAAAAGCAGAAAATCCGCAGACCGCGTTCCGTGTTTCCTCCCACAGAGTTCTTTCGCCCCGTGTGAAGGATCAGCGATGATGATTCCGCCCCGTGTTGTCCGTGGAGCTTGCAGGTTGGCAGTGGCTATTGGTAGTTCGCCGGCAACCTTGCCGGATCGGGGGCGGCAGCTGACAGTGTTCGGACGCTTTTCCTGTGCGCGGCTGTTGCTCGGGCTGTGTGCGATTTTTGCTGTGCCAGCGTGTGCCATGGGGCAGTTGCCGGCCACGCGATTGGGCGGGATTTTTCCCGGCGGCGCCACGGCCGGGACGTCTGTGGATCTGACGCTCAGTGGTGAGGATCTGGATGATGTCGACCAGCTGCAGTTTAATCATCCCGGCATCACGGGCACTCGCAAGCTGGCCGAGCCGACTCCGTTTGACGAGGGTCCCCAGCCGGTGGAGCGAGTGTTCACGGTGACCGTCGCTGCGGATGTGCCGTCCGGGACCTACGAAATTCGCTGCCGGGGAAAGTATGGCATTTCCAACCGTCGACTGTTCACCGTCGGCACCACACCGGAATTCATCGAACTGGAGCCGAACGGTGGAAATGACGTGCCGGCATGGATGGAGGTCGATGGGGTTCTGCACAATGCGGCTCAGGAAGTGACCGTTCCGGTGATGATCAATGGGCAGTCGCTGGGCGGCCCTGACGTGGACTGGTATCGCCTGCAGGGCAAGGCGGGACAGAGTCTGTTGCTGACGGCATTATGTCGGCAGATCGATTCCCGCATGGATCCAATCATCACTGTGTATCGGGAAGATGGCGTTGTGGTTGGCGAGTCGCGGCTGGGGCCCGCAGGCGAATCCATGGCGCTGGTGACACCGGGATCCGACGGCTGGCTGTTTATCAAAGTTCATGACGCCATCTTCGCTCAGGGTGAAGAGTACACCTATCGGTTGCTGATTGCTTCGGCACCGCGGGCGGACTTTGTGTTTCCTCCGGCAGGAGTTCCGGGAAGCACCGCGCAGTACATGATTTACGGACGTAATCTGCCCGGTGGCCAGCCGTCAATATTGACCGCCGACGGGGAACCGCTGCAGCAATTACCGATCACGGTCACGCTGCCTGAAGATCTCAGCGGCCCCTCGCTGGCCAGTGCTCCCATGGAAGCGCATCAGGCCGGGCTGGATGGCATCGAGTATCAGATTCCGGGCAGTCTGCCGGGCACAGGCACCGTGATGATCACGGCCGCCACGGCACCCCCGGTTCTGGAATCAGCCAACGACACGGCGGCTGAAGCGCAGAAACTGACCGTGCCGTGTGAGGTGATGGGACAATTCTATCCGCAGCGGGATGCCGACTGGTATAGTTTCGAAGCGAAGAAGGATGAGTTGTGGGCGATTGATGTGATCTCCCAGCGACTGGGCCTGCGAACAGATCCGTCGCTGCTGATTCAGCAGGTCGTGCTGGAGCAGGATGGGACAGAGAAAGTCACGGATGTCCTGTTTATGGAAGATCTGCCAGCCGTCAATGTCGGCAACAATCGGACCGGGCGTTTTGAATTTGACGAGCGATCCGGGGACCCCACCGTGTTGTTCCGGGTTCCTGCTGACGGCGTCTATCGGTTACTGGTACGGGATGGCGGCAGTGCCGGGCGGACTCAGGCAGGTTTGCTGTATCGCCTCGCCATTCGCACGCCGCGACCGGACTTCCGGGTTGTCGCCGTACCTCACCATTCCAACGGGGGCTTTCTGCTGCGTCGGGGCGGCAGGGATGTGATCCATCTTGTGGTTTGGCGGCAGGACGGATTCGACGGTGATATTCGAGTGCGAGTGGAAGGGCTACCTGAAGGCGTGACAGCCGAAGAGGCGGTGATCGGTCCGGGCAATTCCTTTGGAACTCTTGTGCTGACGGCTGGCGAATCTGCGCGGGGGGCGGCGGACTTGAAAATTCTGGCACGCAGTACGATTGCGGGCAGTGAAGTGACACGTGAGGCACGGTACGGAGCAGCTGTCATTCCGACACAGCAGAATCAGCCGACGGCCAACGTGCCTGCGGTCCGCTCGCGATTGGTGTCCGGGATTCGCGTCGCCGTCTCGGACTCTGAAACTGCCCCGCAAACACTGTCCATCGGCGATGGTTCGGTACTGGAAACGTCACGGGGCGGCAGCATCAAAATTCCGTGGCAACTGCGTCGCAGCGAAGGTACTGCCGGTAATGCCCTCGGGTTTCCGGTGGACCTTCCACCGAACACGACGATTCCACAGGTCAACCTCGGGAATGCCGAAAAAGGTGAATTCGAATTGCGATTCACAGCGACTTCTGTTCCCGGCACTTACACGTTTTATATGGCCGGGTTTAATCAGGGAATGCAGTACCGCCGTCATCCGGAACTGGTGGATCGCGCAAAGACGCGCCAGGAACGAGTGGCGAAGATCCTGACAGAGGCTCAGGCCGCCGTGCAGACGCTGACGGCTGAGCAGCAGAAGCGGCAGACCGAACAGACCCAGGCCGCCACCGCAGTGACTCAAGCCACCACCGCACGTCAACAGGCGGACCAGAAACTGACAGCCGCCAACACGGCGCTGCAACAAGCCCAGACGGCGGCACGCCAGAAGGCCGACCAGTCAGCAGCCAACCCTGCTGACGAAACTCTGAAACAGCAGGCCGCAGCGGCCGCTGTGGCACAGACCGAGGCCGAGAAGGCCGCGGCGGACGCACAGCGGATTGCGGAGGAGGCTGTGAAGACACTGGAAGCCGCCACGCTGGCCAAAACGGCCGCGGATGAAGCACGGACGAAAGCCCAGGCAGCGCTCACGACGGCTCAGCAGTTTCAACAGCGGGCTCAGCAGGAGAAAACGCGTTCCGACCAGTTTCTGGCACAGAAGACGACAGAAGCCAACGCCCGAGCCGTCAACGTCGACCTGCCCTCGAATACCCTGACACTGAAACTGGTGGACCTGCCTATCACCGTGGAATCCATTCCTGAAACCATCACGGTCAATCAGGGCAGCAAAGCGGAGGTAGCCATTCGGTTGGTTCGCCACTACGGGTTTACGGCACCGGTGACCGTGACGGCGCAGTTGCCGCAGGGCGTAGCCGGACTGACGATCCCGAATGCGACGATCCCCGAAAATCAGCAGGAGGTGCGTTATGAGCTGACCGCACAACCAACCGCAACCGTCGGGGAACATCTGGTCAACCTGCGTCTGCAGATGGCGCTGAATGGCCAGACGCTGACAACGGACCGCTCAGTCCGCATCACCATCGCCGCCGCCAAACCCTGAACCAACCGTCCCCGCTCCCCCCGCTCCCTGGTCCCCCCGCGCCCCCAGCTCCCCCTAATCCCATCGGTCCCATCCGTCCCATCAATCGCGGTAAGCTTTCAGAAATCCCCGTGCGTCTTCGATCAACTGTTTGTGCTTATCCAGTTCCTTCATGTCCATCTTTGACAGTTCCACCAGTTTGTTCAGCGCACCGAGGCAGTTCTTTGCCGACTCACTCGACGAGCCCGCGTCTTCCATCACCTTCGCGTACGCGCCAAACTCCCGGCCAATGCTCTGCAACTGCCCCTTGTAGCTCACGGCCTGAGTCTTCGGATTGAGTGCATCGAGGGTCTGGACAGCCAGCTCCATGCGCTTCACATAGCGATCTGTTTCCGGTTTGAAGACCTTTAACACTGGTCCCGAAACGAACCACAAGGCCACTGCGACGACAATCCCCAGCACGACTTTGGCCGGCGTGCCGAATTCCAACTGAAAGCCGCCCCCCGAGGACTTTTTTGCCTTCGGGCGAGGTGGCGGTGTGTAAGGCTTCGACACGGCCGCGGGGGCTGCACTGCTCGAAGAATATGCCGGAGGTGCCACAGGAGCCTCCTGACGAACCGGAGCAGCCGCTGCCGCTGGACCTGCCGCGGCCGTCGTCGCGCCCATACTTCCCGACAGCGATGGCCGTCTGGGGGCCGGCGCAGCCTCTTCTGCCGAAAAGACTTCGCTCATGATGTCGTTGACGAGCGCATCCTCCGCAGCTTTCTTCACCGCGGTTGCCGGTTTCTTTTTCTTCTTCGGTCGAGCCGGCTTTGCCCCGGCCGCGTCGGCCTTGCGTTTAGCTTCCGCCAGCCGCGCAGCACTCACAGCCGGATTCTCTGATCCCCCGGTTGCTGGCTTATCGCCGCGCGAGGACCTGGCCGGTGAGTCCGTGACCGAATCCTCCGGCATCGCACGCAACAGAAACGCCACCGACAACTCATGGATGTCAGATGCGGGCTGCCACGCGTCATCCTCTTCACTACGCACCAGATCCTGCTCGCTCAGTTCGCCCGATTCCGCCTTGCGAATCAACACATCCAGCGAGACGGGGCCCAGCGTCTGTCCGACAATCTGAAAGTAATACAGCAGTTCTTCCAGCTCTTCTTCGTTGACAACTGGTACCCCAGCTGCCACAGCACTAACAGACATTTCGGACGATGGCCGGCCATAGGCATTTTTCCGCGTGGATGGACCGGACTCTTCAAATTCGAAGGACAGGTCGGACAGGTCACTGGCGACTTCTGACTCATCGTCCAGCTGGCTGCCTGCCGTTCCGGCCGGGATCCACTCTGCAGACTCAGCGCGTCGCACCGAATCTGTCGCTGACAACGTGCCGTCCTCAATCAGGGTTCGCAGTCCGTCCCCGGAAACGGGCCCGAACTCTTCACCAAACAACTGATAGTACCACTGAGACATGGCCAATCCCCGAGCGACAAAAGCTGGTTCCAACGCTGAGATATTCTGACTCATTTCCTGCGGAATTCCCCGGAAATCTGCGACAAAACCGCATGGAAACCAGAGTTGCGACACATCCGTGGTCCCAATTGAACACAGAATTCCTGATAATTCGCCTGTTCTTCACAATGTGTACGATTTTACACCAAAAATCAAAAAACCAGGTTCCCACTTCCGCGAATTCGAAGCACATCCACGGAATTCGTTGGAAACATCCCGTCCACAAGAAATCACCGCGGCCGCAGATTTTTGATCCATTCTCGGGAAGTCGAAGTTCCCGACAACGCGAGGTACCAACTGAGCCGCCACGATGTTTGCATCTCGGGGAGGGCGAAGTTCCATCTGAGCCGCAAGCATGTTGGCGGCCTGAAAAAAACCGCGCCCCCGGATGGCGAAACGGTGTTAATCCCTGGAAGAGTCGCGTTTCGCTCCGCCGAAACGTGCTTGCAGCGTTCTTCAAAACACCGGCGAGCCGACAGTGTGAGCACTTCGAGTCGTCGATGTTCTCTGATCTTCACTTCAAAGATGTTCGTCTCGGTGGGCTGACAC
The DNA here is from genome assembly GCA_903924405.1 of uncultured Planctomycetaceae bacterium. GTDB lineage: Bacteria > Planctomycetota > Planctomycetia > Planctomycetales > Planctomycetaceae > SXXK01. The sequence goes on along the minus strand of CAIYBH010000019.1, from coordinate 7,592 downwards.
CGCACCGCTCGCCATTTGGAGAGGCGCCTTGCTCTCATCAAACAAAAACCACCCTGATCCTCCAAGTTAATCTCGCTTCGCCAGCCAGCGGCGCCCCCACCGAGGACAAAAATGCAAACCGACCGGGGCCGCATCAAGCCTCAAACACCCCCACCTCTCCACGCAACCCGATCCGTGCCGATCCGTGTCCATCCGTGGTGGAAAAATACGACCATTCACCATCACATTCAGACTATGCCAGTTCATCTCGGGGCGAGCGAGGTTCCACCCGAGCCGCCCCACCAAATCGCGACAATCGTACCGCGTTCAGCGACTGCTCCGCACACACCTCGCCCCTACGCAACAGGCCACCGGCCTGCCCTCGTTCCTCGTTCCTCGTTCCTCGTTCCTCGCACATCCAACGCACGCATTTTCCGGATATGGCTCACATCGATGCTGCGGGGAGGGCGGCCAAAGACTTAAGTGCCTGTACTTCTTCACGCGGCAAAGTTCTGACGGCACGATCAAGTGGTCATGGAGAAGGCGTCACGCCCAGTCGGTGGCAAGTGTGGGCTCGGCTGAGAGTCGAGACGCGTCACTCCTGATAAATGATGTCACTGATGGACCATGTCGTATTCCTGATGAACGGTGTCATAGCCGGTCACGCAAGGAATTCAGCCGCCCCAACACATCGCTCCACGATGGGAATGCCCCGCGCACGGAAATGCTCCTAGGCGCGGATGACAGCCTGTTCGAAATCCGGGTGTTCAAAGAGTTTCATGCTTAACAGCCTTCCTTTGCCTGCCACGTTTTTGCGTAAGCCAGTGCGGCGAGGATACCAAAATCGAACCGCGACAGCGGATTGATCCCGTTCCGCAGTTGGTTTAGCCTGCCTGCCGGTTTGCCGAGCTGCTCAGCAATGGCACCGAGCATGGCACGGACGCGAGGCGGTTCCGATTCGGCCACCTTGAGCAGTCGATCGATCCGACCTTTCATGCGAGCGAGGGCGATCAGCTTTGATACGGTATCGCCGGGGGACAGTTCGCTCGCCGCTCCTCGATTGCGAAGGAAATCAAGGAAGGCGGCATCCTCCTGCGATAGCTGGTGCCAGGATTCAGGACGCCTGGTGTGGATCACGGTTTCTTTACCGACGATCAGCCGGGGCAGACTTGACCCGTCCGTGGACACTTCCACGCGGCCCGAGTTCTGGGTTGTAAAACCGAGCAGGTTCGCTGCCGATATACCCGATGGAAAGACTTTTCTGCGCCGCAGTGGCAACGCCTGTATCTGGCTCCGGTTCGGTTGGCTGGGCCCGAATGCCGTCGGGCGGGAACGGTAGTACAGACCTTTCCCCAGCCGCTGGATCACCCCTTGCCGCGACAGGCGTGAAAGGGTCTGCGCCACCGCCGCCGCCGGCAGCCCTTCAAAATCCGTAAAACGCCAGACTCGCTCACCACCGTTTTCGATTCTCGAGCGGATGACACGTGCTGTGTTCTGCACAGCTGGTTCAGTCGTTCTTTGTTGCTTCGTCATGACCAGATTATCGCTGTGCCCGCGGCTAACGTCAAGTTTTTTTGCTGTAAAACATGACAAATGAGCTAACTGCGGATCAATCGAGCCCTGAGACCGAATGCGACAGATTGCGATAATCAGAATCAAACCAGACGTAGAAATACCCCACCCCCCCCCCAAAAAAAAAAATCCGGAAACGTTGACCGTCATAAGACTCAATCGACACTTCGTCCTCGCAAGCCACCAGTTGGCGTTCTGTCGGGGAGGGGGCCCAACCGAGTCGCTGCGCTGTCGCCACGCGCCACGTCTCGCTGAGAAACCACAGATGAACACAATTTCACACCGACAATCACCCGCAAGAATCCGTGGTCATCGAAATGCAAGCCGATCCGTGTTAATCCATGTCCATCCGTGGTGGAAAACGGCCACCGTTCACATTCGCATTCAGCCTGAAACGCCGCGATGTTGGCGGCGTGGAACAAACCGCGCCCGCTCACGGGTTGCGTTCCCCTGACGGCCTGCCAACACGGCTTCCCGGCATTTCAGCAAACTGCCCCGGAGTTCGGTTTGTCAGAATCGGCTGCCTGCTGTAACCTCACACGGAATCGATCCCCATGTCTTCGCAGGTCCGTTGACCGGAGTCCGCCGCTCGTGAATCCATTCAGGTCCGCATTTTCGACTACGCTCACGCGCGTGCTGCTGTCCCTGATGTCCGGTGCTGCCGCATCTGCGTTCACCAGCGTGCTGCTACTCTCCGGCTCACTCTCCGGCCAACTCGCCGCGCAAACCACGGACAACGTCACCAATCCAGCCAATAACCCGGCCACCAACGGTCGCTCGGATGCAGCCACCGCGGCTGATCTGGCTCAGCAGCAACAGTTCACTCGCGATATTCAACCCCTGCTGCAAACCTTCTGTCTCAGGTGCCACAACGCAGAAAAAATCACGTCCGGGGTGCGAGTCGATCAGATCGCTGGCATTCCGGAGGATCGTCATCTGGCGTTGCTGAAGGATATCCGGCATCAGGTCGTCGATCAGCTGATGCCCCCCGCGGACGAAGCTCAGATGACGGCCGAGCAACGCAAGCTGCTGGCCGACTGGATTGATCTGGCACTGCGTGCCGCGAAGACTCGTACCGCCGGAAAATACGGCTCTGCCCGGCGTCTTACGGTGGCACAGTACCGGAATACGCTCAAAGACCTGCTGGGCCTGAAGGAAGACCTCTCCGATACGCTGGCCCCGGACGCGGTATCGCGTGATGGTTTCCGCAATAATGAGCAGTTGATGACGCTCTCGCCGCTGCAGATTGAAGCGTTCTTCGAAATTGCCGACAAGGCACTCACGGAATGTCTGGTGGAAGAATCAGAGCCTCCCGTGATCCAGACCTTTCGTATGGACTTCGGACGCAATCTGAACGCCGATCCGTGTCCTGACGCACTGATCCTGGGGGCGAACAGCGAACTGCTGCCGAATACCGATTTCGCGGTGACCGAACTGGCGCCGGAACGTCCTTTTGCTTACACACCTCTGCAGATGCAGCGGCAATTTGATTTCATCGAAGGCTATGTTGGCAATGACACCATTCGCCAGTGGCGCAGCTTCAACAGCCTGTATCACGCTGTGTTTGCCTGCGTCCGGGGAACTCCGGGTTACCCGCGTGGCGATGCATGGCAGACGGTGCCCGAAGGACTGCTGCTGCGTCCCGCAATTCCCAGTTCCGAAATCTTCGGTGAATCCAACACGTATGGACCGCGGGCCAATTTCAAGATTTCCCTGCGAGAACTCCCGGATCGCGGCAACTTCCGCGTCACTGTGCGAGCGGCCAATTACCGGGATGGGTTGCTGCTGACGCCGGAGTCTGAGATTGTGGCTGGCGCACAGTCGACGGCAATCGCGATCGAGAACGAATCCACTGCCGGCCACTGCCAGCTTGAGTCTGCAGGAATCTATCAGATTGACGTGGTGCGGAAGCCGACCGACGCCGGTGTTCGCCTGACCCTGGAGCTGGATCAACGCAGTTTTTCCGCACAACTGGAAGGTGGGCGACCATCGACGACCGGTGGATTGTCGCTGGAACCCGGCGATCAGATCTTTCCCTTTCTTCTGCTGCGGTTACCGGCCGGCTCGGTGCCGTTGAAGGTCCAGTCGTCCCAGCCGGGGACTCTGCGACAGCTGCTGCTGACGCGTCTGGATGACAATTCAGCCGTGGCCCGGCGGTTTCAACAGTTTGAGCAGCGTCGGGTCAGCCTGGGCGTCTACGCGGGACTACGACGGGACTGTGGCAGCACGCTGGCTCCGGTGGAACAACCGCAGCGCGTGGAATCGACGGAGCTGCAGAATTATGTCTTCGAAGGGGCGATCAATGATTTTCCGGCCCCGGATGTCGAGGACAACAACGTCAACTATCTGGCCGGTGTTCGGGAACTGGGTGTGCGCAGTGAATACACCGATGGACGTGACTTGCCGCGACTGCTGATCGAATCCATCCAGTTTGAGGGGCCGCTTTACGACCAGTGGCCTCCGGCATCGCATCGTCAGTTTTTTATCGATTCACCGGACCGACCAACGGCCATGCAGGCCACGGTGGATTCGCAGTCGTCGGAACAGCAGCTGGCCGGAAATTATGCCCGTCAGGTCCTGCAGACGTTCGCGGATCGGGCGTTTCGACAGCCAGCGACACCGGACGAGGTGAACAACTTGCAGTCGGTCTGGAAGGCGTCTTTCGACTCCGGCAAGTCGTTTCAGAACAGTGTCCGGGACGCTCTGCTGGTGGTGCTGACCTCACCCCGCTTTCTGTTCCTGATTGAGCAGAGTGCCGGGCCGCAGGAAGAACCGCTGACGTCGTGGGAACTGGCTTCCAAGCTATCTTATTTCCTCTGGAATTCCCCGCCGGATGCCGCCTTGCTGAACCAGGCCGCGGCCAACACGCTGCAGGCCCAGCTGCCGTCCGAAGTGGACCGGCTGATTGCTGATCCGCGTTTTGCTCGGTTCACCGAAGAGTTCGGGGCGCAGTGGCTGGGACTGGACCGATTCGACGTCGTGTCCATCGACGCCTCCCGGTTTCCACGGCTGACTCGCGACGCGCGACTGCATCTGCGTCAGGAACCGATCCGATTTCTGCAGCATCTGATTCAGCATAACCTTCCGGTAAAGAATCTGGTGCGTTCGGATTTTCTGCTGGTGAATGAGCCGGTGGCCGCATTTTACGGTTTCGCGGACCGCACCGAATCCGGATTGCAGTTTGTACCCGTCGAACATGGCGATCCGCATCTAGGGGGCGTGCTGACTCAGGCCGCCGTGCTGTCTGGCCTGTCCAATGGACGCGAACCGAATCCGGTCAAACGCGGTGCCTGGCTGGCTCGAAAAATCATTGCGGAACCACCGGCCGATCCTCCGCCGAACGTCCCGCAGATTTCTGAAAAGGACACCGGACTGACACTGCGTCAGAAGCTTGAGCAGCATCGTAATCAGCCGGGTTGTGCCAACTGTCATCAGGGCATCGATCCGTGGGGACTGCCGTTTGAACAGTATGATGCCGGGGGACGCTTTACGCCCGGTTCTGACGGACGGAGTACTCTGCCGGATACAACCGAAGTGGCCGATATGCTGGCACTGCGCCGCTATCTGGCGGAGGATCGCATCGATCAGGTGGCGTTCAGCTTCATGAAACACGTGGCCACCTGGGCTGTGGGGCGGACACTGACCTTTCAGGAACTGGAAACGTTGCGGGAAGAAGGTCGGCGTCTGCGCGACACTGAGTATCGCTGCGGCGACATGATTCACTTTGTCGTCTCCAGTCGAACGTTTCTGACAAAATAGCGCTGGACCTGACGTCACGCGATCACTGTTCGCGATCACTGTTCGCGATGGCCCCCGGAGCACGTAATGCGACTTGGTATCTTTGGTCAGGCCGACAGTTTGTATGTGCGTCTGCTGCACGAAGCGGCTGTGGCGCGGGGCCATGATGTGCATGTGTTGTCGTTCCAGACGATCGTGGCCGAGGTACGAGCGGGGCAGGTGCAGCTTTCAAGCGAAGGGATTCCCCTCGCGTCGCTGGATGCGGTGATTGTCCGCACTATGCCCCCCGGATCACTGGAACAGGTCGTGGCTCGCATGGATCTGCTGGCCGGAGCAGAAGCGGCAGGAGTCTGCGTGGTCAATCCCCCCCGGGCGCTGGAATGTGCGGTGGACAAGTACCTGACCACGCAGAAACTGGCGCTCGCCGGACTGCCGGTTCCCGACACCGCAGTCTGTGAATCGGCTGATGCCGCAATCGAACTGTGGGAACAACTGGGACGCGATGTGGTCGTCAAACCACTCTTTGGCGCGGAGGGACGCGGGATTGTTCGCGTGACCGATGCGGAAATCGCGATGCGAGTCTTTCGCACGCTGGAACGCATCGGCGCCGTTTTGTACCTGCAGAAGTTTCTGCATGGCCCGCGTTATGATCTGCGGTTGCTGCTGCTGGATGGGCAGCTGCTGGGTTCCATGAAACGCATTCCCGCGGACGGGGACTTCCGCGCGAATATCTCCTGCCGGGGCACCGGACTTCCGCACGAACCCACCCCCAGTGAATTCAAACTTTCGATCGAAGCGGCTCGAGTCACAGGAACCGTGTTTGCCGGCGTGGATTTAATGTATGATGCGGAGGGACAAGCGCGGGTGATCGAGGTCAACGCGGTCCCCGGCTGGCGCGGACTTCAGCAGGCCTGTCAGGTGGATGTGCCCGAACGTTTCCTGCAGTGGCTGGAAGTCCGTGTCGCGTCCCATTAAGTCATCTCGGACCAATCGATATCCAGTTTTTTCAGAAACAGAATTGCATGAAGATTCGTCGAATTTTTGCCCATCGCGTGGAACTGCCGCTGACCGAGGGTTCTTACAAATGGTCCGGCGGCAAATCTGTCACGGTATTTGACAGCACGATCATCGGAGTCGAAACCGAGTGCGGAATTACGGGTTACGGAGAAGTCTGTCCACTCGGCCCGTTTTACCTTCCCGCCTACGCGGATGGTGTCCGCGCCGGAGTTCGTGAACTGGCACCCCATCTGCTGGGCTGGGATCCCCGGGCTCTGATGCAGCTGAATCACCGGATGGATGCCGCCCTGAAGGGACATCCCTATGTGAAGTCTGGAATCGACATCGCCTGCTGGGACATTCTGGGCCAGGCCTGTGGCCTTCCGGTCTGCGTCCTGATGGGTGGGCGTTTCGGCGACAGCGTGCGACTGTATCGTGCCATTTCGCAGGAAGCCCCGGAGGAAATGGCAAAGAAAGTCGCCGCTTACCGCGCGCAGGGCTACACCCGGTTTCAACTGAAAGTCGGCGGAGATCCCGATACGGACATCGCACGGATTCACGCCGTCCGAGCCATGCTGCTCCCAACCGACCGCCTGGTCGCCGATGCCAACACCGGCTGGACTCAGCACGAAGCCGTCCGAGTCGTCCGAGCTGTCAAAGACCTGGATGTCTACATCGAACAACCCTGCCTGACCTATGACGAATGCCTGGCCGTTCGCAGAATGACCGATCATCCCTTCGTACTGGATGAAAACGTCGACGGCCTGGAGATGCTGCTGCGCGGACGGTCGGACAAGGCCATGGATGTCGTCAATCTCAAAATCAGCAAGCTGGGCGGACTGACACGCACGAAACAGGTACGAGACCTCTGCGTCAGCATGGGCATCGCGATGACATTGGAAGACAGCTGGGGCGGCGACATCACCACCGCAGCCATCGCGCATCTCGCCCACAGCACTCCTGAAGAATTCCGCTTCACCAGCACGGACTTCAACAGCTACGTCACGGTCAGCACAGCCCACAATGCACCGCAGCGCGTTGACGGAATGATGGAAGCCAGTCAGCGTCCCGGACTGGGAATCCAGCCAAAATTTGAGGTGCTGGGCCCCAGGGTGCTGGATATTCACTGAGCACAGTGAGATTTCGGGCCGCCCGGAACAGAGCCCCGGGCGGTCCGGATCGAACATGTCACCTGCTGCCAAATTGCGGAATCAGATCAGCCTTCCGGTGATTGTGATGTGATTCGAAGCAACGGCACGCAGCGGCTGGGATGGCGACACTGTGGTCAGCCCGCGAAGAGTCGCGTT
>CAIYBH010000018.1 GCA_903924405.1 uncultured Planctomycetaceae bacterium | reverse complement strand
GGACTCACAGACATCCATATTCAGGACCAGACGCGTCTGAACGCGGCGGCTGTGGAAGGTCTGAATGTGCGGAAGCGCGAATTGACCGGTGATCCTGACGGCCCGGAAATTGCCGAGCACCCGGAGTATCGTTCCGGCCTTGTGGCGGCCTTGAAGAACCTGGAAGAGGATCGCAATGCTGTGCAGGCGGAAGTGGACGATCTGCGCCGCCGCCTGAAAACCGCAACAGAACTGCGTCAGGAGCAAATGAACGAAATCCGGCAGAAGGCTGGCGTCGGTTCCGCTGCTTCAGCGCGCTTGTCGCAGCGGCCCGAGTAAACCACGGGCTGGATGATTCAATCAATGTGCCGCGTCGATATGCCGAGACGATGAGTGAGAGCAGTCAGTGTACGTTTCGACGGAGCGAAACGCGACAATTAGTGGACGTCAGACAGGAGTTGCCGGGGCAAAGCTGCGAATGTCGCTGACCTGTCCCTGAATGGCGGCGGCTGCAACCATTGCGGGGCTCATCAATAACGTCCGTCCTGTGGGGCTTCCCTGACGGCCTTTGAAGTTGCGGTTACTGGAGGATGCGCAGACTTCCCGGCCTTTGAGTTTGTCGGGATTCATGGCGAGGCACATGGAGCAACCGGCTTCGCGCCATTCGAAACCAGCGGCTTCGAAGATGTGGTGGAGCCCTTCTTCCATGGCCTGCCGACGGACCAGTTGTGAACCGGGAACCACGATGGCTTTGACGTGCGGTGCGACGGTGTGTCCACGCACGACTTTTGCGGCTTCGCGGAGGTCGGAAATCCGGGAGTTGGTGCAGGAACCGATGAAGGCCACGTCGATTTTTGTGCCCTGAATTGGTTGTCCTTCGCTGAGTCCCATGAATTCGAGTGCTTCGCGGATCAGCCGCTGTTCTTCTGCCGGAACTTCGGCCAGCAATGGCAGTGGCTGACTGACACCGACGGACTGGGCAGGTGTGATTCCCCAGGTGACTGTGGGTTCGATGTCGGCGGCATCAAACACGACGACATCGTCAAATTCGGCATCTGGTGCTGAGGCGAGGCTGAGCCACCAGGTGGCCGCGCGTTCAAATTCGTCTGCCTTGGGGGCAAACGGTCGTCCGCGGAGGTAGTCGACAGTTTTCTGATCCGGATTGATGTAGCCGCAGCGAGCACCGCCTTCGATACTCATGTTGCAGACCGTCATCCGCTCTTCCATGGACATTGCATCGAAGGTCGTTCCGGAGAATTCGTAGGCATAGCCCACGCCCCCCTGAACACCCAGTTGCTGGATGATGTAGAGGATCACGTCCTTGGCGTAGACACCCGGAGGCAGTGGTCCATTGACGACGATTTTGCGCACGCGTGGCCGGTTCAGGAACATGGTCTGCGTGGCGAGAACTTCGGCGACGTTGCTGGTGCCAATGCCGATGGCGATGCTTCCGAAGGCGCCATGAGTGCTTGTGTGGCTGTCACCGCAGACGATGGTCATGCCGGGCTGGGTCAAGCCCTGTTCAGGGCCCACGACATGCACGATCCCCTGACGTTCGTCGGACAGATTGAGCAGCGTGACACCGAAGTCGGCACAGTTCTTTTCGATGGCCGACATCATTTGTTCGGCGAGGTCGTCCAGGAAGGGACGTGACTGACTGGCTGTGGGAACAATGTGGTCGACTGTGGCGATTGTGCGCTGGGGAAAGGCCACTTTCAGCTGACGATCTCGCAGGATTTCGAATGCCTGGGGACTGGTCACTTCGTGAATCAGATGCAGACCAATAAACAGCTGAGTTTGTCCGCCGGAAAGAGTCCGCACGGTATGAAGATCCCAGACTTTGTTGAACAGATTGCGTTTGTCAGACATGGATCAGAAGTTCAGTCAGAAATCAGGGGCGAATTGCAAGTGCCTGCCCACTGCCCGATGGGAGACAGACAAAATCGACAGCAAACTGGGACATTCCGGGAGGCCCGAGGATCAGTGGCTGTTGTGAGCCAGTGAGTATAACGGGAGAAGGCGTGCGAGTCATGGATGAGTCCCGTGGATTGCCACGCCGCGACGAAAAATAAGCCCGGACTGGCAGTTTAGGACCGATTTGGGGGTGTTCCGGGGAGTTTTGGCCGACTTTTCAGGCTGTGGCCCTGCCATTTGTCCGAACAATCCTGCTGATGTTGACAGTCCCGGCAGGCTGGCTTAACCTGTTTGGAGTCCGTGAACCGATGATCGGGGAATCGGACGAAATTCCCGAACTCAAGGGAATTGCTTCCCGTCACCTGCACCTTCGCATTTCGTCCGAACCGGATGGAGCAGAAGGATTTTCTGGTGGCTGGTAGGGAAACCGTCCTTCTGTTGTCTCTGTTGCTGGCGTTGAATGCCCGGTGTGATTCGGGTGTGCCTGTCCACAGAACCAGTTCTTCCGGATGTGTTTCCTATGTCTGTTCCGCTGTCCGCAGGTAAGGCCCAGGCGATCGAATTGCTCCGTCGGCAGATTCGTTCTTCGCAGTCTGCGGGTGATCGGCAGGAATTTCAGCCGACCGGACTTTCGGCACTGGATCGCTTACTGCCCGGGGGTGGAATTCCTGTCGGCAGTGTGATGGAGTGGATCAGTGAAACGCCCGGTCACAGCGCGACATCGCTGGCACTGCGTTGTGCGTCTGCCTTGTTGAAACGGCCTGGTTGTCTGGCCGTGGTGGATGAAGGTCGTGACTTTTTTCCGGCCATTGCTCCCGCTCTGAATGTACCACTGTCTCGAATTCTGCTGGTGCGTGTTTCTTCCGGAACACGGGCTTCTTCGGTGAAGCCGCGCACATACGAGGGGCGTTCCAGCAAACGCTCTTCGTCTCCCACCGATGAGTTCCACAGCGAATCGCTCTGGGCGCTCGAACAGGCGTCACGTTGTCGTGGTGTTCGCGTCGCCATCGGCTGGCTGGATCGCTGCACGTCTTCAGTCGTTCGTCGCCTGCAGCTGGCCGTGGAGCATAGTGGGGTGACCGTCATGCTGATTCGCCCCGCAACGGCGCTCACACAACCGTCTTTCGCTGACCTGCGGCTGAAAGTCAGGGCACTGCCCGCTCCTCCGGGCCAGCACTCTGCTGCAGATTCAGCGCCCGGCGTTGAATTGCTCGCACCGCGCCGCGTGCAGGTTCAACTTATGAAGGTTCGACAAGGGCTGCAGTGTGATGGAAGTGCTGAACTGACCCAGGACTGGTTCGAACGATTTTCCGGATGATTGTTGCCATCGGCGGGAACTTCGGCCGCTTCCGGGCCAACCGTTCATTATGGCCCAGCAACCACTCATCTTCCGGTTCCTCGGGTTGTCTGTGTCGGCCGATCGTGCTCTGACTTTCAGTCAGCTCGCAGAGCCTCGTCACGACTGCCGCACAATCTGACAACCCGGTCCATCCGGGTCAGCCGCAGCACGTCGTTCACGGTTGGTGTGACGCCATACAGTCGCAGTGTGCTTCCTGTTCCGCGAGCCTTCTGGGCCACACGCATCAATCCTCCCAGCGCCGCGCTGGACAGGAATTGAACTTTGCTGAAATCCAGGACAAGCTGCACCGCGCCGCCGGGAGGAATCAACCGGATGATGGATTCCCACAGGGCGGAAAGCGAATCCACAGGCGCTACTTCCGGAGTCAGTAACGTAACGACTGTGATGCCTGGCTGTGATTCCGTCTTCAGTAAACGAGAGTCCATGCGTCTCTGATCCTCAAGTAAACAATTCCGCTCAGAAAAGTCCTGACTTCAAATCGCCTGCAGCCTGCGTGGCATGCGGCCTTGTGAAACTCAGGCGTTGCCGTTTTGTATGGCTCCCGCCGCGGCCAGCTGCGCGGTGTCGCGAGCAATCGTCATTGTGCAGGCACGAAGATCCAGGCAGTTGTCTTCTGTTCCAAACGGATCTTCAATCTCAACACTGGCCTCCTCAAGGCCAAACATGCCCAGAGAAATTGCGGCCATCAGCACCGGTGACCACCAACCGCATCGCTCACACAGCACCACAGGCAGCGTTGTCAGGTAAATCAGAATCAACTGCTTCACCATCGAAACATACACAAATGGCAACGGTGTCTTCTGGATCTTTTCACACCCGCCCTGAGCATCCACCAGACGTCCGACCAGGTCCTCCAGATGTCTGACCATGGTGGAATCCAATGCGCCCCTGCTGAAATTCCCACGGATCCATTCAGAAATTGCCAGCGACAATCCCGTGGCCGGATTTCCAAAAGCAGCCGCCTGACGACTGGCACTCTCCGGCAGGTAAAGTTTCGCCTCCTCCAGATCACGACTGCCCTGCAGCAGGTTACGCAGGCAAATCACATAGCCCGTCACCAGATTCGCCAGCTCGTCGGCGTTCGAGGTGTACTGGCTGGCAAATCGAACCAGGTTGCGGCTGGAATTGATCAACGCCCCCCAGTGAGAACGGCCCTCCCAGTAACGTGCGTTTGAGGCATTGATGCGAAACACAATCAGGAATCCGATCAGCGACCCAAGCACCGCATGCCCCGCAGGGTCAATGCCCAGAAAATGCGCGTCGGAAAACATGCCCGTGTCCAGACCCAGTTCATAAATCGCCTGGATCAGAATTGAATACAGCAGAAAGATCACCACACGGCTCAACGACAATGGCAACGCCGTCCCGTGAATGGAAAAGGTGGTTCTCCACCAGCTGTACCTGTTGTAGTCAATCATGTCCGGCTCTATTCCTGTTTTACAGCAGTTTCAGGTCCAGTGTATACGCGAACGGCGTCAGAAAAGGGGTCAGGACCCAATAGTGCGAAGCACCCTCCGGGCCATTTGGCTATTGGTTCCTGGGTGTCAGAAAAGGGGTCAGGACCTAATAGTGCGGAGCACCCTTCGGGCCTTTAGGCTATTGGGTCCTGACCCCTTTTCTGACGCCACCATTAACGGGTTCGGGCGACGTCGTCGACGGTCATGGCGTCTTCGGGTCGCTGCAGGTTGCGCTGCAGGCGAATCACGAGGCCGGCGTCTTCGTAGTTCCAGAATTCCCGCAGCAGGCGGCGGTTGCCCAGTCGAGAAATGCTCTGTGGGCGGCCAAGTGTTTTCGTGACCTGTTCCGCGGTCATGCCGCGCACGACGCGGCCTTCGCGGATGGCAAGCTGCACATCGTCTTTCGGAAGTTGTGTGATTTGATCGGTCGTCATCCAACCGCCTCGAAAATTCTCCCACCCCAGTGTTCTGAGGCGATCGCCGATGGAGGCCACATCCGTGGGAGATTCAGTCGCTGCCAGTTCCCAGGCCTGCTTCAGCAATTGCACGCCACGATCGCGGGCTGCCTGGTCCTGCCATTGCTCAGCGACAAACAGAAATTCGTCAGCCGTTCGCAGTTGTCCAGCCAGCGAATCAGTTCCAAATCGCTTTTGCTGTTCTGACAGCCAGCGTTCCCGCAACTGACGCGCTTCGGGTTGCCGTTGCAGTGTTTCCATGAGTTGACTGATTCGGATCAGTTCCTGGCGATCAATTCGACTGACCTGCGTCAGGTGCCATTGAATTTCGCTGTCTTCCAATTCGGCAGCACTGGCAACTTCCGAGGGTAATTCTTCGCGTGCAATTCGAGAGAGGGCAATGCCATTGCTTCCATCCGGTTTCAGAGCACTGCGGAGTGTGGCCAGACGCACGCGGATGTAGAGCAGTCGATGCAGATGTTTGCGATCTGATTCCGGTGTTGCAGCATAGATCGCCACGGGATCCCGGAGAAATCCGGTTTTCAGCGAGTCCGGGCAGGACGTACTGCGAGCATCCCATCCGGGGAGTGTGCGGACGATCGCCAGCAGTGACTCGGCGTCAAAATTCTTCTGCGCAGAATCGGCAAGTGCCAGCTCGTAACGGATCTGCAGCAGCAATGCCGGATTCACGCTCAATTGCTCGCCCTGATGCAGCAGTTGTCGCAGTGCGGCGGCATCGCCCCGCATCATTTTTTTTCTGGCAGTGATAGCACTGGTCCGGAGTGCGGCGATTTCCTGACGCAGGATGTCATCGTTGTAGAATTCCGCTCTGCTGACAAATTCTGCGGCGAGTTCCAGTTGTTTTTCGGGGGACTGCCATTCCGGTTCGGCTGCTCGTTTACGCAACTGTTCTTCGTCCGTATCACGCACCTGCATACGAACGACGGAGAAAATCAGACGCGAGCCTTCTCTGGCGAGATTTCCAACCACTTCGATGCGCTGCCGCTTCTGGATCCGGTCCGGCAGACGAATGGTTGAGGGGTGTCGAAAGATGAGATCAATCCGCTCCATTCGAAACGAATCGGCTGCCCGACTCTGATAACGCCCTTCCACCGGCAGTTTTCGCCCTTCATCCGCGAATTTCTGCCAGGAGGGTTGTTGTTCCAGTAATTGCGGGACCGTCAGCACCTGGGCGAGACATGATGATCCGCAGGTCATCAGCAGGCAGGTTGCCAGCAAAGCAAGGCGACAGAGTGCGCTGGTCATCGGCTACCTCCGGCCACGGTCTGTGGTTGCTCTTCAGGAGCGGCCACGGGATCTCCGGTGGTCACCAGACGTAACTGCCGCTGCAGGCGTCCGGTGAGTTCCGGCATTTGCCGGGAATCGAATCCGGCGAGTTCCGCGAGGAATTCCGATGTCAGCAGGGTGACGGAGTCGCTCTGCAGTTCAATGGTGAGTCCGCTGCCATCGGTGGATGATCGACAGGAATCAATCACCGCCATGAACAGCACAGGCTCGTTCGCATCATGCCGATGCAGGACTTCGAGGAGTGGGTTTTTCACAAGCACTTTTACCTGGCGGGATTGTACGATCCATGGCAGATTCAGCAGCCAGTGTGAGGGACTGTCGGTTTCCGGAATCAGGGTGGATTCAAAGACGAGGCACAGTCCCCGCAGCTCTGCGTTTAATTGAGTCAGGTCCGTTGCCCGATCGGCGTTTTTCTGACCGAATGCCGCGAGTGCCAGCAGTGGGTCTGCGGCCGTCAGCAGGTTCAGAGCCCGGCACTGAGCCAGCAGGGATTCTGCGAGTCGTGCTTCGGTGTCTGTCCGGCTCAGCGTGTGAGCGGCGTTCACTGCCTTTTCCAGGCTGGTTGCAAGAGTTTCTTCATCGCGATCCGTCAGTGCCTGCTGCACATTGTCCATTTCCTTTCGCCATGTTTTTCGGGCAACTTCCTGACGCTGACGCTGTATCAGCCACCATGTGGTCAGGCACAGCAGCACGAGACTGGCGACCACCAGCAGGCGAAACGGCGAGAATGTTCGCTTGAGCCGAACAGTCAGTGGAACTCGGGGTATCGGCGCGACTCGTGGCCGTGATTCCACGACAGGCTCACTCGCAGTTGGTGAAGAGCCCGATCCGGATTGGGGATCAGTACGATCCGGGGTGTTGGCACCTTTCCCGGATTTTCTGCGTCCTGCCGACGGGCGGTCCTTCGGTGGGGCTTCCGTTGATGTGGATGCGGTTGAAGGGGCTGTGTCTGCCGTGGGTGGTACGGGTGTGATTGATGGTTCGGCTGCTGTCCCCGAAAGATCACGCAGTGCCGCCCTGGTACGGGCCGACAGTGCCGGATCCGGAACTTCACTGTGCACACGGCGGGTGGCGGGGTAAAC
The DNA here is from genome assembly GCA_903924405.1 of uncultured Planctomycetaceae bacterium. Lineage (GTDB taxonomy): Bacteria > Planctomycetota > Planctomycetia > Planctomycetales > Planctomycetaceae > SXXK01. Next base: position 6,493 of record CAIYBH010000018.1, on the reverse strand, counting down.
GTTCACCGGCAGAATAAAGATCGACTGTCCGCAGTTGGAACAGGTCGCGACCTGATGCTGAACGCGACGAATGCCGGCAACGCGATGGCCGCACAGACAGGGCACCTGAAATGGTACAGGGATTTCCCTGGCCGCGGTGCCGAATAATCTGGCTTTCGCCCGCGTGAATCTGGCCCCCAGACCGCCCATGAATCACTCGCTGAAGTCGTCCTGCGAAATCCTGCCTACTGCCCACGGGCGATCAGGTCTCTGCCTGACGCTGACCCGCGGACTGCTTCCATTTTCCACGAAGAGTGGCAGGCTGGCAATCGGCAAACACACGGGTTTTTGAAAATATCGGTGACCCTGATCGACCGTCACGCAGACTTGTCGTCATCGCTACTGTTCAGTTGTCAGGCTTCCGCAGCCTCCGGGTGGGATGGCGAAACGGCGGCAAACTGAGAGTTCCGGGGCGTTTTCAGCTTGATGAAGCGAAAGGATTTGAGTGTCGAGTTCAGCAGTGAAAACGCTGGACGTTCGTTTCGACGGAGCGAAACGCGACTCTCTGCGGGCTTAACACCGTTTCACCATCCCAGCCTCCGGGGGCGTTTCCTGTGGCGTCTCAAACAAACGCCCCGCTGGCGACAATAACAGTGCCGGCAGCATCAGCAGATCCCCCAGTAAGGCCAGCATCAGCAGAAATGCCATGAGTACTGCAAAACGGCTGGTCGGCACGAAGTCGCTAAAGGCGAAAACCAGCAGACCGATGCCGCAGGAGATCGAGGTCTGAATCATGGCGGGTCCGCAATCCAGATACGTGGCGAGCACGGCTGAAAATCGATCGGTACCGGGGCGGGCTAATTCTCTGCGAAAGAACGTGAGGAAGTGCAGCGTATCGTCGACCGCAATTCCCAGGGCGATGCTGGCGGTCATCACTGACCCGATATCCATGGGTTGCTGCAGTAAGCCCATCAGACCGAAGGCGATGACAATCGGAAAGATGTTGGAGCACATGGCCAGCAAGCCGTTCAGAAAGCCCGCCTGAGCCAGCGTCATGGTCAGTGTGATTACCAGCAGTGCACTCATCAAACTGTTGAACAGGTCGGACAGCAGTTGTCCCTGAATCTGATGCACCAGCGGCATGATTCCGGATGTTGTCAGGCTGATGGATTCACGTGCCTCCGCGGGCAGTGACGCCACTTGTTCTTCGATCACGCTGCGTACATCGTCGAGGACGTCTCCGTAGTCCAATGGGGCCAGCGCACTGACATGGGCTGTCAGCCGCCAGATCTCTCCGGCGTCAGTAGTTCGCAGCATGGCCGCCTGCTCGAGAGCCGGCTTGGCCTGTCGAACCGCCTTGTTCAGCAGCGACGCACGGATCGTCGCGGACACACCCGGCATGCGTGGAAGTACCGGGAACAGTGTGATGGCCGACATTGTTGACCGCACGCTGTCCTGCTGCTGCAGGGCCTGATTGGCCTTCCAGAGCACATCCATGCGCTGACGATCATTCAGCCGACACTCGGGCCCGAAGACCAACAGCACGTCAATCGGTACCAGCGCTCCGATGCGGTCCTCAAGCCAGGCATAGTCCCGCATGATCCGACTGTCTGTTTCATACAGCGTTTCGATCCGAACCGAAGTCTTCAGCCATGGAAGTCCAATCGCGGCGAGGGCCATAATTCCGAACAGGAACAGCAGTGAGAGCCCGTTGAATCTGAGCAGGAATGCCGCGAGCCATGTCCAGACCCCCGGCACACCGCCCGCTTCTGTGCTTTCTGTGGAATGGGGGGAGGAGTCATCGTTCGTTTGCTGCTCGCGAGGTTTCTTTCCCAGAATCATCATGGAACACGGAATGACCGTCAGCACAGCTGCCGCTGTGGTCAGGACGCCGACCGTCCCGTAGATTCCAAAAAGTCGAATGGGCTGCAGACCGCTGATCATCAGCGATGCCGTCCCGATGGCTGTCGTTCCCAGAGACAACATGCTGGGCAGCCAGCCCTGACGAAAGCACTCAATCGCTGCATCACGCGGCTCCATCGTTCGCAACGCATTGAAATAGTAATTCATCAGGTGAATTCCACCGGATACTGTCAGGACCTGTACCAGCGGCGGCAGGATAATCAGCAACGCACTCAAACGTTCCCCACTGTAATAAATGACCGCCAGCAGCAAACCCTGGCACAGTGCAGAGGTGAGAAACACAACTGTTGCCGCGACCAGCGATCGGAGCGAAAACAGGCAGATCAGGAAGATGACAATCGATGATGGAAGGGCGAACTGTGTGAGTGAACGATGGCTGGCTTCGTCCACCGTTAAACCATCAATCACCGGACCGGCCAGCCTCAGGTCACTGTCTTCCAGCTCAAAAAGGTCCAGCACCAGTTGCTTCAGCTGCGGCACCAGTTCCGCCCGTTTTGCTAATCCTTCACTGTTCAGGGTACAGATCACGCAGGTCAGTCGCCCGTCTTTGCCAATCAGAGTTCCCTGAAGGCGCTGAATCGCGACGGGCTCGCTGATGGACAGCGAGGCAGCTCCGGCAAGTATCTCCGGGGCGTTCGCTGCGCTGCCCTCATTCGAAGGTGCGCTCGCGGCCCGCTCTGAAAAAGGTGGCAAGCCGGTCTGCGCGGCTCCGGTCATCTGCAGCAGCATTTCCCGGCCGCAGTTCACTGAGTGGAAATAGGAATCGCCGTCCGCACTGCGAAAAACAGCATCTGTCCGCAGTCGATGTACCAGCTGATCCAGACGCTCGTCCGTCCAGTAACATTCCGGCCAGCTGATAATGATTGCATCACCGGGACCGAACAGTTCGACGAATTCGTCATAGGTTCTGCGGGCCGAAAAACGCTCGTCCACCCAGTCGATAGGGGAATTATTGCTGGCCTGCAGCGCCTGAATGGCACCGTAAATAATCACGGGCAGTGATACCAGCAGATAAATCAGCAGAAGTCGAATTCGCGAACGTGTCTGATGCATGTTTCAGTCCGAACTTCTGCCGTGGCGCGTCTTGTCGTCCATCACGTCCAGTCTGCGGCTGCCGCCCGATCCCGGCGTTGGAAACACGGACCGCAGACACCGGCATCCAGGACCAGTCGCAGGACAAGCGAGTTTCTGTTCGGGGGTTTCCACCGTGTGTCAGGCAGCTCGAGACTTCGTTTTAGATTTCCCGGAAACCGGGTGGACCTCCGAGGCACCAGCAAGGCTTTTTCCCAGTGGTCCGAAGAAAACTCCCGGGTAACCCGCGACCCGTGTCATGTACGCAGCATAGGAAGCACCAAGATAATACAGCAAGCGGCGATCTTTCAGAATGCTGCCACCGAAGATGTAGGCTGTCCAGACTCCTGTCAGAACGGCGTGGTCTGCTGTCATGACGGGGGTGAACCAGATCAACCCGAGAAAGCTGAGATAAACCGGATGCCGGAGCACTCGGTAGAGACTGCGTTCCTGAAAATCACGCCGCGGCAGTGGCCGCCGATGGTACCAGTGAACCCATTGTGTCCAGCCAGTCTGATACCCCAGCCCTGTCAAACTGATGCTGTACAGCAGTCCGGCCCACGATCCATAAAAGCCAGACAACATCAACGTCTCGTGCCAGCCCGTCAGATCCCACAGCACTGTTGGACCTGTTTTCCAGAATTGAAACATCACCAGCAGGCTCAGGCAGGTATACACACAAAAAAATGCGCCATGCATCTCACCCGGAAACCAGCTGCGAAACAATGTCCGAAAACGCGGGTGCAGCAGGATGCTGTGAGGTATGGCAAACTGCAGTGCCAGCAGGCCATCCTGCCACCACCAGTCGGGGCCCGGCGCAATGACGCCGTATCGCAGAAACGCAAACAGGTACACCACCGTTACCGCGAACAGGGCCTGCGTGGCGATGCCAAAGACAACTCCCGAAAGTCGAGCCGGGGACAAGGGAATCGGCTGCGGTTGCTCAGGTTGCCCGGCATGGACCGGCGGTTGATTCATCGCTGCTTCTCCGCAATGAAACAGCCGTACTTCATGGCCCCGGTGTTGTACGCATCCAGTAGCGTTTGAAAGCGATCGATAAAAATCAATTGTTCCGGGTCCAGCCAGCTGGCCACCTGACGAATGCCCAGCCGATTGACGCGATCCCGGCAGATTTCCCAGGTCCTTGAGACACGGCTGGTCCAGTCATGCACGGCCGTCATCCGCAACCCAGCATCAGTCATCCAGCCGGTGTAATCCCGCTCGGATCCCAGCGACGGACAGAAAAATCCTTCACACACCTGGTAAACCAGCTTCTCCGCATCGGCACTGAGCGGATCGTCGCCTGCCAGCCACGCGCAGATGGCCACGCGTCCGCCCGGTCGCAACCATTCGGAAACCCGTCGGAAAAATGCCGGTTTGTCAAACAAATGTTCCGTGCATTCCACGCTCCAGACAACATCCACAGAGCCTGCTGGAAATTCCGTGGTCTCCGCATCCTGACACAGGAACGCGGCCCGATCACTGACGCCGGCAAAACGAGCTGCCACGGTGGCCCAGCGTTTCTGGAACGAACTGATCGTCACGCCAGTGACCTGACAGCCCACCTTTCCCGCCAGATGGATCGACGAGCCCCCCATCCCGCAGCCGATGTCCACCACGCGTTGCCCAGCGGTGATCCCGGCCTCACGCACCAACTGCTCAGTCAGCTGCTGAGCGGCGACTGTCGGTGACTCGTTGCCTGTCCACAATCCATGGTGGATGTGACGGCCCCATAACAGGCGATAAAACAACGTGGAAATGTTGTAGTGCTGCCGGATCACGTCCTTGCGGACTGTCGCACATGAAATCATCGAGTCTTCTCAATCTGCTCTGATCGGGATCGGGATCGAATACGGTCTGTCATACTCCGCGTTCACCGTGGCCCTTGTTGCTGTGGGGCCAGTGGCGAACATGCTGCGGGTGACCATTGACAGTCTGTGTTAGAGGGCAGCAGGGGCTGCCATCGCGAAGTCTTCAGCAACACAAGTGGTCTGCGGATCACTCGCTGGCGGTGGCACCCTGAAGCCAGAGGTCTCCGTAAATCGTCAGCTTATCCGTGACACCCACCGCACCGAAGGCTTTGGAGTACGGGCGAATGCCGTAACTTGTCTGCAGAATGCTGAAGGATCCCTGAAGATGAATCCGCCCGTCTTTCTCTTCTGCCGTGGCCTGCAAACGCAGCGGCTGAGTGACACCATGAAGCGTGAAACGTCCCTCCAGCAGGTATTCGGGCAACCCTTTTCGACCGCGATCCTGCAACAGACGAGCCGAATTGATGCGGAAGGTCGCCAGAGGAAATTTCTGGACATTCAGCACGTCAGCGCCCTTCATATTGGCGTTCACCTGCTGTCGTGTCGACTTGTCGGTACTGCCTTCGAGGCCGACATAACGTCGCGCAGCATCGGTGTCGGCGTCGAAGGAGGTCATGTCAAACACCAGTTCTCCCGCCTCTTCAGCAGCCCCCAGCACAACACGCCCGCTTTTCAAACGCCCTTCCACACCGTGGTTGTGACCCAGACCCGTCTTTCCGACAAACGTGTAGACGCGGCTGTCCTTCAAATCCACATCCCCCGTCTCCAGGGGTTGCGGTGACTCATTGGCAGCGGCGGGAAGAATGGCAGCGGAAGCCTGCTCCGGCCCGGAACCAGGGCCGGCAAACAGCACGAATCCCAGCCCGTTCAATACGCCAAACAAACACAAGGCCCACCAGCGATGTCGCTCACTCCTGCGCATTCCTTCGCTCCTTCTTCGATCGATTCTCTCTCGCCCCCGACGATTTTCCGTGATGGCGGCCGAATGCTGCAGAGAGGGTCGTGAACCCGTTTCGTGACAGTCACCTGTCCCGCTGCAGTGATACTCTGAACACTAAAGACATAACACTGAGTTGTTAGGGTCGAATGAGACACAACGTCACGCTGCCATACCGCGATTCGGGAGTGCCTGGGCAGACCAGATGTGTTCCGCGGGATTCTGGCAAAAGAATTCCACGGTCCCTGATGCGACTGAAGGCACCACCAATCGGCGACACTCTTGACGGAAGAGCCGCGACAACTCAGAATGATCAAAAAACCGATGTTGTGTATCGGCATTATCGATGTCATGACCGCTGCGGGAAGTTTCGAAGGTTAAAAGTCTTTTTTCAAGGTCAAATTTGTTCCAATCAGGAAAAGGAATTTCCTTTTTTCTGAACGCACTGGCACTGATCTGAGTCAATTGATACACACGGGATGGGGCTCGTTGGTCGGTGGATTGGTGACGGTCCAACTTCCGCTTCGGGTTTGATCACGGATTGCCCATGGCAACTCTGTGGCATGATTGTGTGTTCCGGGAAGGTCTCTGCTGGCAGGTTCTGACGTGTGTCCATGATTTCCGGCAGGGTGACCGTCGCTGTGTCGTTCTGAATCGCGAATCAACCCGCGAGAATGGATTCTGCTTTGGCATCGCGTCCTCTTATTGATCGCCTTCGAGTCAGAAATCGGCAACCGGAACTGATGGATGATCCGGGGCTGGACCGTCGTCT
>CAIYBH010000017.1 GCA_903924405.1 uncultured Planctomycetaceae bacterium | reverse complement strand
CAAAGCAATCGCTGGTGGAATGCCGCTTGCCGCTGTGGCTGGTAAGGCCGAAATATTTGAGTTGTTGCGTACCAATCGAGTGGTCGGCGCGGGTACTTTCAACGCAGCACCACTCAGTATGTCGTACACCGCCCGGACCTCAGTCACCAGTTCACATGTTGCCTGCTCTGGACTGGTGACCACTTCCAGAACATCGACCCAGATTTTCCGGGCAGCATCAACGATGCAGCCCACACATATCAGGCATGCATCAGAACAGTCCCCCTGTCCCTCTGCCGCCCAACGTATTGTTGCCGGATTTCCCGACAACTTCCAGACATCCTGACCGCCGCAGACAAATAGCCCCCAAAACGGCAGAATTTCCCAATCAGCCTCATCTCACCAAAAACAAATTCCAGGTTCCACAAGGGAACCTGAAACCAACCGGGGGCAGTTGAAACCGCACACCGGAACCGGCACGACTAAAGACCACCCAGCGTCAATCCACCGTCCACCTTCAATACCTGCCCAGTGACGTAGGACGATTCGTCGGCCGCAAAATACATGACCGCCCCTGCGATATCTTCAGGACGCCCAAGCCGTCGCGCTGGAATCTTCTTACGAATCTCATCTCCCGCCGCGTTAACCACGGCCACTGTCATGTCCGTCTCGATAAACCCTGGCGCGACAGCATTTGCCGTGACACCACGCCGCGCAAGCTCCGTGGCCACGCAACGTGTAAACCCTTCCACTCCACCTTTGCTGGCTGCGTAGTTCGCCTGGCCTGGATTGGACACGTCGGCCGCCACACTGGACATGTTGATGATTCGGCCGTATCGCTGCGACATCATCTGACGAGTCGCCGCCTGACAGAAGTTGAAGACACTCGTCAGGTTCGTGTCAATCACGTCCTGCCATTGCTTTGAATCCATCGTCGCCAGCAACCCGTCGCGAATGATTCCCGCATTGTTGACAAGAATTTCGAGCTTACCCCACTTCTCAACAACGTCCGCAACAACCTTGTCAGCCACGTCCTTCTGCCGCACGTCGGCCTGAATCGCCCAAGCCTCGTGACCTTCGGCTTTCAACCCGGCTACAACAGCTTCAGCAGCCTCTGAATTCGAATTGTAAACAAACGCGACCTTCGCTCCGCCTCGGGCCAGCGATTCCACGATCGCACGCCCAATGCCACGGCTTCCCCCGGTTACCAACGCGATTCGTCCCTGCACTGTCATTCTGTAAACTCCACTCTATTGATCGACTTTGCCTGTGTTCTGATCCGAATTCCAAGCCCACGTACACCAACTACATTCTGATGCCTCAGACACATCGGTGGCCCTGAAGACAATCAGAGCCCGCGTCAGCGGAAACTGCCGGGGAACTTGTCAGTGCCCTGAATAGACCTGAGCCCACAGATCTCGCATGGCTGACACCATCCGAGCATCATTGTCCTTCAATTGCGGGTTCAGGTCCGCAAGGTTTTGTTTTGACAGCAGCAAACGCCCACTCACAGCTGACTGCCCATTCACCACCCCCGAAACCATAAACTCCGCTTCAGCGGCGCCATTGGACTTCATCGTGGCGGAAACCTGCAGTGTCTCACCCGGCTTCAGAAAGTTGTTGAACTTCACCGCCCGAGCCTGCTTCAGCAGGATTGTACTGAATTGGAAGTCATCCGTGAAACGAGACAGCCACGCGCAGGATTGCACCATGCACTCCACCATCATCACGCCTGGAAACACCGCGAAACCAGGAAAATGATCCTGCAGATACTCTTCTGCGAGTGAAACCTGCTTCAGAGTCTGGATGCTCGACCCAGCCGTGATTTCTGTTACCCGATCAACTAGACAAAACCTCATGTCACACTGAATCCTGACGGTACACGGACGGTCGGAACTCTCACATCGGCGAGGCCGGAACATCCACTTCGCAGCCGATGAGTGTAGAAAACCTGCGAGAGAACGCAAAACCCCGAATGAAATCGACGAGAATTTCGCAAAAAAAAACCCGAACACGGCCGTAATTCGGCAATTACCACCTTCCAGCGTCGCCGGGGCAGTGCTTCGCTACAGTCGTCGCCAGTCGAACCACCACACGCCATGCTGGTCGCTCACCAACCGGTTTCCCTCGCGTGGTTTCCCAAAATCGGCAACCAACACGCAATGCCCCTGAACAGGTCACAACCCGCGAACAACCAGAGCGCACCAGAACAACACAAGCACTCAAACCACTAAAAAACCCCAAAGCGCCCAGGCAAATCAACCAACGCACAGCGCCCGATTTTCTTTTTTCTCTTTTTCATTTCCGCTTTATCTCAAGTTGTGATACCATTTCGGGATTCTGGGCGAATGGCAGCAATCGGGGCGAATGGATAACCTTTCCAGTTCTGATTGCCAACAGAGGCAGCAATGGTTGTTGGTGACCTCTGATGTCGCGGGAAGGTTTCATCAATCTGGGAGGAGTTAGACAGCATGCGTTTCTTTTTCTCGTTGGCACTCGCCTTCTCTATGATGGCGACTGCCGAAGCCGGCGGTTGCTTCGGAAAGAAGACCAGCCGTTGTTGTTCTGCCCCCTGCGACAGCGGTTGCGGTGTTGCCGCTAACCACGCCTGTGGCAGCGGTTGCGAAGCAAACGGCACATGGGAAACCGTTCAAAAGACCGTTCTCGTTCCAGAGATGGTCACTGAAAAGCGAGTTGTGAACGTTTGTGTTCCGGTCGTGGAAGAGAAAACCGGTACCCGCACCGTTCACAAGTGCGTGACCGAAGAAGTCGAAAAGACCTACACCGTCATGGTGCCGGTCACAGAAGAACGTGAAGGCAAGAAGACGGTTTGCAAGGCTGTCACTTCCGAGAAGGAAGAGACCTACACCGTCATGGTGCCAGTCACGGAAGAACGTGAAGGCAAAAAGACGGTTTGTAAGGTCGTAACTTCCGAGAAGGAAGAAACCTACACCGTCATGGTGCCAGTCACAGAAGAACGTGAAGGCAAAAAGATGGTCTGCAAGGCTGTCACCGAAGAGAAGGAAGAAACCTACACCGTCATGGTTCCTGTGAAAGAGGAACGCATGGCGACTCGCAAGGTTCACACGTCCGTGCCAGTGAAAAAGACGCGTACCGTTTGCCAGGACCAGGGTCACTGGGAAGAGAAGGCTGTAGAAACCCCATGCAATGCTTGTGCAAGCCACAGCGATTGCGGTCACTGCGGCAAGAAGAAGAAGGCCTGTGGCGGTTGCAACTCCTGCGGTAACTGTGGTGGTTGCGGCGAAGCAAAGACCGCTCGCACATGCCGAGTCTGGGTTCCGAACATGGTTGAAACTCAGGTCGAGTACACGGCTTACGAGTGTCAGACAAAGGAAGAGCAGTACACCTACCACGTAACTGTCTGCAAACCAGAATCCCGCACTCGTAAGGTGCAGGTCGTTCGTCACGTTCAGGAAGAAGTTCCCTACAAGTACAACGTCACGGTTTGCAAGCCTGAAACCCGCACTCGCAAGGTGCAGGTCGTTTCCCACGTAAACGAGGAAGTGGCTTACAAGTACAACGTCACCGTCTGCAAGCCGGAAACCCGTACTCGCAAGGTGCAGGTCGTTTCTCATGTCAATGAAGAAGTCGCCTACAAGTACAACGTCACTGTCTGCAAGCCAGAGCAGAAGACTGCAAAAGTGATGGTCAGCAAGATGGTGCCGGTTGAAGAAACCTACACCTACAAGGTGTGCACCCACAAGACCGAGCAGAAGGAAGTTGAAGTTCAGGTCTGCAAAATGGTCGAGAAGGTTGTTGAGCACAAGGTGTGGCACGCTGCTGCCCCAGCCTGCAACAGCTGTGCAAAGGTCAAGGCCTGCGGTCGCTGTGCCAAAACCAAAGCCGCTTGCTCTTCCTGCAACTAGTCCGACTCAGAAACTAACACCGGGCCCTCGGCCTGCCTGTTGAGTTCTTTTTTACACGGGTGCCCCGGAATTCATTCCGGGGCACCCGTTTTCATTTCACCGCACACCTGTTTCAGATACCAAAGCGTCGTTTCACCCCGACGTCACTTCATTTCCCAATCCACACCCGCCACTCATTCACCCAATTGCCTGTCGTTCTATTGATTCCCACTGGAAACCCGGGGAAACCCAGCGAAGGATATGCCCGGGACGTTTCGCCGCATCGTTATTGGCTGCCCGCTGCACCGTGGTCAATCGATCACGCTCCAGTCCGACCGGAAAATTTCCCCATCCCATCCAGAGATTCACTGAAGTTCCCATCCTCGCCTGCCGATCCAGTTTTCGTAGGCCAGCGTGAGGGTCTTTGCGCGCCGGCCGCAATATCACGAGAGCCGGCCGTAGCAAGGGCATACTCAAAACGTGACATCTCAGACGAAACGCGTCGCCACGGCTGCTCTGAAGGAGTTTCAAATGTTATTCTTACGGCGATTCGGGTCTTCTCGCATGCTGAACACAGCCGCTGCGTCTGCGGTTGTCGCAGGCAGTCTGGCGTTGACGCCGCCCGCCTCACTTGCCGATGAGCCAGAGCAACTGATCACAAATACCGCGAGGTTTGAGATTCCGTTTGAAGTCAGCCTCGAGCAGGGGAAGCCAGGGGCGGGGTTCGCCGTCCTGTATGGTTCCCAGAATTCCGGAAAAACATGGGAACGCTTGCAGAGCGTTCCGGTTTCCCGTGGTTCATTCGTCTTCACTGCCCCCCGAGACGGCCATTATTCGTTCGCGATTCGCATGACGGACTCGCGAGGGTCATTACTGCAACCCATTGAGGGCAGCACACCAGAGATGGACGTGTTTGTTGACACCGTCCCTCCCGCCCTGAAGCTGGAAATCACCGAACCTGAGGCTGGTCAAGCGATCGTTTCGTGGACAACATCCGACCCATCGGTCAACCCGGAGTCGATGACCCTCGAATTCAGTGACGGGCTCAGCGGTATACGCAGGAAAGCGGATATTACCCCCGCAGCGTCCGGGCAGATTCAACTCCCGTTGCCCCCCGGATCCACCATCGAAATCAGGGCATCAATCACGGACAATGCCGGCAATCGAGGTGAAGCACGGAAACAATATGTCAGCGATTTTGAACCCGGTGAAGCAACCGCCCAGTCGGAAGCCACCACTGTGGTAACTGAAAAACCTGTGGCTCCTGGTGCTCCCTCTCCGTTTTTTCAGGACTCGCCGAAGCCAACGGTACCACCCGTGCCGACAGTACCAGTCACTGGCGATGCGGGATCATCAGAATTATCCACCCCAAAGCGTCTGGAGCCTCGAAAACTGCAATCATCCGCCACAAAGAGCGAGCGGAGACCAGCAGTGACGCCCACAGTGCCGACAACACCTTCACCGTCAGAGCAACTCACGTCTGACGAGGTCCCTGTACCTTCTGAGCCGGCACAGATCGTGAATGGCGTGCAGATGGTCAACAACCGGATCTTCAACATTGAGTACCAGATCGACGACGTCGGGCCATCCGGGATCAGTTCGGTTGAATTGTTCGTCACGGAAGATGGTGGCAAGCAATGGTTCCGTTACGGCGTCGACCCTGATCTAAAGAGTCCATTCGAGGTGGACTCCATCGCTGAAGGCACATTTGGTTTTGCCGTACGGGTTCGCAACGGGGTGGGATTGGCCGATATTCCTCCGCAACCCGGACAACCGCCGGAAATCGTAATCTCCGTTGACCAGACATTGCCGTTCATCGAAATGGAACAGCCCACTGTCACGACAGAGGGCGAAGGTGCGATCCGCTTTGGCTGGCAGATTGTTGAAGCCAACCCTGCAGAGAACTCTATTCGTCTTGAGTCGGCACAAACACCGGCAGGGCCATGGCTCCCCGTATTTGACTGGCAGCCTGACCCGGGCAGTTTTGAATTGCCGGTTCATTCCGGATTGCTGTCACAGATGTATTTCCGTCTTCTCGCTCGCGATAGCGCGGGAAATGTCGCTACCTCGCAGACAGTGCAGCCCGTTGTCGTAGACCTGAAGAAACCTGTGGGACGACTCCTGCGTGTTCAGCCAACGGGGCCCCAGGGTTCGGTTCGTCGCACACCATAAAAGACTGGTGCAGGGAGGCGTTCAACGAGTCATTGTCAGCGAAATTCGTGGCATCCTGAGCGCATGCACAGGGACTACTGCCAACCGGAT
>CAIYBH010000016.1 GCA_903924405.1 uncultured Planctomycetaceae bacterium | reverse complement strand
GGATGCCTTCGGTGCGGGCCATGGTGCTGAAGGCGGCCAGCGCCTCGTCATCCAGGATATTGACGTAGTTGACTCGACCACAGTCCTTCCAGTAGCTGTGTTCCGGACCGACGCCCGGGTAGTCCAGACCCGCAGAAATGGAGTGGACGTCGGAGGTCTGTCCGTCGTTGTTCTGCAGCACATAGCTGTAGCTTCCGTGCAGAATGCCGGGTTTGCCATGGCTGAGTGTGCTGGCGTGATCGCCCGGTTTGGCTCCGCGACCGCCCGCTTCCACCCCGGTCAGCTCCACTGTGGCGTCATCGACGAAGGGATAAAACATGCCGGCCGAGTTTGAGCCTCCGCCAACACAGGCAATGACTTCATCCGGCAGTCGACCGACCTGAGCCAGACACTGTTCGCGGGCTTCGCGACCGATAATCGCCTGAAAGTCGCGTACCATCATGGGAAATGGATGAGGTCCGACGACGCTGCCAATGATGTAGTGTGTGTCTCGTACGGAGGCCATCCAGTCGCGCATGGCTTCGTTGATGGCATCACGCAGAGTGCGGGAACCTGTGGTCACCGGACGCACTTCGGCTCCCATAGTTCGCATGATAAACACGTTTAACTTCTGGCGGCGAACGTCTTCTTCGCCCATGTAAACCACGCAGGGTAAACCAAACCGTGCACAGGCCGTGGCGGTCGCCACTCCATGCTGCCCCGCACCCGTCTCCGCGATCACTCGCGTTTTCCCCATGCGTTTGGTCAACAGGACCTGCCCCATGGTGTTGTTGATTTTGTGAGCCCCGGTGTGATTCAAGTCTTCGCGTTTGAAGTAGATTTGTGCCCCGCCGCATTTGTCAGTCAGACGTTCCGCGAAATAGAGCGGGTTGGGACGTCCCACAAAATGCCGCAGCAGATCCCGCAACTGGTGGTCGAATTCGGGGTCGGCCTTCGCCTTTGCGTACGCTTCGGTCAGCTGGTCGAGCGCATACATCAGCGTTTCAGGAACATACCGACGCCCGTATTCACCGAATCGTCCTCGAGAATCGGGTACCGCACTGACGGGAGCGTCTGCCGCTGCTGTTACTGTGGACATGGTCAGCCTGATTTTGAGTAGAATACAAGTTTGAGTAGGGCCGCTGCTGAAACTAGGATGCCGATGGCCGCTGTCTGAGCCCACCGTCGGTGGAGTTTATCGCAAGGCCGCCCTGATGGGGAAACCTGACCGCCCGTCGTTGAGAATTTCTTCTGAATACAGCGGTCTGAGCACCATTGTGACGAAGGCCCCGGACTGGTTCCAAGTGTAGCGGACTAACCGCAGAATTTCCCGAGCTGTCACCGGCAGGGATGCCGATTTCTGCGAATCGCTCGCGACGGGGGCACGCACAAAATTGAATGCAGCGATGGATGGATTCCGGGGCCGATGCTTCTGCGCGGCTGCCCTGGCGGCTGGTTACCGAAGCCAATTTGTGCTGAATTGACCGGACAACGCGATGATTTACTGATTTCCAGCTGGTCCGTCGTGCGGGGATCGGGTTCAGAAATTCCGTCGATTCCCTGAGCCGGCGACCGGCAGACAACTCAAGGGTCCGCTGCCGTGCCCGACGCAGGGGCCCGCAACTTTCTGAGAATTGCGGTGGAATTCGGCCCGGTTCCCATCAATCGGAATTCCCGTTCCGTTTCTGAGACGTGGGTGATCTGACACTCCAGTCGGTCGCCGGGCAATAACCAGTCCACCCGTTCTGCCCATTCCACCAGGCAGATCCAGTCCGGACTGTGCAGGTATTCATCGGCACCGAGCATCAGGAATTCATCCGCATCGCCAAGTCGCCAGGTGTCGAAGTGGGCTACCGGGATACGGCCATCCGTGTACAGCTGCAGCAGTACGAATGTTGGGCTGTTGACCAGTTCTTCGCGGCCTCCCAGGGCTTGATACAGAGCCCTCACGAACCGCGTCTTCCCAGCGCCCAGCTGGCCATTGAGTGCAATCGTCATTCCCGGGGTGAGTACTGTGGCCAGGTTGTGAGCCAGTGCCTGAGTGTCAGCCTCGCTGCGGCTGAGAAAGATCAGTGGCTCAGTCATGCACAACCGCACCTGTCCTCGGAGCCGCACCAGCTGACGGTGTCTGGCTGCGAATCAAGGGGTCGTTGATGCTGAATAAGGCATCTCCGCGCCCCGATGAATCGTTGTAGTTCCAGCGTCGCAGGCGATGGGGTTTCATTTCGTGAAAGAATTTCGCGCAGCCGAGGTTGGTGCCCACCGTCAGTGCCAGCAGGCCGAGAAGAATTGCGCGGCGGAGTCGCGTTCCGGACTGTGCTGGGCTGACGAATTTCATTTGACGTGCCATCGCATGTGCCCGCAGAGGCTGAAGAGGTTGAGTCATATCAGTGGTGGGCAGAGTATTCAGAAAGCTGGCTGCGGGGAATGGCGATTTGCCGGATGCCGCCTGGCACGTTCCTGACTGAGCCACGACGTGCCGACGTGCTGAGGCCCATCGCTGCCGCTGGGGTGCCGGGTCGGCAAAAAAGGCCGGTTGCCGGGCGGTGGGCGGTGAAAACTGAAAACTGAAAACTGAAAACTGAAAACCGCTCACATTAGAGGATGTCTGAGACTTCGATACCCAGCAGGGACAATCCGGTCCGGATTGCG
>CAIYBH010000015.1 GCA_903924405.1 uncultured Planctomycetaceae bacterium | reverse complement strand
GATAGTCGCGTTTCGCTCCGACGAAACGAACGTACTGGATTTCACCTCGCGAATTCAGCAAACGAACAACTCACCGCAATCAAGCAAAAAACGCCCCCGATTTTCCACATTGCGATCGTTTCGACATCCCCGCTGAGACGTCAACTCCTCAGTAGGCGGATGGCTACTCGCAGCCCTGTGCTAACCACTAACCACTAACCACTGACTCGGGTGGTTCACACGGAAAAGACCGGGCTGCTGAGTGTCCCCGTGCTGTCTCCGAAGGACTCCTGTTGAATTCCCATGGAATTCAGAATACTGAGGAACATGTTCGTCATCAGCGCTTCCTTCGTGCGCCAGTAGGCGCCATGTTTCAGTCCCATATTGCGTCCCCCGGCCAGCAGGGTCGGCAGGTTGGTGGGGTTGTGAGTTGTGCTGCAGCCGCTGCCAAATAGTACGATGGTATTGTCCAGAACACTGCCCTGCACATCCTGGTACTGCTGCAGCCGTTTCAGAAAGCCCGCCAGCTGTTCGCTGAGAAACAGGTCATATCGGGCGAATGCCAGCTGACCGTCACGATCTGTTGCATGAGACAGATTGTGATGAGTCCTGTTCAGTCCCAGTTTGATCGGGAACGTATCACTGATTCCCATGCCGTCTTCGCGGTTCAGCATGAACGAGACCGAACGTGTGATATCGGCGTCGAACGCGAGCGCAATCAGATCGAACATGTTGCGGTAGTACTCGTGCGGTTCACCTTCATTGGTGGCATCCAGATTCAGGTGTGAGTAATCCTGGGACTTCAGAGGAATGTCGATCCACTTCTCTGATGCCGTGAGACGGGACTCAATTTCATCCAGCGAAGTCAGGTACTGATCCATCCTGTCGCGATCGGACTGACTGAGCTGTCGGTTGAGATTGCGGGTGCCTTCAAGCACCGCGTCGACCAGACGCAGGCGGTTCTGCAGCTCTGCCTTGCGGGATTGAGCCGATCCGGTGTCGCCGCGAAACAGGCGATCAAAGACGCGTCGCGGATTGTTTTCTGCCGGGATTGGCTTGCCCTGCAAGTTGTACGAAATTGTTCCGGTACGGGACAAGAACCCGACCCCGGCATCAATCGACAGCACCAGTGACGGTTGTCTGCAGAACTGCCTGGTGTGCTGTGCAACCACCTGATCCAGCGCGACGGAATTGAACATCCCGGGACGCGGATTGTGCAGCGGGGCACCGGTCAGCCACATGTCGGAGCACAGATGCGGATCCGCCTTCACCCCGGAGGAATGGTGCAGGCCGCCCATGAAGCTGATGTGTTCCCGGAAGGGACGCAGCGGTTCGGTGGATTTTCCAAATTCAAACTGCGCCCCCTCGACCTGAGGAAACCAGCTCCATTCACTGATTCCGTTATCAGCATTCGGCAGCGACATCCCATTTGCGGTGTACATCGCGCAAAAGCGTCGTGGCACCTGGCTGGTGACCTCTTCGCCCATAGCATCCAGAACTGGCAGTGCCAGTGAGACTCCGGCCAGACCCCTGATAACAGACCGTCGATGCAGCTTTTGCATGGGTGGGCACTCTTTTACACGGTGGAGAAGGCAGCGGGATGAAGCACAGCAGAGAGCGGGGAGAGCAGCATTGCGGGCAGCCTGCCACAGGTTCCGGTCCGCTTCAGTCTTTCGTTACCGGCTGACGTGGGTGTCGTCGGATGCCGGAATCTGGCCGAAAGTCTGTTGCAGGGGGGATCGTCGTGGCGATTTGCCCGAGTCTGCAGCTTAGCGATGTGCGGAGATTGAGCCAACGGAAAACCGGTATTCGGTGTCCGAAATCCGATCGATCCGGAGTTGCGGCGAACGAGAATTCGGCTCCCGCAGGCCTGCGGAGTGGTCCGATGGGGGCGATCGGCAATAAAAAAGGGCCGTCCGGAGATCCGGACAGCCCTCAGCGAATGCTCAGACCAGTCTGAGTTCAGAACTATGGCAGGAACGGGGTGAATCCCGGATTTGGCCACAGCGGATCAGCAGCACCACGAATGTTGTAACCGCCGACGTTGAACGCGTTCTGGATGTTCTGAGTGATCCCGAACGTGAAGAACTGGTTGTTCGGGCTGTTCAGGTTCGGGCCATTGTCCACCTGGAAGAAGGACACGTCTCGCTGTACCACACCGAGGGTTCCGAACCACTGTTCCTTCAGAGTATCGAGGTTCGTGTAAACTGCTCCGAAGTCGCTTGGTGCAATCTGGTTTCCGCTGTTGGTCTGGAATCGCAGATCCATCTGAGCCACGTCGTCGAGGTACACGAAGTCGAAGGTATCAACTCCTGAAGTGTCGCTGGAATCAAAGGTGTTGCCTGCAGACAGGAAGGACGAGGTCGCAAAGTCGGCTTCGAGGTTACCTCCGAAGGTGTTGTTGCGAACATCGGCCGCCACGTAAGACCCGGTACCGACATCGATTCGAACGCCTTCTCCCGTCACACCGGCCTGGCCGTTGTTGCGGATGGTGTTGCCAGTCAGTTCAAACAGACTGTTCTGTACCGAGTTCAGATTCAGGTAAGGAGACAGGTAGGTTGTGTTTCCGTTCACGCTGCCGAAGTTCAGGAACGTGAATTCCGGTCGTGTGGGCAGCCAGTTCTGGTTGTCATCACCAGGAGCCCCGGTGTTGCTCAGATACACAAATCGACTCTGATTCATATCCGAATCTGCCCGGTAGAAGACACCCTCTGCTCCGTTGGCCTCAACCGTGTTGTTGCGGACCGTGATGCGGACCGGATCGAAGAAGTATGGCGTCGGGTCACGACGACGGTCTCCGGATGCACCAGTCAGCAGCAGATTGACCCCGCGAGCCCCGTTGTTGGTCACCACGTTGTCGTTCATGGTGAACTGCGGAACGGCTCCACTCTCTGCCACACCACCATTGAATGTCAGACCGGGTGCCGTGAAGTCCACGGATCCGGGGTCGACACCCGTTGCGGTGCCACCGAAGACATTCAGGCTGACACCGTCACCTCCGTTGCCCGAGGTGATTCCCGATGCCGATCCACCAATCGTGTTGTGTGAGATGTTGATGATAGGTCGTGGGTTACCGGTCAGATCACTTCCTGTGGCAGTGATCGCGATACCGTCGTCCTGGTTGTTCCGGATCGTGTTGCCCTCGCCCACATTACCAACGATCAGAGCCGCGGTCGCGTTCTCTGTGAAGTTCGCCTGGATACCGTCGCCGTCAGCGATGTCGATGTCGCCGTTGTTATTCAGGTCTTCCGCAGCACTCAGCACGCCGTCTCCGTTGACGTCCTCGCTGGCTCCGCGAATGCTGCCACTGATCGTCGTGTTGGTGACACGCAGAGTTCCGTCGGAGTCCCCGCTGGCATTCCAGCGAATCCCGTTACCACCACCGTTGGAACCGTTTCCGTCAATCGTTGTGGTTGCTCCGGCATTGGAAGTGATCAGGATGTCAGAGCGACCTCCCGTCGTATCGATTCGCACACCATCACGACCGTTGTTGGAGATGCTGGTGCTGCCGAGGGTGCTGGCGGCTGCGTGAGCTCCACTTCCAGCTGGTCCCGGTGTGCTGGAGATTTCCACCAGAGCCCGGGAAGCGTCGGTGGCGTTGATCTGCACACCATCATTCGAGTTACCGTCCACGACGAGTCCGTTGAACTTAGCTCGTCGTCCCGGCGGAAGTGCCACATTCGGATCTCCGAAGGACGCGTTCTCTGAAGTGTTCACCTGAATCCCGTTGTCTGCGTTGCCGCTGAAGGTGCTTCGAGTCAGGTCAGCAATCAGAGTGGAATCTCCGCGAGCCGTGAAGTTGGCACCATTCTCACCATTGCTTCCGAAACTGCTGTCCGTCACCGTGACTGTGTTGGCGGTTCCGGAGAATGGCTGATTCAGATCCGTCTTGTCTGTGCCCTGAGTGCTGACACTGAGCCCGTCTCCGGCATTCCCCGTGGAGGTCACACCGGACAGTGTGGCTGTCAGCAGGGAGGAGCCTTCGCGAACCATGGCAATTCCGTCGCCATCAAAGGCCGGATCAGCAGTGTCGGTCGTGCCGGATACCGTCACGTTCTTCATATCCACGTTGGCATAGCCGTTTCCGGTGACTCGCACGCCCACACCGACCTCGGAGTTTCCGCTGATCGTGTTCGCATCGGCCGCCGCAGTTCCACCAACCTTGAGATTCAGCCGGTTGTTGTTGACGATGGCCGGGATGGCCGGAGGAGAACTGTTGGCACCAAACAGTCGGGAGACGATACCGCCGCCACCGTTGCCTGACAGAGTATTGCCGAGTACCGTGGCGTCCAGCTGGGCCTGTGTCGTTGGGTTCGTCAGCTGATTGGTCAGCAGGCCGGCACCACCGTTGCCGGTGATCGTGTTGCCTCGCACCACGCGGTTGCTGGCGACTGTGCCGAAGTCCATCGTGCCGCCATTGTCGACGAGCAGGGCAGCTCCGTTACCACCGTTATCCGAAATCGTGTTATTGATCAGATTGCCGTAAACCAGACCACCATTGGCAGCCACAGCTCGGAAGCCGTCGCCGTCGTTCCGGGCGATTACGTTGCCCTGAGTGTAGGACGTTCCACCATAGACATTGACGCCTGCACCTCCAATGGTGCTGTCTGCGTAAATCTCTGCGTTGGGCCCGTCAGCAACAAGGCGAACACCATTGCCACTTCCGCCGGTAATCTGATTGCCCTGGATGGTCACACCTTCTGCTACCGCACTCTGGTTCATCAGGATGGCAATTCCGTCCTCGCTGGCACTGAGTGAGTTGTTGTTGAAGGTGGATTCAAGCAGACGAGCATTGTCGGTTGCATTCACGCGAATACCAGACTTCGATCCACCTGCGGAGATTCGTGTGCCGATGGCCGAGGCCAGCTGGGAAACGTCATTCTGCTGGAAGGGTGCCTCACCGGGCAGTTCCCCGGGATTCGTACCGTTCAGAGAAAACTTCGACTCTTCAACCAGCACCTGTACCGGAAGGTCAATTGCGGGAGTCCCCATGATCGGATTGGCACCGCCCGGAGTCACAGCTCCCGCTCCGGCGATGTGCCGCAGCGACAGGGCATGCCCCAGTTCATGAGAAACGATCAGCCCGAGTGCCCGTCGTGTGTAGGTCAGGTTACCTGATGTCAGAGCGGTGATGGCGTACGGAGCCGAGTTGTTGGTGTCGACATAGACACCTTCATTGACCGAACCCTGGAATGCATTCGGTGGGTTCAGGAAAGGACTCAGCTGGTTGATGTTGTTGGTGTAAACGCCGACCGCAGAGGCACCGTTAACCAGAGGATACGATTGCAAGCCCTGTCCTGGACCATTTCCGTTCTTGTTTCGAATCTGACCGATGTCGGCAGAGAGGCCAGCCAGTCCGGCGGGAGCAGCGGCACTGTCGCCAATCGTGACGACGTAGTACTCGGTCGCTCCATTGGACGGCAGGCTGCCTGTGTCACCGATGACAAAGTCGATATCCAGTTCTTCGCCATCCGGAATCGAGCTCAGCGGATTGTCCGCGTTGGTCGGCAGGTTGCGGTAGTGGTCTTCCACCGTCGCCAGAATTGCCTTCGTCACCGTGTCATACTGCGATGGATTGAATCCATACGAGGCGAGATTGAATGGCCCTACGGCAAACCCGTTGGCATCCACGACCGTGCCCTGAGCCGGATCGATGAAGTCCAGAACCACTGTCAGGCCTGGCGTCGAGTTGCCACCCCGCATGGTGTTGAACAGAACGTCGGTCTGAGCCGTTGCGGTGTCCTTCAGGTCCACCAGAAGGCCACCTTCTGTGTTCCCGATCATCGTGTTGCCCAGTGATGGACGCGGGCCACCGATGTCGAAGACGCCCGCACTGGCATCCTCACCAAAGATGCAGATGCCTGCAATCTGATTGTTGTTCATCACGTTCGACACAATCCCCTGATCCAGACGGCCATTGCCGTTCAGGTCTTCACCCGCTTCGAGAGTGCCATTTCCATTGGCGTCCTCAGAGACCGCGTTGAAGACTCCACCGTTCAGGTAGTGAATGTAAGTGCCGTTCCCGATGTTGTCGCTGAGCGTGTTCTGAGCGAGACTGGCCAGATTAAAGGTCGCCCCGTCAGAAACCATCTGCAGACCATCAAAGGTATTCTGCTCGGCTGTGTTTCCTTCGACGACAGCATTGACGGTCGAGCCGGTGCGGGCTTCTACGCTGATACCGGTTCCGTTACCGCTGGCGACATTACCCAGAATTCCTGTAGGAGCCACGGCATCCGGGTTGTCCGCGTTGATTGTCGAGCCCGGGCCAGCAACGATTTTCAGACCCGTTCCACTGTTGTCCGAGGCCGTGTTGCCCGCGACCAGCAGATCTGCAGATGATCCACCCGCCACTGACAGATTCAACCCGTTCTCGGACACGCCCAGCAGGCCGTCGAAAATGTTGTCCTGAATGACAAGGCGACCGGACACGTCCTGAAGCTGTGCACCATTCACATATCGCGAGAAAGTGTTTCCGGCGAGATTGACATCGGTGATTGGAAGCGGGTTGGAAATGGCATTGCCGAACACCGTCCCGGCCGCATTGGCACCGTCAATTCGCAGACCCAGCACCGAGTTGTTGTTAGCCAGTCGAACCACACTGCCGCCAGCCACCATCACCGGATCCGAAATCAGCGGATCCAGCGGAGCCGTTGCCAGATCATCCGTCGGCAGAATGCAGTCCGGTGCCAGCTGCAGCGGAACCAGTGAGGACATCAGAATCTGGTCGTCAAAGAGTCCAATTCCGCCGTTCACCGTCAGGTTGGTGCCGGAATCGTCCTGGCGTGGGCGAATACGCAGAATGTCGACACCCGCGTTGTTGGCAACCTTGGCAGCCTGCATGGTGTTGAACGGATTCTCATAGGAGCCGTCACCCGGGGCGACCAGATTCGGGTCGACGTGAATCAGGTTCCAAGCCACACCGGAGTTCGGATTGATCTGAGCTTCATGGTTGGAAATCGTATCAATTCGGGAGTGAATACGGCCCGCTCGAACCACCGGATCCATCAAACGTTCACGAGTTCCGCGATCCCGCAGCGTTCGCTTCTGACGGTAATTCGGAATCTCGTACTGCAGGTTCACCCAGGCATTGGTGTCAAACGTGCCGTCATGAGTCAGGTAGGTGTTCACGGTCAGGTTCTGAGTGATCAGAGCTTCCCATCGCACCTGAAAACCAACGGAATCACCACCGTAGTTGTTGGTCAGGAAGTAGGCTCCGGGATACATGTTCATCCCGTACCGCCCCAGCAGTGGCAGGGGACCGCCCACTTCAATGTCACCGCCCGAGTAGGCGTTGTCGCGAACATCGACTCGGGTCTTGTAGATCGAGTTGGCCATCAACTGGATGTCAGGGAGCAACGTGCTGCTCAGCAACTGAGAATCGTTCCCGGTCACAATGTAGGCATTGGCACGAAAGTCGATGTACTTGCCCAGCGACTCGAGGCCAACGGTCGCCCGTGTCCACTCTTCGTTGCCGTAGCCCTTGTCGTAGTCGAAGTAGGCGTTCGAACCAAAGATCCGATTACGGAACGGATCGTAGTTTCGATAAATTCCACCGCCGCTGAATACGGGCATCCCGTCCCACGTCACCGACGCCGAAACATCCCCGAGCAGCACAGTCGTGTTGGGAATGATGTGGTACGGCACACGAGCATTCACTCGCTGCGAACCCTCCTGATAACCCAACCCACTGCCAATATTGGTTTCAAACATGAAAATCGGGCCGAACGGAGCTTCCGGCCGATAACCCGCTCCCGGAACCACCTCCGTGGCACCCAGTGTTCGCTCAAAATACGGCGAATAATTGCCTGGCTGAGGATACATGCCGGGCGAAACCGCCTGCGGCGATGGAACCCCGGTCCCCGGGACAGAGGCGACGCCCTCTGACGCCGGTGGCACCAACCCGGAACCAACCGGATCCGGTGTCGGACCCGGCACCGAGCCTTCCTGGGGTCTCAAAGAAGACATCCGGACAACGCCCTCATCTCCCGCAGAGATGTTCGCCGCTGTTATCAGAGCAAGGCTGCTGAAGAACAGAGAGGCCGAGGCTAAGATTCGTGTGGGTTTCATCGATTGTTCCGATCGAGCCGTATTAACGGAGTGTGCCGGATGCGCCGGCAATAACGGTTACTCTTTTCGATCGGACGATTCAGGTCCTCCGGTTGAGTTAAAATGTACGGGATGTACGGACGATTCCGAATTGAACAGTTCTCCCGATCATGGCAATCGTCGGGAAACTGCCGATTGACACGGCACCCCACTCGCAGAAAGTGCCCACAATCACACCAACCGGCACAATCCGCCGCTCACGCATTTCCATACCCCTCACAACACCTCCCGAAATAGGTGCCACCCACCCCAGGACACCCCCACAAGCAAAGGTGCCAGGCACCCAAAGAACACAGGTGCCAGGCACCTTGATTCGCCTGCCAACGCCCAGCCGCCGCCAGCCCACGTGCCACTGACTCAGGTGCATGGCACCTGATCGGTCTCATCACCACAGACTCAGGTGCATGGCACCTGGTCTCCTGGTCTCAACAAAGGTGCATGGCACCTGGACGCAGCCGGAAACGGCGGCATCCTGCTTCGGAGGGTCGCAACAGTTTCGGGGGTCGCCCGAATTGCACGGGTCTGTTGAGTTTTGGCAACGCCCGGGATGACGGGAGGACGTCTGTACAGGACGCACGCAGGCTCTGCAATCCGCCTGATGGCAGTTCGGCTGCACTCGCCCCCGGCCATTTCGCGGGTAAAATCCACCGGGCAACTCATCCCGACTCATCCCGCGCGGGAATGCACACGGGACGGTCGCCTGTCTTACGGCTATTCTGGTAGCCGATGGATGGTATTGTGAATACGCCCCTCCAACGGTTCGCCACTCATCGATCGCAGCACATACTTGATTTCCATGCCCCACGTCGGTTGAAGCTCCGGAATCTGCAGTGTCACTCTGCGGCCATCTTCGCTCAGAGTGCTCGCGGAAACCTGCAGTGGTCGCTCATTGAAGTGTTTTGAACCGTAATTTGCCGTCCGCTTCAGATCCCAGACACGGATTTCAAAGTTCCCGGATCGGACGGATTCCGGATCCAGTGGCGCTGTGAAGGTCAGGGAAACGCCATTTTTCTCGGCGTGGAGTTCGCGAGGCAAATGGACTTCCCGCTCTGTCATTCGCAGCCGGTAAATTCCGCCGGGATGTGTGGCACTTCCAGCCCACGCAAACATGCCACAAAGATAGAGTTGGCCGTCGCCCGGATGAAAGCGACCCCGCATCACTCCGGCAGGAAATGCCGGTATCGGCAGCTCAATCATGCCACCCTGCATCACTCCCTGTACCGATTCGTGAGGCACCAGAAAGACTTTGCCGTATCCATAGGACAGATTCAGCAAAGATCCGTTTAGTGAACCCCATTTCTCACTATTCACCCAGAGCAATTCACCCGGTGACCGGTCAAACTCGTTTGTGATCCAGCACAAGGGAGGTTCCATCGCCTGATCTGAGGTGTCCGTAACGTCGTGATAGCCAAACATATTGCCGTAGAATCGCGGCTTGCCCTCAGTTCCCGGCGTGACCCAGTTGATGCGATTCTTCGGATTCCAGAATCCTTCCTGGTCTGTCACCACAAACGATCCATCCGGGTTCAGGCAGACCCCGTTGGCGGCACGAAACCCGGTCGCCAGTATTTCGGTTCGCTGACCATCAGCGGTGACCCGCAGTAAAGTTCCATGGTGGGGCACGACGGCCTCCAGGGCATGCCGCCCTGATTTCGCGTAGTAGAAATTCCCGGCAGCATCCGTCTGAAGCCCCATGGCGAACTCATGAAAATGCTCGGTGACCTGATGATCGTTGTTCAGGCATTCCACAAAGTCCGTGGCGCCATCTCCATTCAGATCTCGCAGTACCGCCAGTTGATCGCGGCAGGTCAGATAAATAGTGTCGGCGAGAATCTTCAGGCCGAGCGGCTGGTAAAGCCCGGATGCAATCCGTCGCCACTTTAGTTCCGGCTCATTCGGGAGTCCCGAAATGACCCAGACATCGCCATCCCACGTGCAGGCTGCCATACGGCCATCTGAGAAAAAGTCCAGCCCGGTGAACCGCAGCTGTGCAAGCCACGGGTTGACTTCGGGAGCCGTCAGCAGGTCCGCCGCAAATGCTCCCTGTTCGCTCATCGGCATGACGCGGGTCGTCAGGGTTTGATCCCACGCCGCCGGACCGCCACGCGTGTATTCCTGAAGATCTGCGCCGGCAGCCGGAAGAACCGGAAGCGACACGGGTGTTGTCCGGTCTGCCCGCGACGTGATCCAGAGAGTCGTTCTGAGCGGATTCGGGCCCGCTGGAATCCGCAGGCAAAGTCGATCTTCCTGCACGACCCATTCTGTCTCCGGAATCCCGGGCACTAAACCCGCAACAACCGGGGCCGTGACCAGACGACGAGACTCACCTCGGCGAATCAGGGCCGGTGCCAGGTGTTGAGACGAGTCCGCGACCGAGTCTCCCGTTGCTTTCGAAAGCTCCCAGTGCCCGCGAAGCCCGTCATCTACCTGGGCTAAAGCGTCTTCGTTCTGCAGTTCTCTGGTCAACGCACGCTGGAAGAAACGCACATTCTGCAGGTCCCCGGAAAAATGTGATTCCGGTTGTGGAAAATCCGGTGTTGTGAAGCCAATACGAGCAATCGCATTTTCCGGGCGACTTCCTGCCGACAGGACTCCTTCCCCATCCGGCCGTCCGTCGATCCACAACTGCAGTTTCTTCGAGCGATGCTGCCATGTGACAGCTACGGTATGCCATTCACCGTCGTTGACTTTACGACGCGACGTTACGGCGCCTACCCAGCCAATGTCGAACCCGAGGTGTCCGCCGCGGATGAAAAACGTCTGACCATCGGGACTCCACTTATCTGCGGCACGAGCGAGTGAAAAGATCGTTCCGTTGGCGTTCGTTTTCAATCGTGCCGTGATCGTGAAATCCTGACTGGTCATATTCAGTTCGGAGGCATCTGTCAGTTCGACAAACGAGGAGCCGTCAAATTTCAGGGGCATTCCCGGAGTGCGCGATTCCGTTGCGGTCTGCGGGACACCAAACATCACGGGAGCAGAGCCGGCGGCAACGGCCATATCCGTCCGGATGTCGATTAACTCCGCATGCGATTGTTGGCAAACCTGCAGCAGCAGATCCTGAGTGCGTGGTCCTATGTTGAGTGTTCGCGTAAAGATCGGGGCCGCGACGTCTGCGCTCTGCTCGGCCATGCCGGGGAGTTCCAGAATGGCCGTTCCTCCGATCTCATAGGATAACACGACCTGGTTTCTGAAATGGTACTGACCTCGGAACCGCCCCCAGTTGCGGGGCAGCGGACCATAGCGGCGGCCGTCACGTCCCAGCACCCGCTGATCATCAGGGAACATGCCCGTGTTCGGATCGGCCCAGCCCGGCCCGTTGGGGTTTGCCGCCGTGACAACTCCGGTGATGCGCGGATGAATCTGATGTTCGCCGTTGAACTGAATTCCCCGCCAGTCAACAAAATTCCGCTCGGGATCCTGTTTTTCCGGCGAACTCCATGCCGCCGCCATCCGCAGTGTGTCTGTATCAAAAATCATCCAGTGACGTCCCCGCGAGACGCCACCAGCCCCGGAATCCAGTCGGATAGCGATGCCTTTCTGAGCGATATTCAGCGAGTCACCGGGAATTTCCCAGGAATGCGTCAGCGATGGTCCATAGTCCATGGCACTCCACGGCTGTATGGTCCCCGGCGCGGGCCCCCGTGATTCGCCTTTTGGCAGGCCGGCGAGATAAGACTCCGTGATCTCTGTCCATTGAGTTGGATTGTGAGGTCGCAGGAATGTTTCACGAATGTAAAGGATGACATCATATTTCTGCGAAGGCACCATCCATGTCTGGGCCGCCATCAACCCGAATCCGTGTGTCAGCGTCTGATACATCGTGAATGGGTCGCTACCGCTTCGAAATCGACCCTCGGCAAATCGCAGCGATGTCGGCAGTGATCCGGGCTCGTCCTTCGTCCCGTGACAATTACGACAGACTCGCTGGTACAGCGCCTCTCCCCTTCGAAAAGACTCGTCATCAGAATTACGCAGGAATCCCGCATGGTCGATATCCTTTTCGTACTCCGGAATCTGAACCGTCAGCAGAGACGGGGAAGGCTGCAATTGCCTGGCTCGCTCCGGACCACCATCACGGATTTCCATCAGGTAACGGATCAGGTCGGCAAACTGCTGGCGGCTGCTGAGCTGATTGACCTGTCCGGCGGGCATCAGCGACACATCACTGGTCGTGATCTCCTCGATCTCCTCCATCGAAACGCTCAGCATTTCTCCGGGACGCTTTGGGTCCCTCAAAGTCACCTGCTTGTCCGTCTTCTCGGCCAGAAGTCCGATCAGCGTGGTCCCATCGCTCTTCAGCAGCACTGTCGTTTCAAATCCCCGGCGGATCACTTTGGATGGCTCGAGTACTGATTCGACCAGACCTGCGTCCGACATCGGCTGGGCCAGCGAGGCCAGATTCGGCCCGGGCAACATGGCGCTGCCGGTTGCCGTTGCATGGCACCCTGCGCACTGCATGCGTTGCTGATGGAACACAATGGCTCCACGGACCGCGTCTCCGGACTGTCGTGCTTCCTCGGCAAGCTGTGCTGCCGACACCGATTTCAGCGTTTCCTCCAGCGTTTGTCCCATGACCCGGGAATCGGAGAATTGCGGAGTCAGCAGCATCAGTATGGCTGTGGCCAGCAAACAAGTTCGCATGAGAGACTCAATCCAGAGGGTTGCGATGACAGACTGAACAAAAGACATCAGGGGCGACCAGGCGGCCATGGCAGCATATGCCACTCACCGCCGTTGATCGTCACCACAGAATCTACTTTGGTTCCGCTGCCGGAACGGTCACCAGGTCCGAAGTCGGGTTTTCCGAAATCAGCAGGTTCCGAAAATGAAATTCCTGCGGCTGACCATTGCTGTGCAACTGCAATCCGATCGGGCTGGCCTGAAGCATGTCAGCCTGATCGGTGAAATCGAAGATCTCTCGTTGGTTCGCAGCGAATCGAATTCGCTCACCCACCACCAGAATCTCAATCTGATTCCACTCACCCTTCTTTTCGATGCTGCCACCGTCGCCGCCGGGGACAACGCGATTGCGACGATGCGCATCCCAGATGCCCCAGTCATGACAGAACATCAGGAGCGGACCACGAAATCCAAAGCGGTTGTCACCGGCATCGGTGAACTGTTCGCCAAGTGCAGCCACGGCGGAGTGCATCGTGGAATGCCGGTCACTCATGGTCTGCCTGACCTCCAGCAGCAACCGGAAGTTTCGGTACTTATCTTTTGTGAACAGATAGGTGCTGCTGGGGACGGCATCTTCGTTGGCACCGCGAATCATCCCGTCTTTGACTGACCATCGCGTGTCATCTCCCGACCATCCCGTCAGGTCACGGCCGTTGAACAGCGATTTCACCGATTCTGATTCTGGCAGCAGTGACACTACGGCTGGTGGTTCATTGAAATCGGTATCCGCCGTCTGCAGCTGCAGTTCCCGGATCCAGATATTTCTGTAACGCACATCGTGGCCTTCACACTGCAGTTTGATTCCTCCGGGAGTATCTGTGATTCCCTTGCCGTCATCATTGCCACCATCAATTCCGGAGTTTGGTCCGCCCCAAACCTGATTCACGTCGAAATTTCGGTGCACCTTCTGCCCGTTGAAATACATTGTCAGACGAGCCTTCTCAGTGCGTTTGCCGTCCTGAAAGCGAGCAGCTCGATAGACAATGTCGTAGGCATTCCAGCTGCCACGGCCGTTGTAGGCGTAGTAAGGGGACTCGCTCTCGTTGATCACCGCTCCCATGCCATGCGATGTCGGATCGCCATCCAGCACCTGAATCTCATGCCGATTCTGCAGATAAACGCCGCTGTTCCCACCGGGGTTCATGATCAGAAATTCAACGTGCAGGCGAAAGTCACGATACTCGGCACGAGTCACCAGATCTGCAGCTCCGAAGCGACCTCCCGCCGCAGCTGGATCATCCGTCATCACAACGGTCCCGCCGTCGACCGGATCGTCCACGATTTTCCATTTGACGGGCAGTGACGATTTAAACCCGGGGCCCTGCCAATAGGTCCACTTCAGGTCCAGCATCTCCCTGGAACCGTCCATCAGTAACTCGGCACCTTCGATCGGGCGGGCCCCCACGCCAACATCAGCGTGAACGGATTGTTGATGCCCCGCGCAGAACGCGAGGGCAGTGGCCATGGTCAGCAGGCTTGAAAAACGCACGATCATTGGGCGGGGCTCCGGCAGGAAGTGGGGAATCGGAAATCGTGGTGCAGCCCCGATTCTGGTATTCCGTTCGCTGGAGTTCAATCGATGCGTCCCCTCCGATCCCTGAATTGGCTGGAAACCGGGGCGTCCGCCGCTGCACTGCTGGCAGATGGCAACCAGCCTGTGATTTGGAAAAATCGACAGAACCTGCACGAACACACATCTGCTCAGAAGGCGACGTCACGTGATCCGGGTGGAAAAGCGATGAATTTAACGACGCTTCCGAGCGAATTGGTGCGGAACGAAAAACGGTCAACCGTTGCGAAAATCTGCTGAGAACGGTGCGGCCGCTTTATGTCTGCTTGCGTCTGCCGTACAATCGGCGGTAGGGGATGATCGGAAGTCGCCGACCGCAGGGGCCGCCCTGCGATAGGGGCCAGCACCGTGCCGCAGTCCGTCGAGAACGTTCAGCCCGGCGCCCGCTGAAATCGAAGCGCCTGACTGGCCACAGGATTTTTCAGATCGCCCGCCTGCTAACTTTTCAGAACAACCAGAAGCCGAAGACCTTCATGACCATTTCTCGCCCCGACATTCGTGAACTGCTGAATGAACGCATCCTTGTGATTGACGGCTCGATGGGCGCGCTCATTATGTCCGAAAACCCGGATGAGGCATTTTATCGCGGTGAGCGTCTGAAGAATCATCCGATTGATGTGAAGAACGCCACCGACCTGCTGGTTCTGACACAGCCACAGATGATCTCGGGGATTCACCAGCGGTACCTGGACGCAGGTGCTGACATCATCGAAACCGATACCTTCAATGCCAATCTGGTTTCGCTGGAAGAATTTCATCTGTCACATCTGACCTATGAAATCAATCGCACGGGCGCAGAACTGGCTCGCGCTGTTGCCGACAAGGAAACCGCCAGAAATACCCGCAAGCCGCGTTACGTGGCCGGAAGCATCGGCCCCACAAAAATCCAGCTGTCCATGAATGCGGACAAGCCGGGAACCCGTCCGTTTACCTTCGATCAGATGGTCGAATCCTATGCGGAGCAGGTGCGGGGGCTGATGGATGGCGGCTGCGATATTCTGTTGCCGGAAACCAGCTTCGACACGCTCAACATGAAGGCCTGCCTCTTCGCAATCCGCCAGGTCTTTGAACAGCTGGGACGCGAACTGCCGGTCATGATTTCCGGGACCGTCTTCGCCGGCGGTGTGACTCTGCTGGGACAGTCGGTCGAAGCCTTCTACACATCGATTGAGCATTTTCCGGCGCTGAGCGTGGGCTTCAACTGCGCGCTCGGGCCCAAGCAGATGAAACCGTATCTCGAGACATTGTCAGCGATGGCCACGACGTACGTCAGCTGCTATCCCAACGCCGGGATGCCCGACGGAATGGGAGGCTTTGACAGCAGTGCCGGCGAATTTGCCGGGCTCCTGCACAACGCTGCGAAGTCCGGCCTGTTGAATATCGTGGGAGGATGCTGCGGGACGACGCCGGAATACATTCGCCAGGTCACCGAAGCTGTGCAGGGACTTCCCGCGAGAAAAATTCCGGCTGGAAACGGCTGGTCCACCTACTCCGGATTTGATTATCTCGCGCTGCGTCCCGAGGCCTCGTTCCTCAACGTCGGTGAACGCACGAACGTCACTGGTTCGCGAAAATTTGCCCGACTGATTCGGGAAGAAAAGTACGAAGAGGCCATCAGCGTTGCACGCGAACAGGTTGAAGGCGGTGCCAACGTCATCGACGTGAATATGGACGAAGGTCTGCTCGACGGGCCTCGCTGCATGGAGAAATTCCTCTGGCTGATTCACGACGACAACATCAAAGTTCCGGTCATGATTGACAGTTCCGACTGGAACGTCATCGAAGCCGGTCTGAAATGCTGTCACGGCAAGAGTATTGTTAATAGTATCAGTCTGAAGGAAGGGGAAGAAAAGTTCCTGCAGCAGGCACGTTTGATTCGCCGCTATGGGGCCGCAGCGATTGTGATGGCCTTTGATGAAACAGGACAGGCCACCGACTGCGAAAACAAAGTTCGCATCTGCAAACGTGCCTACCGCCTGCTGATCGACAAGGCAGAATTTGCTCCGCAGGACATCATCTTTGATGCCAATATCCTGACGGTCGGTACCGGCATGGAAGAACATGCGAATTACGCCGTGGAATTCATCGATGCCGTGCGTCGCATCAAACAGGAATGCCCAGGGGCAAAGACATCCGGCGGCGTCAGTAATGTGTCCTTCTCGTTCCGCGGCAACGAAGTCGTCCGGGAAGCCATGAATGCGGCGTTCCTGTATCACGCGATTCAGGCCGGGCTCGACATGGGCATCGTGAATCCACAGCAACTGGAAGTCTATGAGGAAATCGACAAAGAGCTGTTGGTTTACATCGAAGACGTGCTGCTGAATCGTCGTCCTGATGCGACAGAGCGACTGATTGAATTTGCCGAGAAGGTGAAAAGTCGCGCAGAGGGAGGCCGCAAAAAAACAGACGAATGGCGCGAAGGATCCGTGGAAGATCGTCTGAAGCACGCGCTGCTGAAAGGCATCACCGACTTTATCGATCAGGACACCGAAGAAGCACGGCTGAAGTACGGGCGGCCACTGGACATCATTCAGGGCCCGCTGATGGACGGAATGAACGTCATCGGAGAACTCTTCGGTGCCGGCAAGATGTTCCTGCCACAGGTGGTGAAGTCAGCTCGCGTCATGAAGAAATCCGTCGCCTGGCTGGAACCATTTATGGAGGCGGAAAAGGCCGCCAAAGCGGTCGGCGAGATGCAGCGTTTTGACTCCCGGGGACTGTTTTCCGGAAATCGTGACGAAGCCGTGGCCCTCGCCGCTGCTGCTCAGGCTGCCCCCGGTGCAACCGCAACCGAAAGCCATCGCGGAACCTTTCTGATCGCCACAGTGAAAGGTGATGTTCACGATATCGGCAAGAATATCGTCGCTGTCGTGCTCCGCTGCAATAACTTCAAGGTGATCGATCTGGGGGTCATGGTGCCCTGCGAGACCATCCTTGAAGAAGCCCGCAAGCACAATGCGGACATCATCGGTCTCAGCGGATTGATCACCCCGTCACTTGAGGAGATGATCACCGTTGCTCGCTCCATGAAAGAGCAGGAATTCAAAATTCCACTGTTGATCGGAGGAGCAACAACCAGTGCGAAACACACGGCTGTCAAAATTGCTCCGGTGTACAATCAGCCAGTGGTGCACGTTGGTGATGCCTCACTCTCTGTCGGCGTCGTGGAAGCGCTGCTGGATCAGGATCGCCGGTCCGACTTCATCGCCCGCAATCTGCAGGCCCAGAATCAGCAGCGTGCCTCGTTTGAGCAGCGTCAGCAGCAGACCTTGGTTCCGTATGAAGTCGCGCTGTCGCGACGATTCAGCCCCGACTGGTCGTCATGGACACCTCCCAAACCAGACTTCCTCGGACTGCGGGTCATCGAGAATTTGCCATTGTCTGAACTTGTCCCCTACATCGACTGGTCGCCATTCTTCAGTTCGTGGCAACTGGCCGGAAAGTACCCACGAATTCTCGACGATGCCGTTGTCGGTGAAGAGGCACGACGACTGTTTGCAGACGCCGGAAAAGAACTCGCGCAGATGGTCGAAAATCCAACTCTGTCGGCAAAAGCTGTCTATGGATTCTGGCCAGCGAACTCAGATGGCGATGATATCGTGCTCTGGACCGACGAAACCAGGAGTCAGGAACTGATGCGATTCCCGATGCTCAGACAGCAGTGGGAACGAGTCGGACAGAAGGACTTCCGATCGCTCGCGGACTATGTCGCGCCGATCGGAATTGCCGACTACCTTGGAGCATTCGCAGTGACGGCCGGGCACGGTTGCGATCAGCTCGCGAAGTCGATTGAGGCGGAAGGTGATGACTACCGGGCCATCATGGTGAAAGCTCTCGCAGACCGGTGCGCGGAGGCCTTTGCGGAATTCCTGCATCGAAAAGCCCGTGAGGACTGGGGCTACGGCAGGCAGGAATCACTGACCAACGAGCAGCTGATCGACGAGGAGTATAAAGGCATTCGACCCGCGTTTGGATATCCCTCATGTCCCGACCACCTGCCGAAGGGTGCTCTCTGGAAACTGCTGGATGCCGAAAAGAATGTCGAGATGACGTTGACCTCCAGTTATGCCATGTGGCCGGCGGCGTCCGTGTGCGGGCTCTATTTCAGTCATCCGCAGTCACGTTATTTCAGTGTCGATCGCGTTACACGGGATCAGGTTGAGAACTACGCGGCGCGCATGCATCTGTCTGTCGCGGAGATGGAACGCTGGCTCGCTCCTAATCTCGGGTATTCGGTCTGAGCCTTCATGGGCGTTTTGGCATCGCTATCCCCCGTGGCAAAACTTGTGAATGTCGAAAAAGATTGCAGTCAGGCCGGAACAGGACACCTGAAATAACGGACACTTTGCATTCGATGCCGTGCAGGCTTGCTGCGTGATTCGTTGGTGGCCTGATGCGTTGGTGCCATCCGTTTCAGGTGTTGGATGCTGAAGTTCTGGATGTCTGTGATCTTAGCACGGCTGGTTCACAAAGGCCGGGCTTTTGCAGGGTATGCCGGGGTGTTCGGGAGCAGCAACTTCCGGCAGCATGCTGAATTCACAATCGGGGCAGGAGTGGCATCATGTGTCTGGGAGTTCCGGGCAGGCTTCTGAAGTGGCTGGACCGCGATCCGATCTTTGGCCGCGCGCTGGTGGAATTTGGTGGTGTCCAGCGTGAGTGTCAGATGGCCTGTGTTCCGGAAGCAGAGCCAGGAGACTACGTGGTTGTACATGCCGGGCTGGCGATCTGTCGACTCAATGAAGCGGAGGCACAACAGACGCTCCGAGACCTCGAGCGATTTGGCGACCACTGAAGCTGCGATCTGAGCAGATTGTCGTACGTGACTGAGAATCCCCGCACTGAAAAGCAGCAAATCATTGCCAGGAGTGTGCAGCCCTGCCCTGTGCATGCGGAGGAATTACTGCTGCAGTGCCGCCGCATCGTCGCGTTTCGCTCCGACGAAACGATCGCTCTGAATTTGATCCCGCGAATTCAGCAAGCAAGCATGCTTGTACGTCTCTGAAATCAAGCAGAAACGTTCCTGATTTTCCATGGTGCTATCGATTCATCATTCCAGCCGCCGCGTTACGTCGCAGTCAGTGCAGGCTGGTGTTCTGCGGGCGATTTCGAAAGAATTCCAAAACCGCGAGGCATGCTGTGACGGCAAAGTTCAAAGCGGGCATTCGGCATTCAGCAGGTAATGCAAAAAGGGAAATCGCATGACTCCATTCAGGGCTGGGCAACGACCGCGGCGAAGCTTTTTGACACAGCTTTCAGGCAGTGCCCTCGCAGCGATCGCTGCGGCCACAGGTGTAGCAGCATCCTCCCAGCCTCCGGAGGTGCGCAATCCGCGAGCCACGGACGGCGACGAGCGATTTCAGCCCGACTGGGACGAAATGCTCACACTCACTGTGGGACCCGATTCCGGAGATTTGATGGGGCGCACGGATCGCGTGCTGCAGGCGGCCGTAGATAGTGTGGCAAGGCTTGGTGGAGGAACGGTTCGGCTGCTTCCCGGGACCTGGCAGCTCCGGAATTCTGTCGTTCTTCCATCCCGAACGCGACTGATCGGCAGCGGAGCGGACACCATTCTGACGCGACCGGCCTCGCAATCGACGATGCTGGCAGCGGATTCTGACTGGTATGATCAGGAGATAACGCTCAAAGAGAGCTCGGGGTTTCAACTCGGGGACGGTGTTGTACTGAGAGCAACGAATCCGCATAACGGAGCGGCCACGGTGATCAAACGCACCCTCGTGGCTCGCAGCGGTCATCGATTTCGCCTGAACGATGGACTCCGGGAAAACCTCTGGCTGTCAGGAAAACCGACCTGCGAAAACCTCTATCCACTGCTTACTGGTGAAAACTCATCCGACGTCACGATTGAAGATCTGACACTGGATGGAAATCGTGGGCAGACAGGTCACCTTGACGGAAATTACGGGGGCTGCATTTTTCTGCAGGACTGCAACCGCTACTCCATTCGTCGCGTCACAGCACGCAACAATAACGGTGACGGCATTAGTTTTCAGATTTGCCACGACGTCCTTGTTCAGGACTGTCACAGTCATGATCATGCGGACCTTGGTTTGCATCCTGGATCCGGATCTCAGCGCCCCCGAATTCTCGGCAATCGTCTTGAAAGAAACAGTCAGGGATTATTCTGGTGCTGGGGCGTGAAATTCGGGCTGGCGGAAAACAATACGATTGATGGCAATCACTTGTATGGTGTATCTATTGGGCACAACGATACCGACAACGTGATGCGAAATAATGTGATTCGCAACAGTGGTGTGCACGGTGTGCTGTTTCGACAGGAAGACCGAGGCATCGATTTCTGGCCAAATCGCAACGTACTGGAACGCAACGTCCTCGAAAATAACGGCGGCGACGATGGTGTTGCCATTGAGATCGTCGGAAAAGTGCGTGACCTGAAATTCACGGGGAACAGGATTGTGGAGCGGCGGGGGGCCGCAAACCGCACTGGAATTCGCATCAGTGCCGAAACCGGCAAGGTGGAACTCACCGAAAATGAGATTTCCGGGTTTCGCACAGCGATTCAGGATTTGCGGACCTGAATCTACCCAGATGATCGGCTGCTGACGGCCCGCCGAGGCGACCCGCTGCGAATCAGTCCAGCCGCAGCAGCGTCGAGTGAACGACCTCCGCCTCCGACGCGAGCCATGATGCGAGCCGAGACTGTCGGAATGAATTGGGCTGTCTCCTGGAACTCTGGGCCCCCCTGTCGTTGCGTCTGAATTAACGACTTAAAGACCCGAAACTCCCGTGTTCATGACACAGGAATTCCTGCCCCCCTTCAGCGGTCTCCGCACCAGAGCCAAATCGCCGCCGTCCGTCACAAGTTGATATCGTGTGTCACGGCAGGTGCCGTGTGTCACGGCAGGTGCCATGCACCTTTCCGTGCACCAGTCTGTTGAATCTTGGCATCACCCGGTTTGGTGGCGGTGCGGCGTGGTGTGTCCCCCAGACCGCTCGGGGACACACCATCGGGGGGCATTTCAGGGAGCATTTACCGGGGATTGCTGTCTCCGGTGCCATGCACCTGATGGTCAAAGTCCGGGTTCAGATTCCGATTCAGGTGCCAGGCACCTGTCTGGTGATTTTCCCCACCAACCGCGTCGGGGGACCGGTTCAGGTGCCATGCACCTTTATTGCCGGGATGTTGATTTTTCGCATCAACCGGCTTGTTTGGCGGTGTGGCGTGGTGTGTCCCCGAGACGGCCCGGGGACACACCGCCGGAGGTCGTCTCAGGCAGCATTGGCCTGGAAATCAGCGATTTCTGCCGAATAAAAGCCGCGTTGTGCAGTTTTTGCTGCAGCGGTAGACTGGGGGCCGCATCAGAGATTGGGTGGAGCGCTCGAATTCTCTGAGGCAGGTCCCTGAAACATGCTGAAACATCGTTTTTGCCCATCAGTTGCCATGGAACTGTCAGACTGGTGGCTGGGATACGGATCAACAGTCAAGGCCGACATTGAAGAACGGAGTCTCTGGACGCGGCTATGGGATCACTGGTTGCGGCGATCATAGGAACACTACTGACCAGCGGAATGCTGTCTGCGGTTTCTCACGAACTGACACTCCTGGGCGGTGCGGCCGCCTGTGTGCTGTTTGCCATCAACGGACTGCTCAGCAATCGTGCGTCGATCCATCCTGTTTTCGGGCTGGGTGCGGTGGTATTGAGTCTGCTGTGTCTGATTTCGTCAGAATCCAGCGCGGCCAGTGTCAGCAGCACGATTCACATTCTTGCTTGTTACGTGGCCACAGTGGCTCTGGCCTGCTCCTCACCGGATTTGTCTGTCTTCTGTCGCCAGTTGATCTTCGGTAACAATCTGCTGCTGACGGCCTGGGTGCTGTTTCAGGCGGTGCAGGCGACCGAGTTGCGTGCATGGGCTATTTCCAACCCATCGGGGACAGGTAACCTGATGGCCGCGCAGATCAATATGACTCTGCCATTTGTGCTGATGAAGATCCATGACACCGTGGGTACACGTCGACTGGGCTGGCAGTGCCTGCTGGGGTTAAACTGCCTGGCCGTGTTTCTGGTCATGTCGCGAAACGGCATCGGGGCCATGTTGATTATTCTGACGCTCTATGTGTTGTTCAATCACAAGCGAATGGCGCTGATGTTGATTGTGATGATCGGAACAACCACAGTGTTTCTGGATCAGTTGGCACAGATCCCATGGATTCGACAGTTGTTGATTCGTTACCGAATCATTGGATTCAAGCCGGTAGCACCGCGATCGCTGATCTGGGAGATTTCCTCGTGGCACATTCAGAAGAATCCATGGCTGGGTGTGGGTCCAGGTGAACCCCGCAGATATCTGGCTACGCTGGACATCTATCACGCGCACAACAACATCATTCAGGTGGCTTTTGAGACCGGGATTCCCTCGGCCACAATCTACACGCTGATGATCGGGCTGCTCCTGCTGTTGCCTATCCGCACGATGCTGGGTGACCGGCGCACATTCATGACCACACTTCCGATTCTGGCCTACTTCGCCTACTCCTGGACGGGGTCGCCACTCTCGTTTCCGGCAGCCACCCTGCTGCTGGCTGCAGTGGCCAATGAAGCGCGACTGGCGCGGAAGCGCCAGGAACTTCCGCTGCAACGGGCACCTCAGAGCCCGGTCGTCTTTCCAGGTGCGGCGCGGCCGGCGGGATTTGGCCCCGGGACACCGTATGCCGGACGAGTCACCTGAGACCGGCATTCCTGTACAGCGGCCTGACGCCGGATCGATGGCTCGGGCCAATTGCGACCTGAAAGTGAATCTCATGCCTCAGCCCCCAGTCCCCGTTTTTGTGCTCGGCAACGGTCGATCCGGAACCACCGTGACGGCGGCTCTGCTGAACCAGTTGCCGGGTGTGCACATCGCCAAGGAAACTGGCTTTCTGGCGACCTCGCTGGGAATGCTGAAAGCCATCGATCAGCCGTCCACACTGCGGCGTTTGCTGAACCATGTTAATCCCTGGCTGGAACTGAACGCGTGGGAGCATCGCGCCGACGAACGCGGATACAGGGCGTTTTGTGAGCAATCCGGCTGTACCGAACCGGAAGCCTTTCTGCAGTACGTGTGGTCGCTGGATTGTCCACAACCATGGAATGAGCTGCGATTTCTCGGAGACAACACTCCGTTTTATGTGTTGTGCATTCCCGAGATTCTGCAGTTGCTGCCGAATGCCAGGTTTGTGCACATGTTGCGCGACCCGCGGGATGTCGTCTGTTCCATGCTGAAAATGCGATTCGGTGCTGATGACCCCCTGGTGGCCGCTATGGAATGGCAACTGGTCTTCGGAACGTGGCTGATGGCAGAACGGCTATTGGCGGCAGACCAGCGGACAGAGGTCAGGTATGAGGATCTGTGTACTTCGCCGGACCAGACCTTTGCCAGGCTGGGAGCGTTTCTGGGGTATTCGGAAGCGGAGGCAAGTGAGGCTCTGCAGCATCATTCCGGCGGGTCTACCCGCGGCCGCTCGGGGTTTGAGCAGGTGTCCCGGATGTCGCATCACACCCGCATCAATGAACCATTATCACCGACGCGAGTCGGACGATTTCGAAAGGAATTATCGCCGGGGCAGATTCGTGCGGTGGAGGAAATGACTCAGACGGGCATGGCGGCCTGTGGCTACACGTTTGAGGAATGGCATATCCACCCGCTGATTCACGAGGATCGTGCGCGGATTCTGCGATCGCAGTTGAAGGATTTCGCCCGCAGGTGCCTCAAGCGGCTGATGGGGCGGTGAAGGCAATTGCTGTGCAGGTCTGTTGCGAAAGCTATCCTTAGTCTTCGCGAATCAGCGAAGC
This sequence comes from uncultured Planctomycetaceae bacterium, assembly GCA_903924405.1. Classification (GTDB taxonomy): domain Bacteria; phylum Planctomycetota; class Planctomycetia; order Planctomycetales; family Planctomycetaceae; genus SXXK01. Next base: position 23,035 of record CAIYBH010000015.1, on the reverse strand, counting down.
GGAAGCAGGAATACTCACCTGGCAGAAAGCGTGTGAAGCTGATCAGCGACCACATCGAGGACTGACCTGAGCAGAGATGCCCCGACATCACCGGCGATCAGGGTTGCTGTCCACCATGTGGAGCAGAGGAATCCGGATTGGCGACCTCCTGAAGCCAGTAGGCCAGGTCCTTTTGAAGCTGCAGCAGATTCTGAAATCGAGCCCAGTCGACCAGCATGGTTCCTGTGGCGGAATTTTCTGATTCGGTCGATGTCAGAATGATGTGTTGCAATTGTTCGTGAATGTACATCAGCAGATCGGAAATACGTGCCCGTTGCAGGGGCGTCAGCGGCGATGGGAGCGGCGGGCGTTCGCCGCAGAACAGAGACTTCGGCAGGATTTCATCAGACTGTAAGCCGTCAGGCCGTGACTGCCGCAAAAACGAATCCGTCAGGTCCGGGCGACTGAGCGGCAGAACATCTACGGGCGACACTCCCAGTTGCTGTGCACGGGCAGAGATCTCTTCGGGGGTGCCGAACAGCAGAGTGCAACGGCCCAGCTGCAGATGGTCGCCGGGACGAAGGATTCGCAGCTGCACAGGGTGTCCATTCACGCGGCTGCCATTGGTGCTGTTGAGATCGGTGAAGATGATCGCCCCCTGATGTTCCTGAAGCTTGGCATGCAGGCGGCTAATGCGTTCGTCGTTCAACTGAACATCGTTCACCTCTTCACGCCCGATCGTGACAGGTGTTTGAAGATTCCGAAACTCACGGCCTCGCTCCAGTCCTTCCAGAACAGCCAGTGTCACAGATGCCATGCGAAAAGACTCTTGAAAAGTTGGGGAGGAGCAAGCGTTAAGGAGAGTGTCTGAAGAGGAGAGGCCAGAATCCCGCCAGAAATCCTCCTGGATTTTCACAAATCCGAGGAAATTCCGAATCCTGGGGGACGCGAAGCAGAGGGCTTACTCCATCTCTTGCGGGTACGTGGTTTCCTCAGACTGGGAAAACGCCAAAAAACTAAAGGAAAAATGAACAGGGGCCGTGGCTGCCGGGCTGACTGAATCCTGGATCACGCGAGATGTCCACATTGCTGATGGCGCGAGCTTTGCAAACTAAAACGTCAAAAGGCAGGTGATACCACGCCTAAGTTTCCAAAAAAGTCGCTGTCGAGACAATCAAACCCGGTTTTTCCATCAAAAAACATGAGGATTTGTTCATTTGGTCTGAACGACGTCTGCAACAGGCGGAGTTTGCCGAGTGAAGCTGTTTGCTCAAAGAATGGGCGTCGACGTCATTTTTGAGGAGGGCGGTGATTTTTCGGGGTGACTCATCGGGAAAACGAGCATCACCGGGGCATCGTCTTTAACGGTTGTTCGAGGTGCCGCGTTGATGGTCGGAATCCTTGAATTCTCAGCACTGCCGCGTGGTGGATTGTCGGCCTGGGTTGCAGTATCCTGACGTGGTGATGTGATGTTGCGAAAAGTAATCGGTGATTGGTGTGCGGCCACAGACAAGCTGCGATAAGTGGGCGGCCATGATCAGCCGTCTGTAGTTCTGGGCAGAGCTGAGTTCGATTCGGCAGCACCCAGAGGGGTGGACGCAGTCGCGTACCAATTTCGGATTCGGACACAGAACGCAGACGGATCATCTCAACGATTTCCAAGAGCTCCTGTTGGCATCAGTGTGTACATCGGGGGCTGAGCGGCTTTTGCGAATGCGGATGTGAACATGCAGAGTTTCAAAAAGCTTCTGGTTGCCAACAGGTCAGAAATTGCGATCCGTGTTTTTCGCAGTGCCACAGAACTGGGGATCGGGACGGTCGCGATCTATTCGCACGAAGACCGTTACGCCCTGCATCGGTTCAAAGCGGACGAGGCGTATCGGATTGGCAAGCCGGGCGAACCGATTCGATCGTACCTTGATATTGCAGCGATTGTCGCACTGGCTCAGCAGGTGGGCGCGGATGCGATTCACCCCGGATATGGTTTCCTGTCAGAGCGTCCTGAGTTTGCTCGTGCGTGTGCCGAAGCGGGTATCAAGTTCGTTGGTCCCTCGGTGCACTGCCTTGAATCTCTGGGTGACAAGACTGCGGCGCGTAACATCGCCATGGCCGCTGGTGTTCCGGTTCTGGGGGGCACTGCCGAATCCATCGAAACGGTGGAAGAGGCTCGTCAGCGTGCCGAAGAGATTGGCTTTCCTGTGATGATCAAGGCGGCCAAGGGTGGTGGCGGTCGCGGAATGCGTGCCGTGCGCATGGCGGCCGAGTTTGATCAGGCGTTTGAGTCTGCGCGGAACGAGGCGCGAACCGCGTTTGGCAGTCCGGAAGTCTTTCTGGAGAAGTTCATCAGCCGCGCAAAGCACATCGAAGTGCAGTTGCTGGGCGATGAGCATGGCAATCTGGTGCATCTGTATGAGCGTGACTGCTCCGTGCAGCGGCGTCATCAAAAGGTCGTGGAGCTGGCTCCGGCCCCGAATCTCAGCACCACGCTGCGGAACGGCATTCTGGACGCAGCCCTGAAAATCGGAAAAGCCGTCAACTACTCCTGTGCCGGCACCGTGGAATTCCTGGTCGACGTCGAAGCAGAGAAATTCTACTTCATCGAGGTCAACCCGCGGATTCAGGTAGAACATACGGTGACCGAGGAGATCACCAATATCGACATTGTGAAATGTCAGATTCTCGTGGCTCAGGGAATGAAACTGTCGCATGAAGACATCGGGCTTGGTGATCAGAAAAACGTGAATCTCAGTGGCTTCGCCGTGCAGTGTCGTGTCACGACCGAAGACCCTGCCAACAACTTTATGCCGGACTATGGGCGAGTCACGCATTACCGTTCGGCCGGGGGCATGGGAATCCGACTGGACGCCGGCAGTGCGTTCAGCGGTGCGGTCGTCAACCCATTCTACGATTCGCTGCTGACCAAAGTGACCACACGCGGGCGGCGATTTGTGGATGCGGTCAACCGCATGGAACGCACACTGCGGGAATTTCGAATTCGCGGTGTCAAAACCAACATCCCGTTTCTCACTCGGGTCATGTCGCATCCGACCTTCGTCAACGGCGACTGTACGACGCGATTTATTGATGAGACACCCGACCTGTTCCGTTTCGATCAGCGACGCAACCGGGCCACGCGTCTGCTGACCTACCTTGCCGAAACGATTGTCAATGGCAACAGTCTGGTCAAAGGGCGACCGCGGTCTGCGCGTCGTGTGCCGGCTCCGGTGCCCACGACCCCGCGTGGTCTGAAGCCCCCCGAGGGAACTCGGGATCGCCTGAAAGCCATGGGGGCACAGGCCTTCGCTGGATGGGTGCGAGACCAGAAGCGGCTGCTGATTACCGACACCACATTCCGCGACGCGCACCAGTCACTGCTCGCGACTCGCATGCGTACGTTTGACCTGCTGCAGATCTCCGACGCGTACTCCCACTACTGTGCCGACATGTTCAGTCTGGAAATGTGGGGAGGCGCCACGTTTGATACCTCCATGCGGTTTCTGAAGGAATGTCCATGGCAGCGCCTGGTTCAGATGCGCGAACGCATTCCCAACATTCTATTTCAGATGCTGCTGCGTTCGTCCAACGCTGTGGGTTACACCAACTACCCGGACAACATCGTTCAGGTGTTTGTCAAAGAAGCGGCGGACGCGGGAATCGACGTCTTCCGTATCTTCGACTGTCTGAACTGGTTGCCCAACATGAAGGTCGCCATGGACGCGGTCGTCGAATCCGGTGCCATCTGCGAAGCTGCCATTTGCTACACCGGGGACATCACTAATCCCGGACGTTCCAAATACAGCCTGAAGTACTACGTGGACCTGGCCAAACAGCTGGAACACATGGGAGCCCACATTCTGGCGATCAAGGACATGGCCGGATTGTGCAAACCCGCAGCCGCTTCGCAGCTGATCAGAGCCCTGAAGCAGGAAATCGGGATTCCGATTCACTTCCACACTCACGACACCGCAGGGATTCAGGCGTCTTCTATTTTCCAGGGCGCCCTTGCGGATCTGGACATTGCTGACGCCGCCATGGCTCCACTGTCCGGAGGGACGTCGCAGGTCAACCTGAATACGCTCGTGGAAATGATGAAATTCGGCGAGCGCGACACACAGCTCAATTCGGATCACCTGGACACGATTGCCGAGTACTGGCGGGCTGTGCGTGAATTCTATACACCGTTTGAAAGCGTGGCACTGGCGGCAACGGCGGATCTGTATCGCCACGAAATGCCTGGTGGCCAGTACACCAACCTGTTCGAACAGGCGCGGGCTCTGGGCCTTGCGGATCGCTGGCCGGAAGTCTGTCAGTTGTATGCGGATGTCAACCAGCTGTTCGGTGACATTGTCAAGGTCACGCCAACCAGCAAATCCATCGGGGATATGGCGCTGTTCATGCTCGCCAACAATCTCACCTGTGAAGATGTGCTGAATCCGGATAAGGACATTTCCTTCCCCGGCAGCGTGATCGATCTGATCAGTGGCGGCATGGGACAGCCTCCAGGCGGTTTCCCGGAAGCGGTGCGACAGCGAATTCTGCTGGGCAAACAGGAATTTGTCGGACGCCCCGGAGAAACACTGCCGCCCGCAGATATGGAAACGGCGCGTGGAAAAGTCGCGTCGATCCTTGGGCGAGTCCCGTCCGGGCGTGAGGTCATTTCGTGGTTGCTTTACGAACGGGTTTACGAAGAGTTTGCCGCGCACCAGGACAGCTACTCAGACCTCAGCATCCTGCCCACTCCGAATTTCTTCTTCGGACTGGATGCCGGCGAAGAAATCGCCATAGACATTGAACCTGGAAAGACGCTCATCATTCGCCTGCTCACTGTCAGCGATCCGCATGCTGACGGAACGCGCACGGTCTTCTTTGAACTCAACGGACAGCCGCGGGAAATCACTGTCACGGACAGTTCCGTGGAAGCGACTGTGGTGACGCGTGTCAAAGCGGATTCAGCGATTGCCGGGCAGGTTGGAGCGACAATGCCGGGCATGGTTGTCACGGTCGCGATCAAGGCTGGCGATCGCATTCGCAAGGGCCAGAAACTGCTCAGTCTCGAAGCGATGAAGATGGAAACGGCCATCAACTCGGACCTTGATGGTAAGGTTCGCGAGATTCTGGTCAGCCCCGGAAATCGCGTGGAAACTGGTGATTTGCTCGTCATCATTGATCCCGCCTGAGGCCAGGAGGCCCTTGATCGGATGAACTGCCATTTCGTCTGGGACTCTCGCGATGCTGTACGCCGGTCAGTCCGGACCAGGCAGGGTGACAGCCGGCATTTCCGTGTTAGTGGCTGCTATCGGCTTATAGGTGGATGCAACAGACTAAGGACTGACTGATGCCCTCGATCAACACTGCCCCGAAGACCAACGCGGTTCCCGTTGATGAAAGCCTCACCGGCCGCATTCATCAGGGGGACTGTGTGCAGACACTCGCTGGCCTGCCTGCGGAAAGCGTGCACCTCGCCTTTGCAGATCCACCGTTTAATATCGGCTACGAATATGACGAATACCAGGACCAGCTGGATTCGGAAAAGTACCTTGCATGGTCGCGGGAGTGGATGGCGCAGGTGCATCGAGTCCTGATTTCCACGGGCACCTTCTGGCTGGCGATCGGGGATGAATACGCGGCAGAGCTGAAGATTGAAGCGCAGAAACTGGGGTTTCACTGCCGCAGCTGGGTGATCTGGTACTACACATTCGGAGTCAACTGCAAGTACAAGTTTACTCGCTCCCACGCGCACCTGTTTCACTTCGTCAAGAACCCGGTCGCCTTCACGTTTCATCACGCGGACATCCGAGTTCCCTCGGCACGACAGCTGGTTTATGGAGACAAGCGCGCGGACTCAGCCGGACGTGTCCCGGACGACACGTGGATTCTCCGACCGCAGGATCTCCCGGAAGGATTTCAGGAGGATGAGGACGTCTGGTACTTCCCGCGTGTGGCCGGGACATTCAGCGAGCGAGCCGGATTTCATGGCTGTCAGATGCCGGAGCAATTGCTGGCACGAATCATCCGAGCGTGTTCCAGTGAGGGGGATCTGGTGCTGGATCCATTTTCCGGCAGTGCCTCCACGCTGGTCACAGCGCGCAAGCTGAATCGCCGAGTGCTGGGATGTGAATTGTCGCAGGATTACACACAGCGGGGCATGGAGCGGCTGCAGCAGACGCAGGTTGGTGAGCCTCTTGTGGGCGCCGCAAATCCGCTCACCAGCGCCCCATCCACCAGTCAGGGGCGAAAAGTGGACCCCACGAAACCGCCCCGTCCGAGATTTCGCCACAAACCCCTGCTCCCTGAGGGTGAAGGACAGTAGGGGTTCGGAAAAAGGGGGGGCAGAAAAAGGGGTCAGGTACCAATAGCCTAAAGGCCCGAAGGGTGCTCCGCGCGGCAGAAAAGGGGTCAGGTACCAATAGCCAAATGGCCCGAAGGGTGCTCCGCACTATTGGTACCTGACCCCTTTTCTGCCGCCCCCCTTTTCTGCCGCCGCACTATTGGTACCTGCCCCCTTTTCCGATCGGGTCCCCTTTTCCGATCGGGACGGGCGTTTTCGGGATTTCGGGCTGCTGCCGGTGGGTTCTGCGGGAAAGTCCATTGTGTATTCTTCGCCCGCCCATTAAAAAACGTGGTTTTTCCGGCTCTCCGGGGCTCGGAGTCTGCTCGGCGTGCCTTGGGCAGGCCGTTGCGGTGAATTTATCAGGCTATTGTGGTTGATCAGTGATCAGCCTTTGAAACTGGAGTGTTGACGATGGTATTGCGTCCTCAGACGAAAGCGAAGCTGGCCAAGAAATCCAAGCGTTGTCCGAAGTGTGGCAAGATTGTGCGTGCTGCCCGCCGTTGCAAGACCTGTCATGCCGTTCAGAAATCCTGAGCGAGTGTAGTTCGCGGCGCTGAGTGTGGCAGAATGCTGCGCGGGCGCTGCGGCGAAAGATTTCCGGCGTCAGCAGACGCAGCATGGCACCCGTGGCAAGAGTCTGAGTGAATCGTGGGCTCCGGGTTGTGTGCTGCGCCCTCTGTGGCGACTGGCTCCCTGGTGCTGTCAGCTGATGGAGACCGGTGCCGGATTCGAATGTTGGGTCCGCATCGCTGCCGAGTGAGATCTCACCCGCAGCGGTGACCGTGTTGTGGGTGCACGTTGAGTGTTCCATGGAGCCTGTGGCGGCGTAGGTCAGTTGCCTGCGGTGTGTACTCCGATTCGCGAATGGGGCCTGCTGGCCCGTGGATTGCGGTCGTAGCATCTGCGGAGGCTTTAGGGATGGACGCTGCGCAGGCATCGACTCGCTGTGCCATAAAGGGTGCGTGCCGGGGTGCCGTTGAAATGGGTGGAAGCCGCCTGTTTAGGACGGAAAATCGTCCCTGACCCTGGAATTTAACCTGAATTTCGCCGGCCGATCTTCGATTGCGGGCCGACAGACGGTAGGATTCGCCTGCTTTCTGGTCGGCCATCTCGCGGACTCATGTGGTGTCGGCGCTCGACCCTTCCGCGTTCACCGCCTGCTCAGGCGTTGATTCCTCTGCCGTCAGTAACCGGGATCTCTTCATGTCTATGGCTCCTATTCCTTCTGCCGTTGACGAAAACGGTGTTCAGCGTCGAACTGATGTGCGAAACATCGCGATCATTGCGCACGTTGACCATGGTAAGACGTCCCTGGTTGACTGTTTGATCAAGCAAAGCGGTATCTTTCGCGAGAATCAGTCCTTTCAGACGTGTCTGCTGGATTCGAATGATCTGGAACGCGAGCGCGGGATCACGATTCTGGCCAAGAACATTGCCATGATGTGGAACGGTGTCCGCATCAACATTATTGACACACCGGGGCACGCCGACTTCGGAGGTGAAGTCGAGCGCGTGCTGAAGATGGCGGACGGCGCCGTGCTGCTGGTCGATGCCTTCGAAGGCCCGCGGCCGCAGACACGTTTTGTACTGCAGAAGGCATTGCAGTGCGGACTGTCGCTGTTGGTGGTGATCAATAAGATCGACCGACCGGACTGTCGGCCATTCGACGTGCTCTCACAGACCTTTGACTTGCTGGTGGAACTGGGAGCGGACGATAAGACGCTGGACTTCCCCTACATTTACACCAGTGCGCGTGAAGGCTACGCGACTCATGACCCGGCCAACAAGGGGGGCGACGTCCGCCCATTGCTGGAAATGGTGCTGGACAAGATCCCGGGACCGGTCGTGCGGCCTGACGATCCACTGCAGTTGATGGTGACATCCCTTGAGTGGTCTCGGTATGTTGGACGGATTGCTACTGGTCGGATTGCGGCCGGAAAAATTCGCTCAGGTCAGCAGATTGCGATGATGCGTGCTGACGGTTCAAAAACGATGGCGCGTGTTGAGCAGGTGCAGTTCTTCGACAATCTTGGACGCAGCGACACGGCAGAGGCCTCTGCGGGCGACATCGTTGCCGTCATCGGGCTGCCTGATCCGGAGATTGGTGACACCATCGCAGATCCGATCAACCCCGTTGCGCTCGAGCGAATCGCGGTGGATGAGCCCACATTGTCCATGAAGTTCACTGTCAACAGCTCACCACTGGCGGGCCAGCACGGCAAATTCGTCACCAGCCGCAATCTGCGAGACCGGTTGTATCGTGAATTGCAGTCCAACGTGGCTCTGCGAGTCGAAGAGACAGACGACATGGACGCCTTCAAGGTGTCTGGTCGAGGTGTTCTGCACCTGGCCGTTCTGATTGAAACGATGCGGCGTGAAGGCTACGAGCTTTCCGTCGGAAAGCCAGAAGTCATCGTGCGGGAAATCAACGGCAAAAAGTGTGAGCCGTACGAGTTGCTGGAAGTGGATGTGCCCAGCGCTGACCTTGGGCCAGTCATGGAACTGGTCGGAGCTCGACGTGGGCAGGCCAAGGCCATGTCCACCACGGCCACCGGGATGACGCATATCGAATTCAGTATTCCGGCCCGCGGCCTGATCGGCATGAGAACTCGCATGCTCAACGCCACGCGTGGTGAAGCCATCATGCACCACCGGTTTGAAGACTATCGGCCTGTCGAAGGGGAAATTCCGCATCGCCAGAACGGGGTGTTGATTTCTCAGGACAGCGGTCGTGCCATCGCTTATGCCCTGTGGAAACTGCAGGAGCGGGCCGACATGTTCGTCAACCCTGGCGAAGACGTCTACGAAGGCATGATCATCGGGGAGAACAGCCGAGACAACGACATGACTGTGAACCCGATCCGGGAAAAGAAATTGACCAACATTCGTTCCGCCGGGGCCGACGACGCCGTGTTGCTGCGACCCCCACGTGAGATGACTCTGGAAGCCGCACTTGAATACATCGAATGGGACGAGTACGTCGAAGTCACGCCCCAGGTGATCCGTCTGCGGAAAACGCTGTTGACGGAAACCGAACGGAAGCGACTGCATCGAAGCAAGGGTTAGTAAAACTTCGGTTGTTCTGCCCAAATCACACACTGGCCCCCCGTGATTTTGTAAATCTCGGGGGGCCTGCTGTTTTGCAGAGCGCGAAAACTGATCGATGCTGGGCACCCTCACGCCTCCATTCAAGGTCAATCGTCTCAAGACCTGGAATTCCGCGGCCTGAGATCGCATGCGTTCAGGGGGAAATTACAGCTCGAATCAAGCGATATCGCGGGCCTCTGGCGATTCGCTTCACAGAGTGAGAGTACCGCGCAGGGCCCGGGAAATGGGAGGCCACGGAAATTATTGGCTCGCTGATCGGGGTGGATAAGCTGATTCCCGGATCAAGCTGGGGGGCGGAACTGAATCCTGCCTCCGGAACAAACCTGCAGTTGAGAGACACACCCGTGGCGAATCTGCCACATTGGTCGTGAACCAACCGCACGCTTCCGGGGTCCGTCTGCCTTCTCGGCGGTGGGGGCCTGTGTGTCGGTGGTCCACTTTAAGGCCCTCTGCATGGGATCCGATGAAAACTCGGGAAATAGCCCTGTCTTTGGGCTTTATTTTGAACGAATCTGAGTAAGATAATGGTTGAGCTGGGCAGATTCCCGAGATCAAAACACTCGAGTAATCTGCGTTTTTGGGAATCCGGTCGGTTAACCCTCGCCAGAATCTGGCGGAATGAAAACAGCCCATTTCCACGGTCAATTCATTTTGTTGTGAGAGTTTTTCATGAGCACTGTGTCCGCGTTGCCCTACAAAGTTGCCAACATTGAACTGGCCGAACTTGGGCGAAAAGAGATCGAGATTGCAGAAATTGAAATGCCAGGTTTGATGGCACTGCGCGAAAAGTACGCGGACAGCCAGCCACTCAAAGACGCCCGCATCGCTGGCTGCCTGCACATGACCATTCAGACGGCCGTGCTGATTGAAACGCTGAAGGCTTTGGGTGCTCAGGTTCAGTGGTCCAGCTGCAACATCTTTTCGACGCAGGACCATGCTGCTGCGGCCATTGCTGCTGTTGGTATTCCAGTGTTCGCGTGGAAGGGTATGAACGCTGAAGAATTCGACTGGTGCATCGAGCAGACTCTGATTTTCCCGGACGGCCAGCCGCTGAACATGATTCTGGATGATGGTGGCGACCTGACGACCATGGTCCATGACAAGTTTCCGGAACTGCTGGCCGGCATCAAGGGCCTGTCCGAAGAAACGACCACCGGCGTTCACCGCCTGCACCAGATGCTGGCGGCCGGCAAGTTGGCGATCCCGGCGATCAATGTCAACGACTCTGTCACCAAGAGCAAGTTTGACAACCTGTACGGCTGCCGCGAATCGCTGGCAGACGGCATCAAGCGAGCGACCGACGTGATGGTGGCCGGTAAGGTCGTCGTTGTCTGTGGTTACGGGGACGTGGGCAAGGGCTGTGCTGACGCAATGGACGGTCTGGGTGCCCGAGTGATTGTGACTGAAATCGACCCCATCTGTGCCCTGCAGGCGTTGATGGAAGGTTACCAGGTCACCACGATGGATGAAGCCGCTGCGATCGGCGACATCTTCGTGACAGCCACCGGAAACATCGACGTCATTCGTGGCGAGCACCTGGACAAGATGAAGCACCAGGCGATCGTGTGCAACATCGGCCACTTCGACTCAGAAATTCAGATCGCTTACCTGAACGATCACAAGTCTGTCCGTCGGATCCGGATCAAGTCGGCCGCTGACGAAGGTGGCCCGGTTGATAAGTACGTCTACCCGAACGGCAAGGCGATCATCGTGCTTGCTGAAGGTCGATTGGTGAATCTGGGTTGTGCGACAGGCCATCCATCGTTCGTGATGAGCAACAGCTTCACGAATCAGGTCATGGCACAGATTGCACTGTGGACAGAAACCAGCAAGTACGCTGTGGGTGTGCACCTGCTGCCGAAGGAACTGGACGAAGAAGTTGCACGTCTGCACCTGTCCAAGCTGGGCGCCAAGTTGGAAGTTCTGACGACCGCTCAGTCCGATTACATCGGCGTCTCAGCCGCTGGTCCGTACAAGCCGCAGCACTACCGCTACTAGGATGGTTCGTGGGCTGTTCGGCCCTCAGGGCTAAAAAAACGCAAAGCCCGGACTCTGGCACAGGCCAAAGTTCGGGCTTTTTTATTTTACTCGTGCGGCCATGGTGCGGAAGAACGCTGACTAGCGACAGCGATGGTTTCTGAGACGGCCATTCGCCAGCGCAAGCGATCTGCTCCCGTCATGACGCAAAAATTCCCCGGAGTAATGCAGGACGCGCGTTTCGTCAGAGCGAAACGCGATAAATGGCTTAAGCAATACCGTTTCGCCGGGCCAGCCCCGCACGTCGCGCTGCAGGAGGGCCTGCAGGCTGGAAGTCCTGTGAACTGCTACTGTGGCAGATGTGGCTGTGGTGAACTGGCTGGCCAGTGGTCACCGCAATCTGCAGCGTTGCGAACGCGTCCCAGCCAGAACCAGGCGTGGACCGGGCGTTCGTTGGGCGGCGGCTGCAGGTGGATTTCACGTCGCACGTACAGCTCATCGGCGACGCCTTCTGCAGCATCCAGCTGAACCAGGGTTGCTTCATCGACGTCGTAGAGTTCGCCGTGGACGGCCAGCCCTGCGGGCCATTCCACCAGCCCGGGATAGTGGCCGAGATCAAAAAGTCGGTAGAGGGGTTCGGTCACCGCGTTTCCGACGAAGGTGGCGTGTGCCAGCAGTGAGTGCAGGGCGTAGCCGCGTTTCAGTGAGCCATAGACAAAAACCAGCTGCGACATCGGTGGGGCGATCCATGGGCAAATTCGGGGAATTGAAACAGGAATGTCTGTGTGGAGGCTGTTCCTGTGAGAATCACGGCCAATAATCCGAAGTTGGCCGAAGCGATACAGCGGAGAATCTCTGATGTCCCGGATTCTACACCGGGCGGGAGGTCCGCAGACAGGGTTTATAGCAAGGCTGATGGGCAGGAACACAGAGGATGGCTGTGAGCTTGTCCGGGAATAGGCTGTCCGGGCCTGCAATTTCAGTGAAATCCTGATAATAGAAACGAGTACACGATGAGTGATGGAGCCCTGCCGCAGACACTTGCGGAGCTGAGAGCCAGTGGGTGGAAATCGCGTTCAGTCAAACAGGAGATTCAGGAGAATTTCCAGAGGCTGCTGGGGAGCGGAGAAGAGTTGTTTCCCGGCATGGTGGGCTACGAGAACACCGTGGTTCCGGAAATCAGCCTTGCCCTGCTGGCGGGCCATGACATGCTGTTCCTTGGCGAGAAGGGCCAGGGCAAGAGCCGCATGATGCGACTGCTGCCGAGGTTTCTGGATGAATTTCTGCCGTATCTGGATCTGCCGGGGTGTCCCGTACATGAGGATCCGTATCAGCCGATCACAAGTCAGGGCAAGCGTTACGTTGCGGACGTGCCTGAGGATCAGATACGCATCCTGTGGTGGCCTCGGGATCAGCGCTACGCGGAGCGACTGGCACCGGGCACGAAATTCGCGGACATCATCGGGGAAATTGATCCGGCGAAACTGGCTGGCGGTACCAGCATGTCGGCTGAAGAGGCGTTGCACTTTGGACTGATTCCGCGCATGCATCGTGGCATTTTTGCCATGAACGAGTTGCCGGAGCTGGACGAACTGGTGCAGGTCGGGTTGTTCAACATTCTGGAAGAGCGTGACGTGCAGATTCGCGGCTATCCCGTGCAGTTCCAGCTGGACGTGATGATCCTGTTTTCCGCGAATCCGGCGACTTACAACCGCAGCGGGAAAGTCATTCCTCAGCTGAAGGACCGCATTGGCAGTCTGATCCAGACGCATTACCCGAATGAACGGGACGCTGGTATTCGTATTATGGAGCAGGAGTGCGAGATTGCTCTGGATGGCGAATTTCCAGTGGTGGTGCCGTGGTTCATGAAGCAGATCATTGAGGAGATCAGTCGCAAGGCCCGTCGCAGTCGGTACATTGACCAGCAGTCCGGAGTGAGTGCGAGGTTCAGCATTGCCAACTATCAGACGATGATTGCCAGTGCTCGTCGTCGTGGTGCGGTGCTTGCAGAGCGACCGGCAGTTCCCCGAATCAGTGACCTCGGGCACCTGTACTCATCGTCGCTGGGTAAGCTGGAAGTGGATCTGATGAGCAGTCATCAGATGAGTGAACGGCAGGTGCTGGAAAGCGTGGTGGCTGAAGCGATTCGTACGGTCTTCGAAGAGTACGTTGAACAGCATGGTCTGGACGAGATTTCAAAGATCTTCGCGAAGGGTGTCCGTATTGAAGTGGGCGACATGTTGCCCAGCGCGCACTACGAATCGTTGCTGAAGCGAGTGCCTCCGGTGTGGGACAAGGCCTTCGAAGTCAACGCCTCGGAGAATGCCGCGATGCGGGCTTCCTGCGTGGAATTCGTGCTGGCCGGCTTGTATTCCACAGAGAAGATCAGCCGGTCTCAGCGACACGGAATTGTCACCTACGATGTCTGAGGCGTGTCTGATTTCTGAGGAGTGACCTCAGTGACGCATCAGCGCAAACAGAAAGCCGGACTGGGCAGGCGATCAGAATCGCCAACTCGGTCCGGCTTTGTTTTTTGAAGTGATCCGGGGTTGCGTCGTTACGCTCAGACTGTGTCAGTGACCTGCGACAGCCGCGACGCTTTCCAGGAAGCCCTGCAATTGTCGGCTGCGGACAGGGTGCTGCAGCTTTCGTACGGCCTTGGCTTCGATCTGTCGAACACGTTCACGAGTGACTTTGAAGATTCGACCGACTTCCTCGAGCGTATAGGTGTAGCCGTCACCGAGGCCGTAACGCAGCTTGATGATTTCGCGTTCGCGGTAGGTCAGCGTCTTCAGCACGGTATCGATTTTGTCCTTGAGCATTTCGGAGGCGGCATTGCTGACCGGGCTGTCATTGCCACGATCCTCGATGAAATCTCCAAAGGCACTGTCATCACCTTCCCCGATGGGTTTGTCGAGGCTGACTGGTTGACGCGAGATTCGCATGACGCGTCGCGCTTCGTCCAGAGGTACCCCGGCTGCTTCCGCCATTTCCTCAACCGTGGGTTCCCGACCGATTTCCTGCAGCAGGACGCGTGCGGCGGCTCGCAGTTTGGTCATGGCTTCGATCATGTGAACGGGCACGCGGATGGTGCGTGCCTGATCAGCGATCGCGCGGGTGATTGCCTGGCGAATCCACCACGTAGCGTAGGTGGAAAACTTGTAGCCGCGGCGATATTCGTACTTATCGACTGCTCGCATCAGGCCGGTGTTGCCTTCCTGAATCAGATCAAGGAAGGTCAGTCCGCGGTTGCGGTATTTCTTGGCGATCGACACCACCAGCCGCAGGTTGCCGCCGGAGAGATCGCGCATCGCCTTGTCGTACTCGTTGTGTCGCTGAACGATGGTCTGGACTCGGGCCGCCATGGAGGCCGGAGTTTCGCGGGTGAGCGCGATCAGTTCGTCCAGTTCCTTCTGCAGGTGACGTCGTTCATCGACGGCCGAGGTGAGGTTACGGAGGCTGTCGACCTGTTCCTGCAGTTCGGTCATGCGAGCAGAGATTTGTTCCAGACGCTTCATGCAGGGCTGCAGACGCTGAGTTCGCAGGCTGAGTTCTTCCAGCAGGGTCACACAGCGACGGCGGCGTTCGGCGACGCGGTGCTGCAGTGCGGTCTGTTCTTCGGGAGACAGGTTACCGGCGGCGAGACTGGCATGATCTTCCGTGTCGCGCTGTCGGATGTTGTCGATCGTGGCCAGATTGATGGGCATACGTCCCAGAATCTGTTCCTTCTCCAGACTTTCGGTCATGGAGACCTTAATCGTGCGATCGAACGGCAATTCGCCGCGATGGACGCGGACCAGAGTTTCGTGGCAGTAGTTCAGCGCGAACTCTGTGGACAGCAGAGCTCGACGGAAGCGTCGACGCGTGACTTCGATCTGCTTGGCAAGGAAGATTTCTTCCCCGCGTGACAGCAGAGGAATCTCGCCCATCTGGCTGAGGTAGACCCGAATCGGATCTTCACCGCCGCGGCCTTCGTCATCGATGCGGATTTCCTGTTTCCGCTTCTTCCGGGAGGACAGCGGAATGGAATGACCAACGACTTCCGGATCCGGCTGCAGCGGGATATTCAGTTCCTCGAGGAAGATGATCAGGTTGTCGAGGTGCTGCGGGTCAGCGGCTTCGTCCGGCAGATAGGAATTCACCTGAGAGAAGGTCAGATGTCCCTGGCGCATTCCGGCCTGGACCAGATTCCGAAGGCCTTCATCGAGATATTTCATGGTTCATAACTCCGGGCAACATTAGTACTTCGGACGTGGTGCAATGGTGGGAATCAGACACACCGTGCGAAGCGGTTCTTTATGACGACATTATTTGAAAGACGAAGGGTTTCCCATTTGACTTTGACGAAACTGCTGCAGGCGGCGGAGCGCATTGCGTGTTTCATCATTCAGTTCGTTCGCGGATTTGTCGGTTGACGCGAGCAACTGGCGGGACAATTGTCCGGCCTGTTTTTCACGTTTCTCCAGAAGAGGTGCGAGGACTCGTTCCAGGTGGGGAGGAAACGATGTTGCTGCCCCGTCGGTCGATTTCCCTTCGGACATCAGCCGAAAGATGCCTTTCTCTTCTGCAGAGTCGAGGACGGCATTGATCAGGCTCAGCAGTTCTGAGTCTGAGTCAGCTGCAATCATCAGTCTGCCAGGTTCCGGAAGTTCTCCTTCTTCCTTCCAGAGATCAATGCACAGCGCCAGCAGTCGCTGATGCCGTGTATTTTCAATGTCATCCGGTCCGACATGGTGTCGGATCAGATCGATGGTTTCAGGACAGGTCAGGATAATCTCCAGTAGTTCCCGTTCGGCCTTTTCGATGGCATTTACGGGACGAACTGCTGGTTTAGTAACCGGGCTGTCCTGAGGTTGTCTGAGATCAATTCTTTTCTGTGCGGCATTCCGCATTTCGTTCAGTTGCTGGCGAGCCACTCGCTCATCCACCTGAACTCGCCAGCAGACATTCCGAAGAATCAGGTCTTCACGAATGCTTCCAGCCAGCCCGGGGGCTGATGCAAGAAACTCCAGCATCTGACCAAGCACCTGCTGGCGACCTGCAACGGTTGTATTGCCGGTGCGTTTCAGAACCGCCTGCAGCTTGAACTCCCATGCTTCCGACGCTGACTCAGTCAGACGCAGGAAATCTTCACGAGTATGCTCCTCAAGATAGTCCGCAGGATCCTTGCCTGACGGCACATTCAGAATTCGGAGGTCCAGATCCTGTGCAACGAATTGCGATATTGAGCGTTCTGCCGCGCGTTGCCCTGCGTCATCACTGTCGAAAACAAGCACCACACGCGGAGCAAAACGTCGCAAAACCCGAACATGATCTTCTGTGAGTGCCGTCCCCAGAGTGGCAACCGCATTGGTTACCCCGGCCTGATGACAGGCAATGCAGTCCATGTATCCTTCAACTATGATCGCGCAGCCCTGCCTGCGAATGGATTCTCTGGCTCGATCGAACGAATACATCATTCGACGTTTCTGGAAAATCGTACTCTCCTGACTGTTCCAGTATTTCCCTCGGTTCTGGTCGTTGCGTCCGGGCAACACTCGTCCCCCAAACGCAACAATTCTGCCATTCTCGTTGAAAATCGGAAAAATCAGTCGATCCGCCAGATCCATCGGCGAATACCCCTGCCCGTCGTCCCGTTCCCGAATCAACCCGGCTGCCACCAGCTGCGCCGGGGTGTATCGACCACGAGCCTTCTCCTGAAACCAGTAGCGGTCCTCCGGATGGTAACCCAACCGGAAATTCTGCACGGTCTCTGCAGACAGTTTTCGTTTGGCAACGTACTCCCGAGCATGCTCGGCAAACCGTCCTGAACGGAGTGCCTGATGCATCAGGTCTGCTGCCCATTCCACCACTTCCAGTGCGTCGGACTTTGATGGCCCGCCGCCTGGCTGGTCCTGCCGGTGACGCTTTGGAATCTCCAGACGCGCTCGACGCGCCAAGCTTTCCAGTGCCTCCGGAAAGGACACCTTCTCGATATTCATCACCCAGCGAAAACAGTCACCACCCTCGTCACACACCCAGCACCGATACGATTGACGGTCCGGGTACACGAAAAAGGAGGGATTGTGGTCATCGTGGAATGGACACAATCCCAGATACTGGCGACCGCCATGCTGCGGTTTCAGAGCCACTATCTCAGACACCAGATCTACCAGATTGGTGCTGGAGCGGACGAGCTCTTTGAAGTCATCACCCGTTCCGTACACAACTCTGCTCCACCTGGCGAACCAATTCACGGTTCTCGCAGCCCACCTGACCACACACGCAGCGACCGACAATCGTCAGACCAGCTGTTCGTGCGACACGCAGACTACAAGGTTCCCTCCGCTGACAATCACCACGTCCACAGCGCAGACGAATCAACGCCGGGACCGGGAACCTGATGACGGGGGGCTGAGTCCAGCGGGAGATCTCTTTCTGCTCGACCGCTGACTTCTTTGGCTTTGACGCTGGGAGAGTACTTCCTGACCCTCATGTTCTCAGCCGGGCAATTTTAACCGGGAACGCTCCGGGGTCAAGGAGTTCACCACAGCGGGACCCGGGAAACTACAGGGTGCCCAATTGGAATCCCCACAACGCCGCAGGTCTTCGCGGCGCGATTTTTCCCCGCCATCCGAGACCCTTGCCTGACCTGAATCCTGCTCTTTCACGGCACAGTTTCCCCGAGACCACCAGCAGTTGTGACTCCATTTCCAGTTCCCGGGGATGCCTCGCAATTCTCAGGAATCTCCTTGCGTCAGCCTGTTTCTGTGTTCCGCGCACTCCCCGATGGCACGTTCACGCGAGCCGCACGTTCGCGCTCGCCCTCCCCAGCACGAATGCCACCCTGCCCCGCCTTAGCGTGCACTCACCTTCGTAGCAGGTTCACGAGTCAGTCGCAGGACCACCCGCAGTCGACCGTCTTCGGCCCGCAGTCGCACCATCCGCAACCGCGTGGCCCGCGCATTCATCTCCGGCCCGGAAAACTCCAGCGGCAGACGCGGCGGCTCTGCGGCCTGCAGCAACGTCTGCAGACTGTTCCGCACGACCGTCGTCCACGCCGAGCCCGTTGCGGCAGATGACGGTGCAGATGACGTTTCCGTTTTCTCGATCGATCCCTCGTCCACTGTCGTCGCCGGAAGTGGTTCAGGTGCCCCCGGAATCACAAAGTCCGGACTGCTCTCATCGGGCTTGAACAATGTCGCAATCCCGGAGCGTGATGCAGACCCCCGTTCTCGGACGTCGACCGAACTGACTCGGACCGTCCACGTTTCCCGTGTCAGCCCTTCAGCGGTCAGACTGACCGCCGCACTCATCCATTCACTGGCCTTGCCAAGGTTCGGATGGATCCGAAAGTGAAAGGTCAAGTCCACCTCGCCGTCCCGGCAACGCGCAGTCACCGGGTTTCGCTCATCGAACTCAAGAGCAAACAGGGTTGGTGCCTCTTTCAGTACCTTTCGCAGCTGTGTCGCCATCGTCGGCAAGTCTGCCAACGCAGTCTGCTGGATTGCCGCCTTCAGACGCGGCAACGCCACATCCGGCACAGTTTGCCCCGTGGGAACCACTGCCGCAATCGCTCGCGTCAGGACGTCTTCCGACAACGACACCGCCAGATCTTCTCCCGCCTGCAGCTCCACAAATCCGCCGCTGCGAGCCGTCCCGGGATTCTGCGTGCTGCGTCTGTCGGCCATGTCCGACCGCGCCCCATTCCAGAGATGCACCGATTGCCGCGAGGCCGCCGCATGCCAGGACCTGCTGAACACCGGCAAGGCATTCGAGATCGTCCGCTGCAGCGACACCCACTGATTTCCCAGATCCCTGAATCGCTGATCAATCACCTGATCAATTTCCGGCACAACATCCTTAGACACTTCGGCAGCCACTAACTGATTGATCCGGGGCTGCAAACGCATCACCTTGTTCCATGCCAGCTGATCCCCCAGTGGAGCCACCAGCGGCATCCGTGTTCCCGCGACACTTCGCACCCGCGTCGGCGTCTGCAACGCCTGAATGGTGCCGTGACTTTTCTGAGTCCGGAAGATGGTGCCATCAAACCACATTGGCTTGATGATCTCGAACTGGTGCTGCCCAACACTGTCCACAAGCGCCTGCGGATTGACGCCAGTTGTCTCACTGCGAATCTGGCCTGAAGTCTGGAATTCAAACTGCAGCGGCTGACTTTCCGGAATAATCTTCAGACGCGTTTCGGTCACCGTAGTCTGCCGACCAGTCACATTGGAGTTCAGTACCGATTTGGAGACAGGCTGCTTCTCCTCGCGGGAATCCGTCGCCAGTTGCTCCAGCGTGGGAATGCGCACGGTCACGAGTGCGGGAATAACACCACCATCACGTCCATCGCGTTCGTCCGCAGCGATGGCGACTGTCAGCGGCAGCAGCAAACTGAAAACTCTGGTCACGGCGACGACGCAGCGACAGCAGGTGACAACGGGCATGGCAAACTTCCACGGCATGCGTGACATTCCGATGTGACACGTCAGAGACTTTTCGCTGTGCATTATCGCGGACAGCGTTCGGAATTCCACAGGATTGGATTGATCACCCCGGAATTACAAGTGATTCCGGAACTCTGCTGGCATGAGCCGGGATTTCACTGTGGGAATTGCCGTTCAATACCTGCTATACTCACAATCCGGTCTGGGCAAGGCGGGCGATTTCCGGCAGAAAATCCTCGCAGGCAAATTCTTCGCCGCTGCTCACCCGCATGCCTCTGCGTTGTACTGTTCAGACTTCCATGGGGAGCAACCAGGATGGACGAGGAGCCTCAGAATCTTCCGCTTGTGGAGCGGTTCCACCGGGCCGAGTATCTCGCCAGAGAACTCAGTGAACATCTGCAGCAGACCCTGCTGCCCCGCCTGTCAGAACTGCGGCATGCCAGCAAAGTCTCCGATCCGGTTCAGGTGTCCGATCAGGAAATGCAGGACCGAATCACGGCTCTGCTGAATGCCGAAACCTTCGCGGCAGATGTCCATCAGAAGCTGCTGAAGTTTCTGCAGAGCATCGAACAGGACACTCGCAATATCCTGAACCTGTAACGGCCGCCCCGTCGCTCTAACGGCTTCGCCATCATGACACTCTCTCACACCCATACGGCCTCACCCGAAACTGCAGTCCTATGCTGACGATTGATCTTTCCGGAAAAGTGGCTCTGATTACAGGCGGAGGCCAGGGGCTGGGGCTGGCGACCGCTCAATTGCTGCACACCTGCGGCGCTTCGGTTGTCATCAATTACCTGAACGACGATGACGGTGTCGGAAAACGCCGCTCCGAACAGGCTGTGCAACCGTTCGGTGATCGGGGCCTCGCGGTCGCTGCGGATGTCCGTTCACGCGAAGACATGTCGGCACTCATGGACCTGATCGCGTCACGCTTCGGTCGCCTTGATCTGCTGGTCAACAACGCGGCCGTCCTGCGCGATCGCACCCTGCGAAAGATGACGGACGAAGACTGGGAGACCGTCATCAATACGAATCTTTCCGCCGTCTTTCGTGTCTGTCAGATCGCACTTCCATGCCTGCAGGATGGAGGACGGATCGTGAACCTCGCCTCGATTTCAGGCGTGATGGGTTTCTTCGGACAGGCCAACTATGCGGCCGCCAAGGCCGGCATCATCGGACTCACAAAAGTGCTCAGTCGCGAATTGGCTGCACGTCAGATCAATGTCAACGCCGTCGCTCCTGGTGTCGTACTGACCGAAATGGGCCAGTCCATTCCGCAGGAGGCGCGTGATCAGATGCTGTCACAAATTCCACTGCGTCGCTTCGGGCAACCCGAAGAAATTGCCAGTACCATTCTGTTTCTCTGCAGTCCGCTGGCGTCGTACATCACCGGTCAGACACTGCATGTCAACGGCGGCTGGTGGGCATGACCGATCCGATTCACCACAAACTGTGTTCGGCCGATGACGCCGTGGCCCGCATTCCCTCCGGCTGTACGGTGGCCAGCGGCGGCTTCGTCGGCGCAGGTCATCCCGAAGCCCTCACGGCCGCTCTCGAACGCCGCTTTCTGAATCACGCCCAGCCCCGCGATCTGACTCTGGTGTATGCTGCTGGACAGGGAGACGGCAAGTCCCGCGGCCTGAATCATCTCGCCCACGACGGCCTGTTGCGTCGAGCGATCGGGGGGCACTGGCGTCTGGCTCCGGAACTGGGACGCATGGCCCTCAACGGGACCATCGAAGCGTGGAATTTTCCACAGGGTGTCATCTGCCAGTTGTTCCGGGATATTGCGGCCGGACGCCCCGGCTGCATCAGCCGAATTGGCCTGGGAACCTTTATTGATCCCGAACACGGCGGCGGACGTCTGAACGAGCGATCCACAGAGACTCTGGTCGAACGCATTTCTCTCAATGGTCAGACATGGCTCTTCTACCACGCGTTCCCCATTCATGTGGGGCTGATCCGTGCCACGGCTGCAGATCCGTTTGGCAACCTGATTCTGGATGACGAAGCCGTGATTGGCGATGTCCTGCCGATTGCTCAGGCCGCCCATAACCATCGCGGTCTCGTGATCGCTCAGGTACAACGGCTGTTGCAGACCCCCGTCGCCCCCCAACGAGTTCGTGTTCCTGGACGACTTGTCACACACGTGGTCGTCGCTGATCCACAGGATCACTGGCAGACTTTTGCTGAACCCTTTAACCCGGACTACTGCCAGCCTCGCCCCACGACCCTCGCTGATGATCACGACACGGAGCCGCAGTCGGACACCGTTCGCAGGATTGTGGCGGAACGGGCCTGCGATGAACTGCCTGCCCACTGCATCGCCAACCTCGGAATCGGTCTGCCCGAGGGCATCGCGGTGGTGGCCGCACGACGCGGCATGCTCGATCAGGTGACACTCACTGTGGAAAGTGGCCCACTCGGCGGTATTCCGGCCGGGGGACTCAGCTTCGGTGCCGCTCGCTTTCCTGAAGCCATCATCGATCAACCGGCCCAGTTTGATTTTTATGATGGCGGAGGCCTGGATTTTGCCGCACTGGGGGCGGCAGAAGTTGACCAGCACGGAAACGTCAACGTCTCCCGCTTCGGAACCTGTTTTGCCGGTGTCGGTGGCTTTGTGAATATCTCACAAAGCGCTCGCAGGCTGGTCTTCTGCGGAACGCTGACCGCCGGCGGTGCCGAACTCCGGGTCGAGGACGGGAAACTGCAGATTCTTCGCGAAGGCCGGATTCGAAAATTCGTGCGTCAGGTGGAGCAGGTCTCCTTCTCCGGTCCCCTCGCACAATCTGAAGGTCGCAGCGTGACCTATATTACAGAACGAGCCGTCTTTCGGCTGACAGCAGAAGGTCTGCAACTGACAGAAATTGCCCCGGGAATCGATCTCGAACGCGACATTCTGGGACAAATGGATTTTCGCCCCATCATTCGTGAACTGCGTCTCATGAAAATTGGCTCCCCCTGATCCCCGCTGCGCAGCACAACCGCCCGCCCAGCCGGTGGCGACTGTCGAGACTGAGACAATCCCCTTTTCGGCCAGGCTTCGGATTGGTACAGTGTCGGCGTTCGAAGGGTCAGAGGACTGCGATACAGTTATATATAGTATGAAGTGCATCGCCTGGCCTGAATCAGCGTCGCTCGCCTCATTCTGCAGGACTCCAGCATGTCTCCGCCGTCGACTGGACTGAAATCTGATCCCGCAGAG
>CAIYBH010000014.1 GCA_903924405.1 uncultured Planctomycetaceae bacterium | reverse complement strand
TGGAACTTCATGTTGCAAGTCCTTGGTATCAAAGGAACTTAGTGTGCGCTGGCCGTGCCCCCTCCCCCCGGCGTAAGTCCTCCGCGCTGCCATAAAAGCGGTATGGCGCAAGCCCAATGCCACCTACTTTCGGTTGCAATTTGAAGCGGTACGGCGCGTGCCCAACTGCCACCTGCTTTCGATTGCGATTTGAAGCGGTACGGCGCGAGCCGTCCGGTGCCACGGCGTCTCAATCTCACCGCGTGGCAGTGTCAAACTAACCGGAGGTCTTGCGCCCTGCCGCTTCAGTGACCACCTCAACGTTGTCTCCACCAGGACAACACGGAATCCTGTCGCGACCTGAGCACGTGATATTTACGGGGTCTCTGACGATGTGTGATCATGCAGTACCAGCCACTGATCGCCCTTACGCTGCATCAGCAGAGTAAACAAGCCTGTTGCGTTGCCGACCGCCTCCGAACGTTTCAACTCAAATCGACCAAACACCTCAGCGAAGTCCCCGTTGATCACCAGAAACTCCAGGTCGCGGAAGGTGAGCATTCCCATTTTTTCCGGGGAATCATAACGCGTTTGATAACGCTGCAACGTTTCCTGCCAGCCACGCCTTACCGCTCCACCGCTGGCAAATCGCAGGCTTTCATCACGCACATAACCGGCCATAAATCCCGGGATGTCTCCCCGATTCCATGCCGCCACCTGCTCATCCAGAGTCCGCTGTGCAGCAGCGATCACTTTGTCGGACATTGCACTTCCAGTCGCCCCGGAATCACCCAAACGCACATTTGCCGCAGACCCTTCCGGTGTCCATTGACGGCCCAGTGAGATGACAATCAGCACGCACAGCAATGCGATGCACTGAACAATCGACTTCCCCGACATCTTACCTCTCCCGTAGCAACTTCCGAACTTCTCGAATCCCTCTCAGGCGGCAAACAGCCCTTCCCCACTCAGGCCCCCTGAAGCGACAGACAATGGTGTCGGCGGACGAATTCTGCAAATTGAATCCGACACGCTGCTCAGATTTCTGCTGCCATTCCTCGACGACCACAACGGGAATATCGTTCAGATCACATAAATTTGCGAATCCTGTTCCGCTTTTTAACAATCCTGTGACCAGGAAAAAAAACTCCAGCTTGAGATCGTCCGGGGCTCGGACGAAACCGCAGGATCTTCGGACTTGAGAAAATCTTGCGCAGGTTTCGCGATTTTCTCGTTTTGAAAAGCAGAGGGTGGCTCACTTGCACCCATCTTGGCGGGCATGAGGCCCGAAATTGGTTTGCCGGCTGGTCTTCAACCTGTCAGGCAGGCCCCCGTCGGTAACTCCTGGCGTTGTGGCTCGATGGTCCGCAACTGAGTTAAGGAGCAGGTGTTGCCGCTGGAATGAAATGCCCTGTTTTCGTCAAGCATGGCATGAGAATTCATTTGGTGATGGAAAATGCTTCCAAAGCTCTCTGGTTTAACACGCCGGTAACTTTGGAATTCAAGTGTTTAATACCGGGAACTCTTAAATCCCGTTCCGGAGTCTGGCTGTTATGTCGCTGACAAAATGGATCAAAGAGTGTTCGTCAATGCTGAAGTCGTCCGAGAATCGCCGCAGCCTGCGAAGGGCGGCCGGGATTCGCTCGCGACGTATGCTGGCTGCCAATGGTCTGCAGGCACAGCAGATTCGCTCCTTCTCCGAAAGCCTGGAACAACGAGTCCTCCCGGCAAGTCTGGCATGGGTCGGGGATGTCAGCCAGAACTGGGCTGGGGGCAGTGTTTCCGACAGCAACTGGAACTTCGAGGCGCTGCCGCAGGATGGCGATTCGCTGTCGTTTAATTCCACCAGTACGACGACGCTGGTGAATGATACGTCCGCGGATTCCAGCTACAGCCTGCAGTTTCTCAGCGGCGGTTACACGACCAGCGGTAATTCCATTCGCCTGGACAACGCCGGCACCGATGTCAGCAGTGTGACCGGTACCACCTCGCTTCAAATGCCGCTGGTGCTGAACGCCACGACGTTCGATGTCTCGGCCGGTCAGCTGAATCTGGATGGCGCTGTCAGCGGATCCCTCGGGATGACCAAGCTCGGCGACGGTGCCCTGGCGCTCAATGCCGCAGCGTCGTTCACCGGGCCCACCAGCGTGCAGCAGGGTTCGCTGTTCGTCAACAGCACGTTTCAGTCAACCGATACGCTGACCGTGGACGCCGGCGCCTTGCTCGGCGGTTCCGGTATTCTCAGCGGAACCGCGTCCGTCAGTGGAACACTGGCGCCAGGCAATGGCCTCGGAACCCTGTCCGCCCAAAACGTGACGCTCACACGCACCGCGACTCTGCAATTGCAAATCGGAGGCACAGCCACCGGACAGTTCGACCAGTTGGCGGTCAACGGAACCCTGCAGCTCGACGGAACACTCGCCGTCAGTTTCGCGTCCGGGTTTACGCCGGCCTTTGGCGATGTCTTCCAGGTTGCGTCGGCGTCTGAGGTGACCGGGCGCTTTGATCAACTGACCGGGCTGACGTATTCCGGCGGGGCTCTGCTGCCGATTCAAACACCGACAGGTCTGCTGTTGGTCGCGACACCATTCCCCACCGGGGCGGTGTCCCTCGCTGTGGATTCCACGGCTATGGCTACTCAGCTGGCAACCTTCTTCACGTCCGGCACAGGTACCGTGACTGTGACCGGGGGCGTGACGTTTCTTGAGCAGTCTGTCAGTGGCACGCTGGCGTTTACCAAACAGACAGCAGCCGATGGTTCTCCGATCATCACAATCGCGGCATCCAACGCAGCAATGTCGCTGACAGGAGCCTCCGGGCAGCTGGTCGACTTTTCCAACGGGACCGGTGTGCTGGTACTGAACAACAGCGGCTTTGGGGCTCAGGTCACCGGCACGCTGTCCGAAAGTATCGCAACGCTCAGCCTCAGCGGAACCTATACGCTGGCGGTGAATACGTCGTCCACGGCGATTGCAGAAACACTGACCGTCAATGGAACCCCGTTGACACTATCTCTGCCCGCTGGTCCGTACGTGCGATTGTCAGCCAACAATGCGTCCGTGTCGACGTCGGTGGTCGACCTGACCGGCAGCGTCACGCTGGAAACAACCGGTTCCGGGGCACTGCGTGAAATCGTCTTCGGCGCGACCGGCGTGACAGCGCTGCTCGGTGATGCCGGGGATGCTGGAACCACATCCGATGACGTCGGCGTGCAGTTGTCCGGCGGAACGCTGATCGCCCTGATTCAATCCAATGGCACGTTTGCTCTGGATGCGTCTGGGACAACGGCGCTGACCGGTGTTCCGGGGCTGTCGCTATCTGGGACCGGTGGGGCAGAAATCAACACAACCGGCAGCAGTGTGCCGCGCACTCTGCAGGTTGGCGGAACCACGCGGACGCTGAATGTCACGGCCGGCGTGCAGCGTTTCGCCGCACGAAACGTGACCGGCCAGTTTACCGATTTCGTGCAGGTGTCTGGCGACTTCCTGATGGAAACAACGGTCAGCGGTGGCGTGACCACTCTGCGCGCCGGAGCATCCGGGCTGAATGCGTTTCTGGGCGTGAACTACAACACCGCCGAAGAATTCGGCGTTCGGCTGAACAATGCGGGCTTTGGTCTGGTGATCGAAAAGGCAACCGGGCTGGACCCGAAATTCGCCGTGCAGACACTTGGCGGTTCGGTCAGTCTGACCGGCTTGCCAGACCTTGATCTGACCGGCCCGCTGGCTCTGGACATCAACCAGTTGGGCAAAGCGATTACGGTTTCAGTGCCGACATTGTCTGGGGCTTCGATTCCCGTAGACTTTGATGTGGCCGACAGCATTCGTCAGTTCGGTGGGACTCTGGATCTGGGCGTTTCTGGCTTCACAAAGCTATCCGGAAATTTTGCCTTTGCAAAGGAACAGGTCGGCAGTACCACAAAGATCAAAGTGGGCGGGACCGAGATCTATGCGTTTCTGGGTCAGGATCCCAATGGAACACCCCGTAGTGGCGATGAAGTTGGCGTGCAGATTTCCGGCGGTCGACTGGGAGCTGCGTTTTATAAGACCGGCAGCGCTACGACCTACGCAATCGATGCCGCGGGCACGGCAGCGATGGTGGGCGTGTCCGGAGTGACTCTGGAAGGCACGCTGGCGGCGCGAGTCAATACGACGGGCGGCGTGGTCAATGAAACCATTGCGATGACCAGCGGAAGTCCGGTGGTCGTGGCCTTTGGTGCCACGGAAGCTGCGCCGGTGTTTCAAGGGTCAGTCACAGCCGTGGCCAGCGGATTCGCTTCGATCAGTGGCGGATTCTCGGTGGCGAAAAGCGGTAGCCAATTGACGGTAGCCGCATCCGATGTGACGGCGTTTGTGGGGGCTGGCGGAACGGGTGTGCGAGTCACCGATGGAAATCTCGGCGCCATTATCAACACCAGCTCGGGCAAATACGCGTTGGTGGCGTCCGGAGCGACGGCGTTGGAAGGTGTCAGCGGGCTGACGGTGACGGGAACTGGCAGTCTGCGAATGAATACGCTTGGGCAAACGATCAATCAGACGATCACGACCCCGGATGGCGATGTCGCCGTGGAATTTACCACTTCTGCGGACGTGTTGCAGATTCGCAGCAATTTGTCGCTGCAGTTCCAGAACTTTGTGCAGGCTTCCGGCGACTTTTTGATTGAAAAGACCACAACAGGTGATCTGACAACCCTGACACTGGCAGCCAGCAATCTGAATGCGTTCCTCGGCGTGAACTACAACGCCGCGGGCGAATTCGGTGTGAAAGTGACGGGCGCCGGCGTGGCGATGCTGATCGAAAAAGACGGCCTGAATGCCGCGAAGTA
>CAIYBH010000013.1 GCA_903924405.1 uncultured Planctomycetaceae bacterium | reverse complement strand
CCGTGGGTACTTTGTGGAGCCGACGGTATTTACTGACGTGACGGACGAGATGGACATCGCGAGGGAAGAGATCTTCGGGCCTGTCATGAGCATCCTGCGGTTCAGTGATCTGCATGAAGTCAGTCGTCGGGCCAACAATACAGCCTACGGCCTGGCAGCGGCGGTCTGGACGCGAGATGTGTCCAAAGCACACGTGCTTTCCCGAGATCTGCGAGCCGGGACCGTCTGGGTCAACTGCTACGACGTCTTTGACGCCGCAGCACCGTTTGGCGGATTCAAGATGAGTGGGATTGGTCGAGAACTTGGGGAGGCGGGCCTGGCGAATTACACGGAGCTGAAAACCGTTACCATGGCCCTGAACTCACGCTGACGAATGCCCTGCTGAGTCTGGCTGGGGCGGACTCATGCTGGCTGCCGAAGTGATAAAAACGATCGCCTGTGAAGATCGCTGCATCGTGTTGCGCAAACTGCGGTTTGTGTTTTGGCGGGCACAGTCGCTGCGAGCGAGTACGAGGTAAGACCCCTCAGCCATCGCCCTTCTTCTGCACGGGGAAGAAGGGTGGTTTGGGGGGGGCCTCAGGTGAGGTGTCCCGAGGCTGGATTCAGCAGCGAAAAATCCGGATGGACGTGTCGGCGAAGAGAATCCCGGCAGGACGAGTTGTCGCGGTAGGACGACCAGAGGAAACAGCGTTCATGGGGTGGTAAGGCTTGTGCCGGGATGCAGACGTACTGCGGCTCAGGTGGAACTTCGCCCTCCCTCGCTGTTTGGGTTCGGGGGAACTTGGCCTTCACCGCAACAGTCGGCTGCCTTGTTTCCTCAGTCAGGAATGGGGCACACCGAAGTACTCGCGCAGGTAGGCGCGGCGATCGTCGCTGTGAATGTACTGCACAAGGGCATACAGGCGTTTCTGGTCGCTCAGCAGCTTTTCGTTTCGCAGAGTCGGGTCAGCCAGTGCGGCAGGCAGATCGCCCGCGATCTCCAGGCTGCTCAGGTCATGTTCATCATCAATGACGCCGTAGCGATGCAGGAGTGACAATACGGTTTCAATTCGACGATCATGACGCTGCCGGTCACACAGTCGCTCTCGCAGCCAGTCAATTCCGAAGGCCCGGACCTGTTCGGTGCTGTGAGTCAGCAGGTGCCATGCACGTTCGCAGAATTCGGCATCCGGGTTGGACCAGCGGATGAATTCCATCTGCGTGTTCAGGTCTCGCTGATCATACAGCAGTACGCACTCTGCCGGTTCACCATCACGCCCCGCGCGACCGATCTCCTGGTAGTAGGATTCGAGTGACCCCGGGACATCAGCGTGGATTACGAAGCGGATATTGTCTCGATCAACCCCCATACCGAACGCGTTGGTGGCGAGTACCAGACGTGCCGTGCCCCGCATGAAATCGTCCTGAATGGCTCTGCGTGATTCGCGGTCAAGGTCTCCGTGATAACAAACATGACGGATGCGTTCCGCGGCCAGTCGTTCACTGAACTCTTCCAGTGTGCGAATCAGCGTGAAGTAGATGATTCCACAACCCTCAGTCCCTGACTGCCAGCTCTCAATGATTTCCTGCATGGATTCCTGTTTTTCATCGGCATCCCAGACCTCCTCCACGCGCAGGTCCAGATTCAGGCGATCGATGCCTTCGT
Organism: uncultured Planctomycetaceae bacterium; assembly: GCA_903924405.1. Classification (GTDB taxonomy): domain Bacteria; phylum Planctomycetota; class Planctomycetia; order Planctomycetales; family Planctomycetaceae; genus SXXK01. The sequence continues at coordinate 4,335 of CAIYBH010000013.1, read as the reverse complement.
GAAACAACTGAACATCAGCAGGCTGCAGCCGCAGTTGTCGCAGGATATCGGTTTGCACATCCGGAGTCGCGGTAGCGGTGAGTGCAATGGTGATCGGATTTCCAAGTTGCTCACGGATCTCTCCGAGTCGTGAGTAGTCGGGCCGGAAATCATGCCCCCATTCGCTGATACAGTGAGCCTCGTCAACGGCCAGCAGGACGACGTGACGACGACTGAGGATCTGCCGAAACTCAGGCTTGCGAAAGCGTTCCGGTGTGACATACAGCAGGCTGTATTCGCCTCTGGAAATGGCCTCATAACGTTGTTGACGTTCGGATTTACGCAGCGACGAATTGATGAAGGTGGCGGCGATTCCGAGGGACTGCAGTCGATCGACCTGATCCTTCATCAGCGCAATCAGAGGAGAAATCACGAGTGTCAGTGGTTGTTGTTCGCTGTGTAGGCTTGCGAAGACGAGTGCGGGAATCTGAAAGCAGAGTGATTTGCCGCCACCAGTGGGCATGATCAGCAGTGAATGACCGCCTTCAAGCACCCGTTGAATGACGGCCGATTGACTTCCCTTGAATTCGTGAAATCCAAAATGTTTTTTCAGGATGGCAGCAGCCAGTTCCATGGTCATCGGCAGAAAGCTTCCCACATGAATTGCGTCATTGGACCTGCATTTGTGTTCACACGCGGCGTCAGACGTTGACCTTCTGCCGCTGCTGCTGCGCGGGGGCCGGTCTGCAGGCAGTGTTCGGAAGACAACTGTTCGACGTCACATCGGGGGGGCCAGCCTGAGTCCGGATGGGGCGTTACGTTGTCAGGACTGACTGGCCCCTGCAAGTTCCCCGGAGAACGTTGCCCGTCACAAAAACAAGAAAATTTCGGAGTAATTCTGCGGATTCTGGCAGTTCCACCCGAAAAACTCGAACCAGAAAATGAAAATTCCCGGACAGTATTCTACGCCGGACGCGCTTCTGATGTACTATCCGCGTGCCGTTTTTCGGCGAGGTCCCGGGGTTGAGCAGTGCGATTGGCCTGTGCTGTCGGGATTTGCCTGAAAAGCCCTGTTTGCCGCAGGGACGACTCACTTGTCACGACTCATTCGCTCGGGCTCACGCAGGAATTTCGTATGATTTCGTCGGATCTCATTGCCTCCATCCGGAATGCGGCTGCTGCCGGAAAGCTGACCGCGGACTCGCCTGCCAATCTGCAGGCCTGGCTTTCGCGCGAATCGCTCAGTGCCTTTCAGCCACGGATCACTGCCCTGATTCAGCAGGAAAAGTGGCAGGAACTGGATGCGATGTTCTGGACGGCTATTCCGTTTGGAACTGGTGGGCGCCGAGGGCCGATGGGTGAGATGGGACCGGCCACGATTAACGACCGGACAATTGCCGAGTCAGCGCATGGTATGGCAGTCTACCTGCGTTCCACCGGATGCGTGACCGGGGGGTCGGTGGTTATCGCTCATGACACCCGCAATCATTCTGCGCGATTTGCCGCCATCGCTGCCACGACGTTCGCTGCGCATGGGCTGAAGGTGTATCTGTTCAATTCGCACCGAGCTACCCCGGTGCTCTCATTTGCGGTGCGTCAGCTGCAGTGCAATATCGGCGTAATGATTTCCGCGTCGCACAATCCCCCGGCCGATAACGGGTTCAAGGCCTACTGGAGCAATGGAGGTCAGGTGATTGCTCCGCATGACAAGGGCATTATTCGCGAAGTGGAACGCGCCGAGGTGATTCCGGAAGCGGATTTTGAGCAGTGTCTGCAGAATCAGTCGATTGTGCTGATTGGTGCGGACATTGACGCAGCGTATGTGCAGGAAGTGGTGCGGCTCTCAGAATCCACCAGTCGTTCGCTGTCCGCCATTTTTACTCCTCTGCACGGTGTTGGCGAAACCTCGGTCTATGCGGTGATTCAGGGAGCGGGGTTCCATGATGTGGAGTTGTTTGAGCCGCATCGGGCGGCCGATGGAAACTTCCCCAATGTCCCGGGACATCTGCCTAATCCGGAAAACCTGCAGGTCTTTGATCCGGTGATCGAATGGGTGCATGCCGTCAACCATCCTGCAGAGCTGATTCTGGCGTCCGATCCGGACGCTGATCGGCTGGGAGTGATGGTTCGTGATGGCGAGGGGAAATTCCGGTCACTGAGCGGCAATCAGGTGGGCGCGCTCATCACCGACTACCTGTTCCGCAAACGCAAAGCCTCAGGTCGTTTTTCTCCGGAGGACTATGTTGTCGAAACGCTGGTGACAACGCCGCTGACGAAGGCGGTGGCTGCTGCCCATGGTGCACGCTGTTTTTCTGAGTTGCTGGTGGGCTTCAAGTACATTGCTCAAACCATCGAAGACAACGGTCCTGAGCACTTCGTGTTCGGCACGGAAGAGTCCATTGGATTTCTTGCCGGTGACTATTGCCGTGATAAGGATGCGTCCGTTTGTGCACTCTACATTCTGGAGCTGGCGGGTGAGCTGAAGGCTGAAGGACGGACTCTGCTGGATCAGCTGGATGACCTGTATCGCACCTGTGGCTACTACTGCGAAGGTCAGAAGTCCATCTACTGTGAAGGACCGACCGGCAAGGGAAAAATTGACGGACTGATGCAGACGCTGCGTCAGGATCCGCCGCGGGCCTTCGGCAGCATGCAGATCAGTGAAGTGGCGGACTATCAGACCGGGATACGTCTGGATGTTCAGTCCGGACAGCCGCTTCCGACCATCAATCAGCCGCGTGGCGACTTGTTGATCTATCACTCCGATCGGACTCAGCCGATTCGCGTGCAGATTGCCGGACGTCCTTCAGGAACAGAACCGAAGATCAAGTTCTACTTTTTCTGCCAGGCAGATGTTCAGAACGGAGACCTCGCAGCGGCAAAGCTGGCCGGTGATGCGGCGTTACGAGATGCCTGTGCGGCGCTGGCCAGCTGGGCGGAATCTCAGTTGAGTGGCGGCTGAACAGGGCCGCTTTGTGAATCCACGCGGCCGTAAGCAAAGCGTGGCTGGTTTGGTGGCTACTGATCGGCACTGGATCGCCGGGGGCGTTTGAAGTTTCTCAGTCCGCTGTCAGCTTCTGGTCTGTTCTTCAGTAGAACACGGCGAGCTGCATTCAGGGAAGTGTGGTGTGAGTCGTTCGTCACTTCAGACCACCATCGGAAACTCGGCCGGATTGCTCGTCGTCCTGGCTGTGCTGACCGCTGCATTTTCGTTGTCTCTGGATCGTTTTCTTACCGCGGCGACGCTGCAGAGCATTCTGAACCAGATTCCGGCACTGACATTCGTCAGTGTGGGAATGACCTTTGTTTTGATTACCGGGGGGATCGACCTGTCGGTAGGGTCGCTGGTCGCTCTGACGTCAGCCTCACTGGGTATGCTGATGGTGAAGCACCAGTGGTCCTTTGCGGCAGCGGGTCTGCTGGTGCCCGGAATTGGCCTGCTGGCGGGACTTCTGAACGGTTTGATCAGCAGCTGCGGACGCATCCCCTCATTTATCGTGACCCTCGGAATGCTGCAGGCAGCGCGGGGAGTGGCTCTGCTGATCACAGGTTCACGAGTGCAGTTTATTGGTGCTCCGGTGGAATCGCTGTCGAGACCGCTGGCTGCGATCGGCGTCTCTCCGGCGTTCCTGCTGAGTGCTGTCTTTATGCTGTTGAGCCAGGGGCTGTTGACGCGTACGGTGTTCGGACGTCACTGCATCGCGGTCGGTGCCAATGAGCAGGCGTTGCGGTTGAGTGGTGTTCAGCCAGCCCGCTTGAAGATCCGCGTATTCCTGTTCAGTGGTCTGTGCGCATCGATCGCGGGCGTGATTGAAACCTCGCGGATCAGCACCGGGGATCCTGGCGGGGCGCGGGGGCTGGAATTACTGGCGATTGCCGCTGCAGTGATCGGTGGGACAAGTTTGTCCGGCGGTCGTGGCTCGGTTCTGCGGACTTTTCTGGGGGTGCTGATCATCAGCGTGTTGCAGACCGGATTGGCACACGCTGGTGCCGGAGAAGGCGTGCGCTACATCATCACTGGAAGTGTCACGGTTGCGGCAGTCGCTTTTGATTCCTGGAAAAACCGCCAGTGAATCCTCTGCGGAATTCTGTAACGGCCGATCACACTGGGCCGCCGTTGTCTGGCTTTGCGAGTGCTGTGCGAGGGACATCGCAGCGCATCAGGATGCTGCGTCTGCGTGGTGTTCGAGGGCACCGAGAGCCATTGCCGCGGTGACCCCGCGGACGGTTTCCACATGGCCAATTCTGTCCGGAAGTACAAAACGCAGTTCGCGGCTTTCCGTCTTTTTGTCCAGCAGCATGCAGCGCAGAATGGCATCCGTTTGTTGCTTCAGCGCAGCGGGCACCTCAGTGGGT
>CAIYBH010000012.1 GCA_903924405.1 uncultured Planctomycetaceae bacterium | reverse complement strand
TTCCCTACACGACGCCTTCCGATCTCTTCACTCGCTGCTTCTTCTGCTCCCGATCCGCTTCTTCACCCTGCTTACGAACCATGGGCAGGTTTTCGAATGTCGGTACAAGCATCACCATGCGAGATCCACTCTCCTGGACAAATGCTGCCAACGGTTCCTCAATCTGCGGAGCAAGGCCCTCAATTCGCCCGGTGTAGATCAGCGTTTCTCCCATATCGATCACGCGCGTGGCCAGCTTTGCCATCGCCGCAATCAGATTGGCTCGCGCATTCACACTGCTCTGCCCGCTAACCGCACGCACCTGAACACTGCGACCCTTTTTGGTCACCACCGAGACGCGGTCACAGCCCAGCAGCGATCGACTGTCACTGGCCACCGCATCCGCAACTTCCTGCTCGTTCAGTGAGCGCTGAAGTCGCAGCGTAAACTGCTCAAAATCACCCCAGAACTGACTCTTCAGGTCAGCAGCTTCTGTCGTGCTTTTTCGTTTTCCCTCGACAAACCGCGAACCATAGCCACACATCTGTTCCAGAAACTGCATGTAGCCAGACTGCGCCTTCACAGGGACATCCGGACGCTGGAACAATTCCACAACGCCGACACACTTCTTTTCGCGGTGAATGGCCGACAGCACCAGAACATGCTCGGTCGGCAACTGCGTCTCACCCCCATGCGTGAGCGTGCGGGCTTCACCCGTCTGAAGCACTTCCACCAGCAGTCGTTCGTTCAGGGCCATCGCCCCCGGACGCTCACCAAGGCCCGTTTGCTCCAGATTGACCTGAGCGGCCAAACCGAGCCGTCCGCTTTCGTCCACCAGCCAGACCGCCCCGGCACGCGCCCCAATCGCCGCGACAACCCTGGTCAAAAACTCCTGAAAGAACTGCTGCGGGGGTAGCTCCTGCCCTGACAACTGCTCGATCTCACGAGCCAGTTGCATGACTCGCTCGCGGACTTTTCGCAAATTTTCGTCGGCCGGAACAGGTTCGCTCATGGATCTTTCCGATATGCTTCGAGCTGTCTCACGGGGAGACGTCGCCCGCACTGGGTCCTCTGGACCGGACTTCTTCCGGCAATGTCACGCCATCCGACAGCGGCTGTCAGCTGGTTCTCTTCGCCACGCCCCGAATCCCTTCAGGAAATTTGGCCCCGCTATTCTCACGCTCTTTGAAAAGTGGGTCAAGACTGCTGCGCCATTCGCGAACAACTCGTCTGACTTTCCCTTCGACATGCCATACCCCCGCGGCAGTTCACACCCTACTCTAACGTATTTCGCTGCACGGCACCCGCCACAATGTCCCCGGATTTCCCATCGATCTTCCTGTTTCGCTCAGATCAGCCGCAACGACACTTTGCAATAAAAATTCGGTCGGATTTTTCCATTTACCTGCATTTTTCACGAAAAATGCTGCGAAAAGTACGTTTTTGACCCGGAATAATCCCCCAATTTCACATCTCCTGTGCGGGGCAATGCACTCTAAACCAGTCGCACACGCCATAGCGATGCCCTTCCAGACAGACGAAAATGCGAGTCACAACTTACAAAGACCCAGTGAGTGTACAGCTGTTGATTTATTCGACGTAAACACTCTATAAGCCGCAGGCCCCCTGTCTTCTGTTGATTTCAGGGGGATTCGTCACTCTTCCGAAAGCTCATCGCCGGCTCAGGACACTCGAAAAAGGAAAACTCTTTTCCCACCGGTTATGTAAAGTCGAAATAAGTGTCAGCGATTTTCGGACGAACGACGCGAGACTGCTTCCCGTCAGTCTCTGGTATTCTTTTTTAATATTTCCTCCTTCAACCCTATTCGACAGGGCGTCCCAGTGACTCGATGGCAGCAGCAACTTCAGTACTGGATGAATGCTGCCTGCCGCATGGAAGTGCTCAGCCCCAAGCCAGGAAATGTCTGTCCCGGGAAGGAATTTGACAACGCCTCTGTCCGGGACTTTCTGCACTCCGCTGCTGCCATCGCCCCCGTCATCGCACTCGCTCAGGAACAGTCCCTCGGTCAGACTATTCTCAATGCCGTCCGGGCAACCCGCGCTGTCGTGAGTCACAACACAAATCTCGGAATCATCCTGCTCACCGCGCCGCTGGCCACGGTGCCTCCAGAACAATCGCTGATCGAAGGAGTCGAACGGGTGCTGGCCGCAACAACGCTGCACGACAGCACCCTTGTGTATGAGGCCATTCGTCTGGCCAGTCCCGGCGGACTGGGAGATGCCGGTGAAGAAGACGTAGCATCGCAGCCAACACGCACGCTGCGTGACTGCATGGCACTGGCAGCCGATCGCGATCTGATCGCAGCGCAGTACGCAAACGGATTTCAGCAGATCCTGGAAAACGGCATGCTCTGGCTCCGCGATTCCTCAGAGATCACTCGATCACAGCCGGAACAGATTACGTGGCTGGCTCTGAAACTGCTGGCCGGTTTTGGGGATACGCTGATCGTCCGCAAATGCGATTCCGCAACGTCGGCCCGTGCTCAAACACTGGCTGCTGATGTTCTGCAGACAGGCTGGCCGCAGTCTCCTGAAGGACAGAACAGCCTGCTGGTTCTGGATGAATTTCTACGTGCCGACGGCAACCGCAGAAATCCTGGAACGACTGCGGACTGCGTCGCTGCGATCCTGTTCGCGGCTCAACGCGAAGGCTGGTACACCATGAATCCCTCCGAATTTTCATATGCGGACGAGTAATCGTGGCAGAGCCGTTCGGACCGTGTGATGCTCCGTCACGGCGCAGGCTGAATCTTGTCAACGCCGTAACTGAAGGTCACAAAACGTCGATCAAAACTCAGGCACAGCTGACGATTTTCCGCATCCGAACTCAGCCACAACTCATTCTGCGTCAGTCCCGTATTGCCGTCTTCATATAGCAGCTTTCCATTTCGGACATCCACGACCTGCGCTCCAATGACGACCGAAAACTTCTGAGATTTCGGATCCCGGTCTCGCGACAGCAGAACCAGCAATGGCAGATTGGGAAGCAGCGGACGAGTCTGTGTGCAGGTCAGCAGACGCACCTGACGATGCGTCACCGGAAGTTCCCACGCCAGTGCCTTTGTTTCCCGATTCACTGCGTAAATGGCACCATGGACGTGGACAGCATCAATAATCGGATTGAAAAAATCCAGCGATGGATCTTCCTCAGAAAGTGCTTCCGGCAGGACCAGAAACTGACCCTGCGATGCCTGCAGGTACAGTTTTCGAGGCTCCGGGATTTGCTGAACACTCAAGTCAGACAGGACCTCGCCGCTGTCAGCGTAAACCAGCTTCAGCTGTTTGCCTTCGCTCAGTACCGCCACAACATCTTCCACAACATTGCTGAACACGGTCTTCTGTGGCAGTGGCAGGGACCAGACCGGTTCGTCCGTCAGCAAATCACGCGATTCCAGAAAACTCTGTCCCGCCGTCAGCCGGAACAACACGCATCGGCGCCCCTCCGCAAGCACTCGCCACAGAATGTCCGTTCCAGGTTCCACGTCAATGTCTTCCACCGAACTACCGACATTGATGCCGGCCTCGCCCCACCATTCAGGAAGTCGCGCGGTGGTCTGAAGGTCTCCGTCTATCTGAGATCGCACATCCACTTTTCTGGCGGATTCTGAAATCACCAGCAACGTGTCACCATCTGTCAGTAACCTCGCGTCTCGCGGTATTCCATCGACTTCCCATAATCTGCGCCCGGTCAGTGAGTGCAGCATCAGCAGACGCCGACCCTGAATCAGCGGAACTCCAAAAGCCGTCACCGGGCCGACCGGAAAATGTCCGCCCGGCATATGGAAAAAGTTCTCAATGCGATCTTCGGGCGCCACAAAATCCCGCGATTCTGTGTCAGTACTCTCTGCATCCGAGCTGCCGGGGACTTCCAGACTTTTCTGCCAAAGTACAGCCGGGCTGCCGTCCTTACCAATCGCACTGCCGTCCAGCGCATAAATGGTTCCCTGGAGATGCAGGATTAATAGGTGTCCACTGGAAAACGCCCACGAGTCGGGTTTGTAGCCGCCGTAAACAAGGTACTGACTTCTGACCGGTCGGAAAGTCCACTGCAGACGACCGTCCGGATCATAAGCTCCGACGCGTTCCGATGCATGAATCCAGGTCAGATTCCAGCCCCGATACAATCCCGGCGCTCCATACAACGGAATTGGCCTGTGCGGAATGGACGAGGCAAACTGTCGTACGGGAAGCATGGTTCGATCGTCAGAAACGTCAACCTTCGGGGCTCCCGTCCAGACCGACTGCGGAGCCTTCAGGAACTCTGGAAACGCCCGCGTCGCAGTTTCCTGAACAGCTTTACGCTGTCCCTCGTTCTGCGTGGTTCGGCGCAGTTGATTCTTCGGTCCGGCAGGAGTCTGCAGGTCCTGCAGCCACGAATAGGCCGCCCAGTCCGCTTTCCCGGTTTTCCACAGATTCAGTAACTGTTCTGCAGCCGCCGGCGAAGATGGCTCGGCCGCCCGGAAACTTTCCAGCAGCACCTGCTCCAGCAGCAGTCGCTCCCCCGGCGCTTCCATACTGGCTGCTAACTCTTTCAGCACGTTCAGTGCTGTGAATGGCAGGCCGGCACGGATCAGACAGGAAAAGAAAAACTGCCGATCCTGCGGTATCGAGATGCCAGAGGCCAGCGAAAGCGTCGCTACGGTCAAACCCTGTTCCAACGCCTGCCGCTCTTCCGGTGTCCGCTGGATGACACTGCGGCGAATGACCCCGGCAAGGACGTCCGCCTGCGTTCGTTCCAGCCCCGGACCCCGCACAATTTCCGTTGTGGCAGCAGGTAATCGTTCCAGCATTCGCAGGATTCTTACCTGCAATTCTTTCAAGGGAACCTCGCCGTCAGCTTCTTCACCCCGTGTGATAATCTCCGTCAGTTCGTCCTGCTGTCGTCGTGTGGTTCCTCGCAGCTGTTCTCCCAGCACAACGGCATCGGACAGCGTCATGCCAATCAGCGAATGCACCAGCGGCGCAATTTCCACGTCCTTCGCGGACTCCGCCAGCAAATCGCGAACGCGCTGTGCCTCGTCCTTGTGCGTCTGATAGTCCGCTCGCAACTGATCCAGCAGAATGTCAATCAGCATTCCACGGGCCGATGAGTCTGAGGGAACCGTTTGCAGCCGATCTTCCAGCAACTTTCGCGCATCCGTCGCACGTCCCTGAACCAGCAACTCCGCAGCCCGCTCGGAGGGCAACGCATCGCCGTCTCCTGCGGCAATACGAGTGACCGTGGTGAGCCCCTGCGACAGCAGACCGCTCGGTGTGGCAATCAGATTTCCGGGTAGTCTGGGGCCTGTCCATTCCTGACTGACAAGAATCCGACCGGTTTTTGTATCCACCGTCACAATCGAAGGCGTGTCTGTCGGAATCTGCAGCACCGGGCCATGAAAAACGACGGATCCGCTCGTGGTGCCCCGACGCAGTTGCGTCATCCAGAGCGGCTTGCCCGTATTTATGTCGAACGCGCCCACCTGGCTGTTTCCGACAAGTACCACGCGATCCTCCGTCACACCCGCGACCGCATGGTAGCCCCCACGCGCTGCCGTCCAGATCTGTGCTCCTGTTGCCAGGTCCAGACAATACAGCTGATCGGAATCTCGCGGTGTGACCAGCACTTTTCCATCGACAATACGCGGCAGAAAATCCGTCCAGCGATTGTCCCGATCCACGCGATTCGAGTCGGACGGATTGTTCGCCCCGAATAAAATGTTGTTGTCGCCACCAATTTCCTGACGCCGCACCACACCGCTGTATCGAAACACCCAGCGAATACTCAAATCCTCGGCCGATACCGCAATAATCCGATCATCGCACGTTGGGCAAATCAGCAGACCCTGCGCGAAGGATGGAATCAACCCCGCGTGCTTCCGCAAAGGATGCGCTGCCAGCGGACGATCCGGAACTGTCAGTAGCTGCGATGCCGAAATCCACGGATTCGACTCACGCAGACCCTCTACTGGTTCCCCGATACGTACCAGAAAAATCCCTTCACCATTTTCTGCCAGCACATAAACCCGACTGCCCAGCACCAGCGGGGCTCCCAGAAAGTAATAGCCGGCCAGAAGATTGGCTGAGCGATTTTCCGTGGGATCCGCATTCTGCGTCTGGCCGCCAATTTCCCATCGAAACAGCCCCGATTCGGCATCGTAGGCCCGAATAAAATTCGTTGGCAGCCGTTCGACTCCCATACCATTTATCAGGCCCCCCAGTGACATGCTCCATGTCACGCCGGACGATTCTTCCACAGTAAACAATGTGCGATTACTAATTGACATCTGTGCTGACGTGTTGGTACGAATCATCTGGTCAAGCAGTGCGGAATCGGCATTCAGCAAACCCACCGGACGGCCGGGGATCGACATCAGGTCCTGTCCGTTCTCCAGCGCCTCCCGCATCTCCAGTAATTCCTTGATCGGCCGCTCAGGACGCGCGATCTCCCAGATCAGCTCACCCGTCTCCTGCTGATACGCCCGCACACCAATCGGCGTGCGCACGTACACCATGGATCCAGAGATCATGGGACTGGCCACTGGTATCATGGTGCTGTTCTGACGCAGAGCCCGTTCCTGCAGCAGCTCAAAGGGATCCTGAAATCCTTTCAGCAGCGGATTCAGCTGATCTGCGTAAAGCACGTCGGCGACTTCAAACAGACTGGAGTTCCATGCGGATCTCAGTCGCGATGGGATCGCCGCCTGCGATTTCAACCGCCGGTAATCTCCCAGTGGCTGCAGCCAGTTTGAGGAGGTCTCCGCTGACGGCTCGGCAGTGGAAGCCAGAAGCTGCTCAAGTTCCTTCAGCATGGTGTCCGCCGCCGCGTTACCGGCAATTACAGCACTCATCCGCGCCGTTCGATACAAGGACAGCAGATCGGCAGCGTCCTGAAGCAATCCCGCTTTCCCATAACACCACGCAGTTTGCAGTATCAGTGTCGGCTCGGATTCACCGATCATCTGCTGCACACGTCCCAGCACCAGCGCCGCTTCAAGAAAATCTCCCCGATCCAGATACAGCCGGGCCAGGACCTTCAGCCCCTGCCGAGCCGCAGCAGCGAATTGATAACGTGCCGCCAGTGTCCGCAGTGATTCCAGGTCACTCGTTTCAATCGCCGCCAGAATCTTTTGCCGAGCTACCTGGTCAAACTGCCTTGAAAACTCGGTACGAAATGCATCCGGAGCAGAACGATAAAGATCCTCCAGCCGCGCTTTGCCGCCTGCCATCAGGTCCGTCTGACCGGGTGCCAGCTGTCGAACATCCGCACCACGCTGATCCAGCATCGCATCGTCGCCCTCGCAGGCCAATGCCCAGGCCTCGTCAAAACGCTCTGTCGCTTCCAGCCATTTCTGCCCCGCCAGCAATTCCCGCGTGTCCTCGATCTTACGCAGCAATCCACGCTGCTCCACATCCTCTGCCACTTCCTGCTGGTCCTGAGCGTAAAGCCGACCTGTCATCGACAGCCCGAATACAGGCACGAAGACAGTGAAGCACAGCAGCAAACCGCGCATCCTGAACGATGCCCCGCAGTGTGACACAGCACAACAGCGGTTCGCGGTTTTCTGCAGCTCAGACCCAACGATCGATACCATGCTCACTCCATTTTTCTGACACACCCGACTGACATTCCGTGGCGATGCCAGATCGCCACGGAATGCCACGAGTTCTCTGCCTGATCGGCTGCCCCTACTTCTTTTTCAGACTCTGCATGTACTCAACGACATCCGCCAGCTCCTGACTGGTCATCGTCTTCTGCAGATCCGCCGGCATCAGACTGATCTTCTGTTTCACCAGCTCTTCCACATCCGATTTTGGAAATCGGCGAACCAGCGCGTCGTCGCCCCGAATCACCACTTCCGCATCCGTATTACTGACCAGCAGACCGTTGACCGTGGTTCCGGAACTCAGAACCACCGTCCACGCTTCATAGTTGTGACTGATCCCGGCACTCGGATACAGAATCGATTCAAACATGGCCTCGCGGCTGAGCTTACTACCGATCTCTGTCAAATTCGGCCCGATCTCACGCCCCATGCCATCTACCACGTGACACTTGTGACAGGTGCCGGTGGAGAAAAAGACGATTCGACCATTGGGCAGATCACCCTGGATCTTTGCCAGTTCGCCGATCGGCGGTGTAGGCTGATTGTCTTTTGATGGCGGAAGCGGAAACAACCGCTGAGCCTGTTCCCGAGCCTGGCGTGATGGCGATCCATGCAGGGCCGCCGCAACAGCCTGTTCAAGATCGGCGTCCAGCGATTTTTCATCCACCATCTTCACCAGTTCCAGGGCACCATTGTTGACTCGGGCCACCGCTTTAACAGCCGCACGCCGTACATCAAGGCTGGCGTCGGGCTTCTGAATCACCGCCATCAACGGTCCGGCGATCGCACCGTTCGCGGTGTTGCCCATCGCTTCCGCCGTCGCGATGGCCAGCAGAGTGTCTTCCCCGGTCAGCGCCTGAGTCAGCAGATCCCACTGCTGCAATTCCACAATCGCCGCCATCGATTCCACGCCCAACTGCTCACCTGGCGTTGACTGCGCCTGCTTCAGCAGTTCAGGATAACGATCCGCAGCACCAAACTGCCGCACCATCCGCACAAACCGGGACGTTCCTGCCGCACCATCCAGTACGGACTTCACAATCCCGGCAAGTTCCGGATCCGACAGCGGATTTTCGCCAGCGCGCTGCAGCGCTTCGGAAATCACAAACGCACGCTCTTCCGAATCCGCGTCCAGTGACTGAAGCGCGGCACTGCCAAGCAAAGATTTCATCGCCGGCGCGACAGCGTCCTTTGGCTGGAAGTCCAGCGCACGAAACCAGCGACCTGTGGCCGCCGGGCTGTTTGCCGCACCCGGTGCCGTGGTACCTGCAAGGATGCTGTTGGCAATCGCCTGCGCCGCTTCAGGGCCGCGAGCACGCCAGACCAGTTCTTTGCGAACGGCCGCCCATCGCGCTTCCGCCTCGGGTGTGGCGACGCCACGCGTGGCGTCCGCGGCCTCCCACGCTTTCAAGACCTGCGACCATGCTCCTTCAGCACCAATCCCCAGTGCTTCCAGTTCCCAGCGATCTGAAGAATTCATGGAACGGGCAAGTCCCGCGAGGGCCGCTGCCTTCTGCTCCGGCGGAACCATTCGCAATGCAATCGCACATTCTCTGCGAACCTGCGCCGATTCATCATGCATCAGTTTCTGAACCACAGGAAGGATGTCCAGTTGCATGCGCCGAGCAAGACGAATTCCCGCAATCCTCAGGTCTTTGTCTTTGTCCGCAATTGCCAGATCGACGTACTTCTGAGACTGACCGGAAATCTGTCCCAGCAGCCACAAAGCCCGCGCCCGAAAACGAGGATTCGATTCGCTGATGAACATTTTGCTGAGCACCGATTCCGCCGCTGCACCGGATTCCTTCAGCTTTGTAAAGGCAAGGTAGCGCGTCGCGACGTTGGGGCTTTTCAACGCAACTGCTGCCCCCTCAACCGTCGAAAAATCATGCTTCGGAACCGAATACTTCTGACCCGGCAGGGAAACCCGGAACAGACGACCACGTTCCACGTCCCCCTGGCGATGCCCGCCAACACCCGGGTCGTACCAGTCCGCGATGATCAGCGAACCATCCGGGGCCACACACACGTCCGAGGGACGGAACCACTGATCGCGAGTTCCGGTGACCACGCTGTTGATCTCTGCCGAGTATCCCGCACCGTTGTCCTTCACCGCATAACTGCGCACCACGTTCGGGCCAGCATCACAGTGAATCAGCTGATTCAGAAATCGCTCGGGAAGGCTGCTGCCTTCGTAAATCAGAATGCCGGTCGGTGAGCCCGCTCCCGTCTGCAGCAGATTCGGAACTACTCCGGGATCGTTCAGATGCCAGTGACGCTGCGGAATTTCTTCTTCCAGATTCGTTCGCGTCGTCTGCCAGCCTGCACCAGTCAACTCATCCTTGTAACCATAATTTCCGTACTCCATCACGAAATTGATCCGCACGCCGCGGTTGCCGTCGTCATCGTTGTCCGACTGCCAAACTGTTCCATAACTGTCGACACACAGTTCCCAGTTGTTACGGAAGTTCCAGCCCAGCGTGTCGACCCTGCTGCCATCCAGTTCGCACCGAAAGGCCATGCCCTCCTGATACGGTTTACGCGCCGCGCGAACTTCGTTGCCGGCCTCGTCCACCACAATCGAACCATCCGGATGGTGCAGCTCTTCACCGCTGTTGCCGAAGTTGAAGTACAAACGCCCGTCCGGTCCAAAGGTGAAACTGTGAATCCCGTGATCGTGCTGAGTCCCCTTAATACCGGTGAACAGAACTTCCTTGCGATCCGCTTTCAGGTCCCCATTGTCGTCGTAAAGACTAAAAACGCTGTCCCCGGCGGAAACAAGGATCCGATTGCCAAGGACGCAAACCCCGTGCGCAGAATCAATGTCACGTCCCTGATAGAAAACCGTTTCACGGTCCGCCATGCCGTCATCGTTCGTGTCTTCCAGAACCAGAATTCGGTCTCCTTCCGGACGATCCGGATTGCTGCCATTGGCGAAACGTCTGTAGTTGACGACTTCACAGATCCAGATCCGCCCCAGATGGTCCACGTCAATGTTTGAGGGACTCAGCAGCATCGGTTCTGCAGCAAACAATTTCGTTTCCAGGCCTTCCGCGGTGTCCAGTCCCGCAACGGCCGACTCCGGTGTGCGGTCGGCTGTCGGTGGGGCAGTGGAAACGGGACCCGGGTTGGATGTGTACACAAGAAACTGAACACTGCCGGCGCCGTTCTGATCCGTTCCGCCGTTGTCCAGTCCGACTTTTGCTGTCAGCTTTTCGTAGCCTTCCGGCAGCACGAAGTGAATCATGGAGTTGGCGTGTGTTCCAATGCCAAATTCCACAGCCTTGCCATTGATCCGCAGGGGATTCCCCTCTGCGTTGACACCAACGCCGGGCTTGCCCCATTCTGTCTGTGCAGACTTCCACTTCAGATCTGTCAGTTTGATGGAACCGCTGGGGCCTGTCAGTCGCGGTTCTGCCCAGTCCGCCCAGTCACATCCGAACCCGTCGCCGGCATCGGTCGCGACAAGATACAATTCTTTCGCGCCGCGAATGTCCGCTTCCAGGGCCACCGCATGGCCAGGGGTCTGCGTGGTGACCACAGGAGACGACGCGATCGGCCGTGGTGGGGCCGCAGACACGGTTGCGGCTGCTGCGACGGTA
>CAIYBH010000011.1 GCA_903924405.1 uncultured Planctomycetaceae bacterium | reverse complement strand
CCGGGAAGTCCGGTTGATGGGGACTGGTGGCCAGGAGGAAATCGTTCCGGGTTCGCAGAAGAATTCCGTGCAAACTACGCCGTTTTGTCGGTGGATGCACTGAATCATGGCAGAAGATGGGGGGGCCTGGATTGTTCGAACGCCTGATAGTGTTACCATGCAACACAGGTGGCGTCAGCGGCTGGTGAATTGCCGTTTGCGGGATAAGCCATTTTCTGGACAGGGCTATGGCCCGAAGTGGGACGGGGCGGGTTGGCCCTGCTGATTTATGGCGAGCGAGGCACTTCAGCAACGGATTGCGGGACTGCGAAAGCAGGTTGAGGCGGAGTTGTCGCGCAGTGTTCGTAGTCGTCCGTGGCCGGCCAGTCTGCAATCGGCAGTGGACTACAGTTTGATGGCTGGAGGCAAGCGACTGCGTCCTGTGCTGGTGTTGCTGGCGAACGAGGTGTGTGGTGGCCGTCTTGAAGACGCCTGGCCGGCAGCATGTGCGATTGAGATGATTCACACTTATTCGCTGATCCATGATGATCTTCCGGCCATGGATAACGACGACTACCGGCGTGGTCGACTGACAAACCACAGGGTGTATGGAGAGGCTCTTGCGATTCTGGCGGGGGACGCGCTGCTGACGCTGGCCTTTGAGAAGCTCGGCGAGACTGAATTGGGAGTTGACATTCAGGCAGACCTGATGCGAGTTCTTGCCGTGGCTGCGGGTGGCGGTGGGATGGTTGGAGGCCAGGTGCTGGATCTGGAGGCCGAGCGAGGGCCGTTCCCGACATCACCAGAACAGTCGTTGTCGCCATCCGCAGTGTCAGAAGAAAGCAGACGGGCGACAGAAAATACGCTAAAGGGCGGTTGTTCGGACGCACAAGTTGCGGTCCCTGATCAGAGGCAGAATCTGCCTTCTGGCGAGCAGTCGGGTGGCCCTTTGAGAAAAAAATTGGAAATAGTCGGCAACGTTTCCAGCCGAACTGCGGTGCCAAACGTAGAAGAACTGAATCGTATCCATAGAATGAAGACGGGAGCGCTGATTGCCGCGTCACTGGAAATGGGGGCCACCTCGGCCCGGGCAACGCGGGAACAGCGGAAACAACTGGTGCATTACGGTCACTGTATTGGACTGGCATTTCAGATCGCGGATGATGTTCTGGATGTCACGGGCGACGCGGTGAAACTTGGAAAGACGCCGGGTCGGGATGTGGACCTGGGAAAACTGACATACCCAGCGTTGCTGGGGCTGGATTCCAGTCGACAGAAAGCCATGGAACTGGTTCAGGAGGCCTGCGACACCCTGAAGTGTTTTGGGGAGCGGGGTCACTGGCTTGAGGAACTGGCTCGTTTTATTGTGGAAAGAGATCACTGATGTCGTTCGAGATTCTAAGCGAAATTCGATCCCCAAAAGATTTGCGAGGACTGAGTGACGCGGATCTTAACCGGCTTTCTGCGGAAATCCGTGAAGCGCTGCTGACAATTGTTTCAGACCGTGCTGCGCACTTTTCCAGTAATCTGGGAGTCGTGGAACTTTGCATTGCGCTCCATCTGACGTTTGACTTCAGTAAAGACCGGCTGATCTGGGACACTGGCCACCAGATTTATCCGCACAAACTTGTGACCGGGCGATTTCACCAGTTTTCGACGATTCGTCGCCGCGGCGGGCTGATGGGGTATCCCAATCCGGCAGAAAGCGAGTATGACCTGTTTGTCACTGGCCATGCGGGCAGCAGTGTTTCGACCGTACTGGGAATGAACGCGGCGGACGATCTGCTGTTTAAGGATGGCCGAAAGTCGGTGGCGGTCATTGGTGACGGTGCCCTGCCATCCGGGATTGTGTTTGAGGCCATGAATAATGCGGCCGGACTGAACAAAGATCTGTTGGTCATTCTGAATGACAACAAGATGGGGATTTGTCCAAGAGTTGGCGGCTTAGCCAGTTATCTGGACAAAGCCAGAGTGGCTCCGTTCTATAACGGCCTGAAGCGGGATGTTTCCTGGCTGTTGAATCGGGTACCGCTGGTTGGTGAATCAACCGAAAAGATGCTCAGCGGAATCAAGGATGCTGTGAAATCCTTTCTGCATGGGGGTATGTTGTTCGAAGAAATGGGATTTCGCTACATCGGTCCGGTAGACGGCCATGACATCCACAGTCTGCGTCAGTATCTGGAAATGATTCGTGACGTGAAGGGGCCGGTCCTGCTGCATGTGTTCACCGAAAAAGGCCATGGATTTGAGCCTGCCTGCAAGGATCCGGTGAAGTTTCATACGCCATCGCCGTTTCGACGGGACGCTGAGAATGAAATTGTGCCAGTGAAGAAGACGGCCGAAATCTCGTACACCGAAGTGATGTCTGATGCCATCCACGACAGCATGGCACAGGATTCCCTTGTTTGCGTGCTGACAGCGGCTATGTGTGCCGGAAACAAACTGGAACGCATTCGTGACGAGTTTCCAGATCGCTTTTTTGACACGGGAATCTGCGAGAGTCACGCAGTGGCATTTGCTGGCGGGATGGCAAAATCCGGTATGAAGCCGATTGTGGACATTTACAGCACATTTCTGCAGCGCAGCTTCGACCAGATCTTTCAGGAAGTGGCGTTACAGAACCTGCCTGTTGTGTTCTGTCTGGACCGCGCGGGATTGTGCGGCCCTGACGGACCGACTCATCACGGCGTCTTTGATAACTCGTACATGCGAATCTTCCCAAACATGATTGTCACGGCTCCTGCAGACGAGCAGGAGATTCGTCCGATGCTTGACTACGCATTGCAAAGTTCTTCTCCGGTATCGATTCGTTATCCGAAAACGAAAGTCGAAACTGTCGCTCGCACTGTCACCCCGGTCGTGACTGGCAGAGCGGAAGTCCTGTTCTGGGGAAGTGATGGCAACATCCTGTCATGTGGAACGATGTTGCCGCAGGCTGTTGCGGCCTCTGCCCGTCTGGCTGAACAGGGCTACAGCGTGGGAGTCGTGAATGCTCGTTTTGTGAAGCCGATTGATGAAGAGATGGTCATCAGGGCCAGCCAGCTGGGTTTCGTGTTGACGATCGAAGAGAACGCCCTGATGGGCGGATTTGGCAGCGCGGTGATGGAGGTTGCGGCCAGGCACGGGCTGAACACCGAGCGATTCCGAATTCTCGGGATCCCGGATATTTTTGTAGAGCATGGGGATCGCGAGGAGTTGTTGGCAGATCTTGGACTGGACGCGGGAGGCCTTGTGAAAGCGGCGCTGGAACTGGGCAGACCGGTAGCGGTAGCCGACGTCACAAACGTCTGAGTCGATTTTTGTCACTGTACCCCGCCCTGCCCTGTTGGCCTGGTAATGGCGTCTCTGATTTTGCCCCTTTGACGTTCACGTCGAAGGGGCTTTTGGATGACCTGTACTGAAGGCTTTGAATGCAACCTGTGCCAGGAGGTAATTCAGGAAAATGTCATGTCGGCCTGGAAACTCTGAGCATTGGCGCAAGCGGCGCGTGGTTTGATTCAGCGGCCTCGTCGCACGTGCCTGCCTCTGGCCGTTTACCGAAATCGTACCTCGCCGCAACGCGGCGGGAAGCGATGCCGTATGAGCCGGTCTGTATCCCTTATCAGCTGGTCTGTATCCCGCAGCGGCCGTGTATCCTGCAGCGGACAGGGCAAGCAGACCTTAGCAGCCTGTTGGAAAACTCCGCCTGGTTGTGCCAGCGCCAGGCACGTCATTCTCGCGCAGGCGGGAATCCAGTGATTTTGGGGCACACAGACAATGGATCCCCACATTCGCGGGGGGTGACTATCGATTTTCACCACGCTATTGGGGATCACCCGCGTCGGACGAATGGCAGTCACGGCGAAGCCCGGGCTGGCATACGTTGCTGCGAATTGCTCAAGTGACCAGCACGATGGGGAAAAACCTTGCTGGGCAAATGTAGGTTATGGGAAGCCCCGGAGGCCCAGCTTTTGTTGGAGTGGAGTAGCGGGGATTTACCAGTCATTCGGGGTGTATTTTTGGGGGAATTCCGGCAGATCAGGAATGTTGGTGATGAGTACGTTGAGTTGGTGGACGGGGTGGGTTGCGTCATGTAAACCATTGTATCTCCGGGAGGATTCCCGCCTTGTGCGGGGGGACCGGAAGGATGGTCTGCCGAAAAAACTCGTCAGGCAGAATGGTGTCTATGCGGTCAACCTTTGGTGGCCGCGTTCTGCAGGGAGCGTTGTGTGATAAAATTTGATACGAGTATGTCTGATTCCAAATCTGGAACTGGACGAGGCGGAGCATGGCTAGCAAAGGCTGTGTTGCGGATGTTGGCTTTGTGTGTGGTTGTTGTGCCGGTCGCAGGTATGCGGCTTCAGGCATTTGAGGAACTGGTGGTCTCGGTGTGGCGGCCTGATTTTCAGGCGGCGGAGGAGCGGGCAAGGGAGGAGCAGCTTCCAATGTTGATCCATTTTGGGGCAACATGGTGTGGTCCCTGTCGGCAGATGGAACGCAACGTCCTGGGAACTGCTCAGGTGCGTGAGGCATTGTCTGAGGGGATTGTTGGGGTGAAGGTGGATTCGGATCGGCGGCGAGACCTGATGAAGCGGTTTGGGGTCAGTGTGTTGCCGACGGATTTGGTGATTGCGCCGGATGGCAAGGTGCTGCTGCGTCAGGCGGGATATACAGACGTCAAGTCCTACAGCGATCTGATTCGCCGATTTCGCAAGCCGAATGCTGCTCCTGTGGCGGGTGAGATGCCAACCAAAACGGGCACTGCCGGGGCTGGGTGAACGTCTTTGCGTGGGGACTTGTGAAGTTCCGGGCTGAATCCGGGACGATCAGGGGCCGACGAGGGCCAGATTGTCCCGGTGGATGACTTCGCCAAAGGGGATGTGTCCAAGTGCGGCGGCAATCTGATCGGACCGTCGCCCCTGAATTCTGCGGATTTCATCTGCAGAGTAGTTTGCCAGACCGCGGGCAATTTCCACTCCGCCGGCCGACTGCAGACCGACGAGGGCGCCGGGTTCAAAATCGCCCAGAACGGATTTGATCCCGACGGCGAGCAGTGAGCGTCCTGCCTGGCAGACGGCTTTGACAGCGCCTTCGTCCAGGATGAGTGTACCTGCGGGGGGAGCGCCGAAGCCGATCCAGCGTTTCCATGCCGGTACGGATTCGCTGCGCGCCATAAACAGGGTGCCTGTGACCTGGCCGTTCCGGATGTCGTCAAGGACGGTATCGCTGCGGCCGCTGGCAAGAATTACGGTTTCTCCTATGCCGGTGGCTGCCAGGATGGCGCGCAACTTGGATCCCATTCCGCCTCGACCGCGACTGCTTTGTTCGTTGGCGACCAGTTTCAGCAGGGCGTCATCGGGCTTTTCGATAAGCGGGATGACGCGGCTGTCGGGATTCGAGGGGGCTCCGTCGTAGAGTCCGGAGATCCCGGAGAGGATCACGAGCAGCGGGTCCGGCAGCAGCGTGGTCAGCATCGAAGCGAGCTGGTCATTATCGCCGACTGCGATTTCCTTGATGCTGACGGTGTCATTTTCATTGACGATGGGAATGACGTTGAAATCGAACAGCGTTCTGAGTGTATTGCGGACGTTGAGATATCGTTGACGATTGCGAAAGTCATTCCCTGTGAGCAGCAGCTGAGCGGTGCGGTGTCCTGTTCGGGACAGAGCGTCATCCCATGTTCGCATCAGCGACGGTTGCCCGATGGCGGCGGTGGCCTGGAGTTCCGGGAGTGATTCCGGACGGCGGTTCAGGCCCAGGATCCCGATCCCGGCGCCCACAGCTCCGCTGGAGACGAGGACCACGCGGCGTCCTGTTTCCTGAATCCGATGGATCTGATT
>CAIYBH010000010.1 GCA_903924405.1 uncultured Planctomycetaceae bacterium | reverse complement strand
TGCCGGCGCGCAGTCGCCGAACCCAGCTGGGCGACATTTTGTCCGTGCTGCAGCGCTGCCAGCCCACCGGTCTGACCAACATCGCCGAAAATCTTCGCCGGGCCGGGGCCATGATCCGACATCGCAGCCTGATGATGCTGATGTCCGATCTGCTGGCGGATCCCGATGAGATCCTTGACGCCCTGCGAGCCCTGCGCTTCCGTGGCCACGATGTCATCCTGTTTCATATTCTGGACGAAGCCGAAGTGACCTTCCCGTTCACCGGCAGCGTCGATCTGCTGGATCCCGAATCACAGGACCATCAGGTTATGGATGCCAACGGCATTCGCGCCGAATATTTGCAGGCCCTGCAGGAAATGCGAGACAAATTCCGCTCCGCCTGCCAGGCCATGGGCGCCGACTACGTCCCTCTTGATACCAGTATGCCCTTCGACAAAGCCCTGATCGAATACCTCTCCCAAAGAAAAGCCAGATTCTAAGCAGGTCTGAGGAATGTTGTTCACAGTTTGGCCTCGCCCCTCTACTCTCTACTCTCTACTCTCTACTATGCTTCACCTCATCACCCTTTTGATTCTCATCCTCTCCCTTGCCCTGCCAGCGAATCTCCACGCGGCCGATCGCCAGCTGCGTCCCAGTCGCACCGATCAGGAACTGCGAGACTGGCTGCAGAACATGGCATGGCACCGCTATGACCACCACGAAATGGCCATGGTCACCGGGCTTGACGAACAGGAAGTCGTTCGGAAACTGAAGGAGTTCCAGATTGATGTCCCCACGACGGCGAAGAAACCCACGGACCACCTGCTGATGCTGCCTTATCCGGGAGGACGGCATCCTCGCATCGGGTTTCTGGAAGGCGCCGTGGATCCGTGGCGAGAAACCAAGATCAGCGTCTTCTGCCCATGGGACGATCACAGCTACGTCGTCGCCGACATTCCCGAAGCCATCTGGTCCAATCTCGGACTGACATGGCTGGCCCACACGCATGTGCCCACGATCTGGGACAAACAGGGAATCGCCCTGCCCGTCAGCGAATGGACTCAGGCAAAAGACGGAGCCCTGCAGAACACATGGCGACTTCCGAACGGCATTGAGTTTGGAACCACGGCCCGGGCAGAACGAGACCACGTGCGGATGGTGATGTGGCTGAAGAACGGCACCGATCAGCCGCTCAGTGATCTGCGAGTCCAGAACTGTGTCATGCTGAAAGGCGCCGCGGGTTTTGAGCCCCAGACTAATGAGAACAAACGTTTCGAAGGACGGTACTCGATCGCCGCCTCGCCGGACAAAACCCGTTGGATTATTACCGGCTGGTCACCGATTGACCGCGCCTGGGGCAACGCCCCCTGCCCCTGCCTGCACGCCGACCCCAAGTTCCCCGACTGCGCCCCTGGAGAAACAAAAACCCTGCACGGCTGGCTTTCGTTCTATGAAGGCCCCGACATCGACAAAGAACTCCACCGCATCAACGCCACCAACTGGTTTAAGCCGTAAGAGTAGTCAGTGGTCAGTTGTCAGTTATTAGTTGTCAGTTGTCAGTTGTCAGTTGTCAGTTGTCAGTTGTCAGCGTATGGCCGACCGCCCCGATCCTTGGTCCCTTCTCGCGTTCAGCCCCAAACGGGGCCGGAAAAGTACAATGTCCCCCTATTGCGATTCATAAAAGCGGCACGGCGCAAGCCGTCCGGTGCCGCCCGCCCCCACTGGACTCACCGAAATCCTGGCCCCCGGCCACGTCGATGCCCCCGATGTCCCAAAAAGTACAATGTCCCCCTATTG
>CAIYBH010000009.1 GCA_903924405.1 uncultured Planctomycetaceae bacterium | reverse complement strand
CCCTGATTCGCAGGATTGCCCCGCAAAAACACCTTCATGTCGGCTGGATTTGCTTCGGCGATCACATGGGCCACCGGATACATTGCCGGGGCCGATTTTCGCAGCGACTCCAGTTCCTCACGCCTCGTCCGCAGCGATGAACGCTCCTCTTCAGACAAATACTGCTCCAGATCAGCCGCTTCAATCGCAAACAAACCCTTCTCACCAAACACCTGTGTCAGCAAATCCGGTGCTCCCACCTGGATGTCCGCAGGCGTCTCTGTGTACACCCGAAACTGAACGGCCGCTGACTCACCACAACCACCCTGATCCGAACCACTGTTGTCCAGGCCAACAAGGGATTTAAAACGAGTCGCCCCGGGAGGCAGGTCATACACGATCACGGACGTGGAATGCGTCCCAAGGCCAAACTCGTACTCCTTGCCGGCAATACGAATCCGACCGCCATTCACGTTGCGGTCAACGTTGACGCTGCCAAATGTGGAATTGGCCATCCGCCATTTCAGATCCGTCAGCTTCGTTTCGCCCTCGCCTGTCACCACCCATGGCTCAGCCCAGTCCGCATGGTCGCAACTTGCTCCGTTGCCGCCATCCGTCACGACCAGGTGCAACTCTTTTGCCCCGGTGATGTCCAGGTCCACCATTGCCGTCGGCTCGCGCTTCGTAATGATGGGGCTGGTATACCGCGCATTTCCCGGTGCAGCGTCCTGTCCGAGCGCTGCTTCTTCGGCCGCACTCAACTTGCCGTCCCGACGTCGCAGCAACCGATCCAGCAGTGTCTGAAAGTCGGCCGCCGCCGCAGCAACCTCCGCTGGTACCTCGGAACTCTTGTCACTCTCGATTACTTTTCCCTCATGCAACGCGACTGCCGCATTCCAGGCCTTCAATGACGCCGTCTTTGCCCGCTGTTCGGCAGACAAAAACTCGACCCAACGCGTCAGAAACTTCTCGTCCAGCTGCTCAGTCTTCGCAAACGCAGCCACCGTGTCGCTGCCCCCGGAACGTTTCAGAACTCCATATTTCCATGCGGCCGTCATGTAGCGACCGATCTCCACAACACGCGCTTCACGCAATCCCGGTGCTCTGCCGGTCACCGTTCCTTTGATCGACTCGTCGAGCTCCTTCAGCCGCTGCTGCGCTGCGTTGTAAGCGTCCACCTCAGGCTGCGAAACCAAAGGAGCATTATGCAGCCGGGAACTTTGAAATATGCCGGCCAGCGAGTAATAGTCCTGCTGCGGAATCGGGTCAAACTTATGGTCGTGACAACGTGCACACGAAACAGTCAGCCCCAAAAACCCCCGCGTGAGCGTGTCCACACGGTCGTCCAGTTCGTCCGCCGCCGCCTTTGCCGCGTCGGTATTCTTGTAGTACTGTGCCCCCAAACCGAAATATCCCAGTGCCGGCAACTGCTGCAGACGCTCTGCTTCGGGCATCTCCAGCAGATCCCCGGCAATCTGCAACTGCACAAATCGATCAAACGGCAGGTCCGAGTTAAAGGCAGACACCACCCAGTCACGATACAGATAGCCGTTGGTGTTTGGGGTCACGCTGAACGTATGCGCCTGATCCTCAGAATACCGCGCCACGTCCAGCCAGTAACGCCCCCATCGCTCGCCATAATGCGGCGACTGCAGCAATCGGTCAACCACCTTCGCAAATGCGTCCGGTGATGTGTCCGCAAGAAACGCTTCGATGTCTTCCGGGGAAGGAGGCAATCCCAGCAGGTCAAAGGTGGCACGACGTATCAGTTCCCGCTTTCCCGCACGAGCCACCGGCGCCAATCCACGCTCCTCCTGCTCTGCAAGGACAAAATAATCAATCTCGGCCGTTGGCCAGTCACCGTTTTGAACCGCAGGTCGCGCTGATTGCACAGGAGGCTGAAAGGACCAGAACTGACGAGCTTCTGCCATGTTCATCGTGGGACGTACAGGCGCTGCGGCACCCGTTCGCGGATCCGCTGCTCCAGTCTCAATCCACTTTTCAAAGTCCTGGATCACACTGTCCGGTAACTTGCCCTTCGGCGGCATCTGCAGGGATTCGTACTTGAGCGCCTGAAGAACCAGGCTCTCTGCACTTTTGCCGGCGACCACGGCCGGGCCGGAATCTCCGCCCCGCAACATTCCTTCCGCCGTGTCCAGCAATAACCCCGCCTTGACATTCTTCGACTCTGCCGAATGACACTCATAACAGTGTTGCACCAGAACCGGTCGGATCCGCGATTCGAAAAATTCCGCTTGCCCGGATTCGTCCGCCACCACCGAAAAAGACACGGAAGAAATGCTCGCCAGAAGCAGCGAAAACCAGACAC
Source organism: uncultured Planctomycetaceae bacterium (assembly GCA_903924405.1). GTDB lineage: Bacteria > Planctomycetota > Planctomycetia > Planctomycetales > Planctomycetaceae > SXXK01. The sequence goes on along the minus strand of CAIYBH010000009.1, from coordinate 2,802 downwards.
AGACCCGAGAAAATGGTGAGGTTGTTCTGCGCATGACCGCTTTGCAATCGAAAAAGTTCGGGAGGACTAACCTGAATGGCCAGGCCAGAAAATGACGTGACATGCTGGGATTGACCCATGAGACGCGTCCGGTGGGAAATGAACTATAACGAATGCCGGTGCCGCATGCGAAACCGGAAATGTCTCAGATGTATCGGATTTTGAGATCCGGAAGATTTTCGACAACACCCCCGGATTCCGCTTGCACCAGTTCTCCCCGCACTTCTCAGTTCTCACTTTTCACTCAGATCCTGCCCGAGTTTCTGTCTCTCTGTGCCTCAAAACTGGCACTCGATCGAGTAATCGTAATGTGCTGCACGATGCCAATTAGCGCCATCGCCATCAGTACGGGGATTCCCGTAAGTACTCCCACTATCTGCTGACGAACCAACACTGTGTGAGCCCAGAGAATGCCGTAACTGAGCATGGTCAGACCAGCCACATACCCAATCAGCAAAGGTCGACACCGCAACGCCGAGGCCGCTATCAGGACGAACATGGCCGGAATCAGGCCGCTGCGAGCCCCATCGCCGGCGAAAATGACCATCGACAACAGCAACACTTCGCCTGTCGCCCACGCATACAACGTCCACGATGCTCCCCCTGTGCGCTGCAGGCACCATTGAAACACAACAGCGTTCATCAGTGCTATCGGTACCGCGTAACTCACACTCCTTTTGAACGATTCATCGTTTGGCAAAAGTCCGGCCAAATCTGCAATCACGTGATATGTAAAAAAGGCCAGCAAGGTCACGACAGTCACAGCCAGCCCGGGACGGTGTCTGCACCATCGCTGAAGCTGCGTCAGTGCTCCGGAAGATTTTGCCCGAATCGATTTTCCATCCAGAAAACACTGCAGGTCGGCCGCAAAATCCCCCGCATGCGGATACCGTCTGCCAGGGTCGGTCTCCAGGGCCTTCGTGCAAATCGCATCCAACTCTCGGGGCACCCGGCGATTGCGCTCTCGAGGTGAAATGACGTCGTGCTCGCGTATTAACTGCATCGTGCGGGCAAAATCACCATCAGCCGCCTCAATCGGCGGACGACCCGTCAGAATTCGGTAAAGAATTGCTCCCAAACCGTAGACGTCTGCTGCTGGCGAAACCGTATCGGCGTGGCCCGTGGCCTGCTCCGGTGCCATATAACCAGGAGTCCCCATAATGTCGCCGGCTGATGTCAAATGCGACTTGGCCTGCAGGTCCTTGGCCAGACCAAAATCCATCACCCAGGGGACCCCCGTACTCTGCTCAATCAGGATATTGGAAGGTTTCAGGTCCCGGTGAATGATCCCGTGCGCATGCGCGTCTGCTATGGCACGCGCGACCACGCAGAGCGTCCGAATGGCCTGCGCTGCCGGGATGTCGGACTTCAATTGGTTCTCCAGCGTGTCGCCCCTGATAAACTTCATCACAATAAACGGTTCACCGCGGATCTCCCCCACTTCATACACCGGCACCACCGCGGCATGCGACAAATAGGACGTCGCATTGGCCTCATGCATAAACCGCTCAATGTCCAGCGATGAGGAAAAAGCACCCATTCTCAGCATTTTGATCGCCACGATCCGGTCAGGCCGAAACTGCCGCGCTCGATAGACAATCCCCATTCCGCCGCGACCGATTTCTTCCAGTATCTCGTAATTGGGGATCTCCGGATGCCGACGCTGATGCAGGTCTTCCCCTGGTGTCTCGGTGACGACCGTGACGGCTATGGCACTGTCATGGATTTTTGAATGCCCACTTCCCGCGATGTCAGACTCGATCGCCGCAATCACCTGACGCTCGATCGCTGCCGGCAGATTCCGGGCCTTCACCCAGGAAACACGTTCCCCGGCCGGCAACTCAACGGCCTGCCAAAACAACGCCTGCACACAATCAAATTCCCGCTCCGCCTCTGTTGGAATTCGTTCGGCGGCCTCGCGGGGTGAATTCGAGGGGGCTGTCATGAGACCGTTCCATCCTGCGTAGTTTTCAGCTGCGCCGCCAGCCAGGCGCGGGCAAAACGCCAGTCATTCTTCACAGTCGCTTCCGAAACCTCCAGCACGGCTGCCGTTTCCCGCACATCCAGCCCCCCGAAACAACGCAGCTCAAACACCTGGGCCTGACGAGGACTCAAACGCCCCAATTGCTCCATCAGGTCGTCCACTTCCACCATGTTGATTGGGAAATCACTGACCGCAGGCAGCAAGGTCTCCTGCAGAGGAATATGCTGCCCCCCCGACTCTCGCTTCGCCGCGTGCTTCCGCCGCGCATGATCCACAAGGATCCGACGCATCATTCGGGCCGCTACCGCACAGAAATGCGCTTTACCCTGCCAGTTCACCCGCGTCTGATCCGCCAGCCTGAGAAAGGCCTCGTTCACCAGTGCCGTCGGCTGCAGTGTGTGATCTTTCCGCTCATGCTGCAGCCGATTTGCGGCAATCGCACGCAGTTCGTCATACACCAGCGGCATGAGCTGATCGATGGCACCGCGGTCACCCGCCGAAAGACTGATCAGGAGATTCGTGGTCTGCTGCACTATGCCACCCTCTGGCTGATCCGATCGGCTTCTGAAGACACAAAGCAACGGATGTCGCCACCAAAATCCCCACGCACACCACCCCCGGCAATGGGTCAGTGCCACGCAAAAAACGTTCCCCGCACACCTCAGTAGTATCCTCATGAACCCCAAAACCGCAATCAATCACGAACACATTACTCCGCACTCAACAAACGCCCCGCGCCCACCGCCCACTGACCACTGACCACTGACCACTGACCACTG
>CAIYBH010000008.1 GCA_903924405.1 uncultured Planctomycetaceae bacterium | reverse complement strand
TGCTTCGCACTATTGGTTCCTGACCCCTTTTCTGAACGCCAAATGGCCCGAAGGGTGCTTCGCACTATTGGTTCCTGACCCCTTTTCTGAACGCCGAGGGTGGAAAAGCGGCTTGAATGTTGAATTTTCAACCCGGGATTGCAGCTTTTTCATTTTTCAACGAAAATACCGAATTTGGTTGATTTTCCTGAAAATGGCGTGATTTGACGTCTGGTTTCCGTCCATGCTGTTGGATCCAGTGGCTGTGCGCGTCTTAATTCGACTATCAATCTGCTGTCGTGAATCCCTGTGAGTGTCCTGCCGTCACGGGGAGTGGAAATGAAATCTGAAGTACCTGGGACACGGCTGCCGTGCTCCGTTCTTTTTTGAATTTTTCAGGGTTGACGCAATGCTGATTTCTGCCTGGTTGACTGCCGTTCGCAATCGATTGAGCCAGACCCGGACACCGCTGAAACGACGAAACAACGTCAGGACCCAGGTAAAGCTGGAAGAAACGCTTGAGACCCGTGCTCTGTTGGCGGCCCCCACGCTGGTGGCGGTGCGGCCAAACATCGGGGCGTTCCTCGAGAACGGCGAAACCCGCAACGTATCTCCGAAAGAGTTGACTCTGCAGTTCAACCCCGGACAGCAGATCGACTCCACCAACAACCGTCTGTTCAACAACTCGCCGATTGTGGTGACTCGTTCCGGGCGGGATGGGTCCTTCACAGATGGCAATGAGGTTCCGGTAACGCTGGGATACGTCGGGCTGGGAGCGACCTCGGAAGACGTGGTGCTGCGTTTTGCAGAAAATCTGCCGGACGACTATTACCGGATCACCATCAAGGGCAGCGGCACAAACCCGTTGCAGAACACCGCGCGGGAAGTATTCCGCAGCGGCACCACGGATCCCGATGGATACTTCTACTTCCGCCTGAACCTCGGGGCTCAGATTCGGACGATTGTTCCGCAGCCGATTCAGCGTCAGGCTGACGGGACGTTGCGTCAGTCGCGTGACCAGATCGTGGTTTACTTCAACGAAGACACGCTGGACACCGCGACGGCTCAGAACCCGAATTTCTACCGACTGCTGTTCACAAAAGGTTCAACTGAGAACTCAGACGATCAGCTGCACCCGCCCACGTCAGTGGTCTATGACGCCACCAGGAACACCTCCACGCTGACGTTTGCAAACGACATTGATCAGCTGTCCGGCCCGGGGACTTATCGCCTGAGAATTGGTACGGACGAGGCCATTCCGCTGCCCCCGGTTTCCAAAGCGTTTCCAGAGACATTTTCCAGCAGCTTCGGAACCACCGGAGCGGCTCAGGCCACAGTTTCCATCGAGCCCGTGGTTTCCATTGACGGCAATCCGATTACGCTTGCATTCCGCAAAGCGGCACTTGGTGGTGCCGGCATGCCGGGTATTGCGGTCGCAGGCCGCGTGATCACTGTCACCTTGAACACCGATGGGGGAACGACGGCCGCCCAGTTGAGCTGGGCGATGAATCTGAACACCGCCGCTGCAAAACTGGTGAAAACCTCGATCACTGGAAACCCGAATACCAACCTGACACTGACTGCGTCAGACATTGACTTCACGTTTTCGGATCCGGGTTCGTCCTTCGGCAATAGTGTGAGTCTGGGGACGCTGACGGCACAGAGCCAGATTATCAGCGGGCAGATTTTGTCGCGTGCCTATCCCTTCGATTTCCCGGGCAACGGCGATGAGCCGGGGCATCGCGATATCGATGTGCCGCGCGAAGATCATCTGGAACAGGCTCTGGATCAGAATCCGCAGATCTCCACGTTCTACTACAACTTCCAGCGCAACTACGGCTTCAGTGCTCAGGGAACGGCGCTTTCCAACCTGATCACGGAAAATCAGAAACAGCGGACTCGTGAGATCTTCGAACTGTACTCGCGTAACATGGGCGTGCAGTTTGTGGAGACGGCGAATCAGGGATTCACGATTGTTACGGGCGACCTGCGCGCGATTGACCCCGCGATCATCACCGGGGCCGGTGGTGTGATTGGGTACTCCAGCCGCCCGCTGAACCTGGCGATCATGGACAACGCAGAAACCTGGGACGACTCCTACGGTGGCTCATGGTTCTCCACTGCAATGCACGAGATCGGGCATCTGCTGGGAATGGGACATGCGTACGACCAGCCACAGATGACCGTCATGGCGGGCTTCGAAGGCCCCACAGTGCAAACAACGACGGCGGAACCGGACTTTCCGGGCGATGTGGATATGATTCACGGTCAGGCCCTTTATCGACCGGAAAGCCGTGACATCGATCTCTATCGCTTTGTACTACCGGGCGCGGGTCAGTTGACTGCCGAAACGGTAGCCGAGCGGATGAGTGACTCCAGCCTGCTGGACACTGTCGTTCGCCTGTATCGCGAGAACTCCGATGGAACCCGCGAACTGATCTCACAGAACGATGACTACTTCAGCGAAGACTCGCTGATTTCCCTGGATTTAACCGCGGGCACCTATTACCTCGGCGTCAGCGCCAGTGGGAATGATGCCTACGACCCGACGATCAATGACAACGGCATGAACGGGACGACGCAGGGCAAGTATGATCTGCGTTTGACATTCCGCCCGAATGCCGGAGCGTCAATTCTCGATTCGGCTGTGAATCAGCCATCGCAGCGATTTGACGGTGACCATGACGGCCGAGAAGGCGGCGTCTTCAACTTCTGGTTCCGGGCGGTTGGTGCCGGTAACCTGCATGTCGTGGACAAAGCGGCAAAAGCCGGTGGTAACATCACGAATTTGTATACGACAATTCAGGCCGCGTTTGCAGCAGCTCAGGCCGGCGATGTCGTGCGAATTGTCGGCAACGGCGGGACCGATGGTCTGGTTTCGACCAAAGGCGACAATGTGCCCTTCCAGATCGGTCTGGACGATTCCGGATTTGAATTGGCTGACGGTGGCAGCATGGACATCCCGAAAGATGTCATGGTGATGATCGATGCCGGCGCCATTCTGAAATTCCAGGACTCGCTGATTGGCGCGGGAAGTTCATCGCTGACGGTTGACCGGGGTGGTGCATCACTGCAGGTGCTTGGGACACCATTCCAGGATGTCACGATGACATCGTGGCGTGACGAAACAATTGGTGGCGATACGACACCAATTCCGACGACTCCGAAAGCGGGTAACTGGGGCGGTATCGTGTTCCGCCGCGATGTGGACAACGACGAAGGCCGGATCAACTACGAGCGTTCCGGCATTTTCATGGACTACGTGGCCTACTCGTCGATGTCCTATGGCGGGGGCAAACTGGAAGTCGACTCTGTCGATCAGATTGTCAGCCCGATTACGCTGATGGAAGCGCGACCAGGGATTTACAACAACCTGATCACACTCAGCGAAGACTCAGCCATCTCAGCTGACCCGGACAGCTTTGAAGAGACCACGTTTTCTGCGCCAGCCTTCCAGAACGTCGCATTCACTCCGGATTACAGCCGTGTTGGACCGGACATTTTCGGCAATCGTCTGGTCAACAACTCCAATAACGGACTGTTCATTCGCATTCAGACGGCGCCCGGGGCCCCGACAAAGCAGATGACGGTCACAGGTCGATTTGACGACCGTGACATCGTGCACATCATTTCCGAGAACCTGACGGTTCAGGGCACTCCCGGCGGCCCGTTCCTCGAAGTGAATGCTCCTCCTGTGATTCTGGTCACACTGACACCGTCCGCCACAGGCGGCACGTTGGCGGCCGGGACCTACAACTATCGCCTCGTGTACGTAGATGCCGCTGGCAATCAGAGTCCCGCATCGCTGGTCACTCGTTCCACGACGCTGGCCACCAGTGGTGGCTCGATCACCCTTGGAAATCTGCCCCCGGCAGTGGCTCCCTATACGTCTCGTCGCCTGTACCGATCTGAAGACTCCGGTGGCGGTAACTACACGTTGATTGCCACGTTGAATTCATCCTCCACCAGCTATGTGGACAACGGAACCACTCTGACGGGCATTCTTGACACGACGCTGATTGGCCGAAATCGTGCTCGCCTGGATGCCAGCCTGGTCATTGATCAGGACCTGATTATCAAGCTGGAAGGTGCCCGGATTGAAGTCGGTATCGGCGCCCAGTTGATCGCGGAAGCAGTGTCCGGACGTGAGATCATCGTCACGTCCCGCCTCGATGATCGGTATGGTGTCGGTGGCACGTTTGATACGAACAATGACGATCGCCTCGGTGTGAATGAGATTTCTCCGAACAGAACGTCAGGGAACGGCTTGTGGGGCGGTATTTATCTCGCCCCCGGAGCTACGGGTAGTATCGATTACGCTCTGGTGACTTTTGGTGGAAACGTGATTCCCACCGACGGTAACTTCGCCGGCTTCAATGTCGTGGAAGCCCATCAGGCGGATCTGCGTATCAGCAACAGTGTCTTTGAAGAGAATCGGGACGGTACCGGTGGTACTGCACCCGCATCACGTTACGGTCGCACAGCGAACGCCTCGGGAACCATCTTCGCGCGAGGGGCTCAGCCTGTTCTGATCAATAACATTTTCCGTGACAACTCCGGGCCCGTACTGTCGATCAACGCCAACTCAATGACGACCGCGTTTCAGGGAGATTACGGTCGCTCCACAGGTCTGAATCAGGCATTCGCCGGCTACAGCTCCAATCAGGGACCACTGATTGTGCGCAACCTGCTGGGCCGCAATGCGGTGAACGGCATTGTTGTCCGCGGAGAAACGCTGACGACTCAGACTGTCTGGGACGACACCGACATCGCTCACGTTCTGCTGAACGAAGTCGTGATTCCCAACTTCCACACATTTGGCGGTCTGCGTCTGAACAGTTCGCCCGACGCCAGCCTGGTCGTGAAGCTTTCCGGAGCGACCGCAGGGTTCACAGCGGGCGGCAAGCCGCTGGATATTGACGATCGCATTGGCGGCATTCTGCAGGTCGTTGGTCAGCCATATTTCCCGGTCATTCTGACGGCTCTGGCAGACGACTCCGTCGGGGCCGGTTTCGGATTGGACGGCCTGCCAATGAAGGACACCAATGCGAATGGTGCCAGCACGGGAACACCGGGAACATGGCGCAGTGTCCGTATTTCTCAGTACGCCCACGACCGCAACGTTGAAGTCTATAACGAGCGTGAAACGGTCAGCGAGACTGCACCGGGGACCAATGCCACAGCTCGTATGGCCGAGTTTCTGGGTGAACTGGGACGACAGAATTTCATCGTCCTGAATCAGGACGGAACCACCACCACTCAGAATTCCGGTGACGAAAATCTGCGGCTCGGCTTTGAAGTTCACGGGACCATCAATGCGCCGGGTGACGTGGACGTTTACAGCTTCTCCGGCACAGCCGGCAGTGAAGTCTGGATTGATGTGGATCGAACGACGCATTCCCTCGACACGGTCGTGGAACTGATCACGTCAACCGGAACGATTCTGGCCCTGTCCGACAGCACACTGGACGAAACGTCAAATCCGTCCCTGCTGTACAAATCCAGTTCTCTGGTGCAGGCGGCGACGCTGAATAAGTCACAGTACATCAGCGACGATCTGTACGGCACCAATCAGAAAGATGCAGGGTTCCGCGTTGTGCTGCCGGGTACCGTTGGCACCACGGGCACCTACCAGGTACGAGTGCGGTCCAGCAATATTGATTCCCTGAATCCGTCTGCGAACCGCGCAGATCTGACCAATGCCTCGAAGGTCTTCAACGGCCTGACATCCGGTAGTTACCAGTTGCAGATTCGTCTGCAGGAAACCGATGAACTGCCGGGCACGACAGTTCGCTATGCAGACATTCGCTTTGCAACCAATGGGATCGAGGTCTTCGGGCAACCTGTGCATTCCCCGCTGAGCGGTGAATATGCAGAAAGCACCTTCCCGAACGACACGGCCCTTGCCAGCGGCAATCAGGACGTAGGCAACCTGCTGAATACGGATCGAGCGACGGTCGCCATTGCCGGACGCATCTCAGCGCCGACAGATGTCGACTTCTATCGCTTCAGTGTGACCTATGACGATATTCAGCAGATTCCGGGACACACAAATCCGGATCGGTTTGCGTCGGTGACCTTTGATGTGGATTACGCAGACGGAATGTCGCGTGCCAATCTGCAGGTCCATGTGTTTAATGCACGCACCAATGAGTTGATCCTGACGGCACGAGATTCCAACATTTCGGAAGATCAGTCGGGTCCGCTGGAAGGAGCGGACATGGACAATCTGAGCCGTGGAAGTGTCGGGCAGCTGGATCCGTTCATCGGACCGTTTGAATTGCCCGAGGGTGACTACTACCTCGTGGTTGCACCGCATTCGATGGTTCCGTCGGTTCTGAATCAGACGATGGTGGCAAACCCTGTCAGCACAGAGGTACGACTGGAACCCGTCCCGGCGGTACGACGTATTTTCGACGAGCACTTCGGTGCCGGAGGGAACTCTGTCGCTCCGGTTTACGAGTTTGCTGACGGCGAACAGGGCCAGAATTCGATCAATTATCACATTGGTGATGTCCCGCTGTTCGTCAGTGACGGTCGAAACGTTTACATCATCAATTCTTACACCGGTACCCTTGTTAATATCGTCGGCGACACTGGTGTTCCTCACAATGAAATCATGATGCGACAGGACGGCGAGTTGTACGGATGGCGTGCGACCGGAGGTACCGACGCGTCCGACAGCACGTACTTCCAGATCAATACCGGCACCGCGGCTCGTACCGATATTGGCGGCGAAGGCATCGCAACGTTTGAAGATACGGACACGGATCCCGGGGAAATCACCGTTGGAAACTCGAATGCCGGCATGGTGGTCACGGCCTTCACCTACGCGATACCAGACGTGGAAGGCGGACTTCTCGTAGCCACTCGAGGAGACGGACTGTATCGCCCCAATTTGATCTACCAGTTCAACGTTCGAACCGGCGCTGCAGTCTCCGATACGGTACGTTCCGGCAATGGGCGGGTCAACGACCAGGACATCCCCGGGTTTGGTAATCTGTCGGGAACAGACATCGTGGAGTTGGGCGCCTTCCCAACCTCAGTGACCGGTATCGTTCGGGGCGTTGCCTTCAGTGGAGCGTCACTTTACGGGGTCACCAGCACCGGCTTGCTTGTGGAACTCAATCTGATCACAGGCCTGGTCACCAATCGAACGACCATTCGCACACCGGACGGCGCCATCGCGAACCTGACGGGCTTGACACTCGGGCCGGACGAAGTAGAAGGTGGAGCGTACGCAACGACTCTGTTCGCATCAGACGATCAGGGAAATATCTACGCCCTGGCCACAGGTCCGAACATTCTGGACCCGGCGGCGAACTTTGGCGACGAAGTACCGTTCTTCGTGGATGGCCAGTCTGTGCTTGAAACCGGATTACCCGCTGCAGCCCTGACCTTCGGCACTCTGGAGCAAAACCTGTGGGCCCTGACCGGAAACCGCTCAACACAGGCGGGACATGGTATTCTCGATGCACAGGATGGAACGCGATTGGAGTCTCCGGGCGGGGCCAGCCTGTACTTCGGCAACCAGGCGGGTGGCATTCTCGCCGGCAATAAGAACGATTTCGGTAGCCTCGGCACAGTCAATAATTACAACTTCCCGGGCGGAGCTCACGGAACATATCTCAGCAATCCGTTCAGCCTCGAAGGCTACTCTGCCGGTGACAAACCGACGCTTTATTTCAATTACCTGCTGCAGACAGACAGTCTGGATTACCAGCCAGGCGTACGGTCCATGTCGGACGCCATGAGGGTGTACGTCGGTGATGGAACCAACTGGGTCCTCGCAGCAACGAATGATTCTTATCGTGGTCCGTTGACTGGCGACGATGAGCAGGACCTCGGTCCGGCCGGGGTGACCACCTTCCCGACCGCTCAGCTGTCACCAGATGTGGTTGAGCTTTATGACGAGTCGGCGACACCGACGTGGCGTCAGGCGCGCGTGGATCTGAGCAATTTCGCAGGACGCTCGGATCTGCGTCTGCGGTTTGAATTCGATACCAGCGGTTCTGTGAATGTTGGCGACATCACCACCGTCGGCGAAGAAATGTACGCTCGTGAAGGCCATAAACTGCGCGATGGACAGAGCTACATCCTGGAAGGTGTGAATCAGTTTGAACTTGATATGGGCTACACCCTGGTTGCTCCGTCATTCAACCAGATTGCTGAAGGCGAAACCTTCACAATCGGGGCCTCCGGATCAACCATGAGGCTCGAATTCGATAAGGCTGGAAACGGGGTCACGGCTGGCAATATTGCAGTCAACATCAACAGTTCCATGAGCGCCAATGAGATTGCTCGGGCGATGGAGAACGCGATTGACGCCGAGGTTCTGCGTTTAACCGCGGGACCGCTGACTGAATTATTCACGCACAGAAATGGAAACCGCATTAATCTGATTCTGCAGCCGCAGGGCCAGCCGATTACGACTGCGGGAATGACACTGTTGCAGAGTGCGGGCGCTGGTCTGCTGGTCGAAGGGGCGCCCGGTGTGACTCCGGGGACAACTGCCGTCACCATTCACGCGGGAATGAGCCGCAATGAAGTGGCCGAAGTTATGGCCACGGCATTGGCCGGGCACCTGCTGCCGGCCGGAGTCTACAAGGAAGCGGAGCTCAATAATGTCGCAGACCCGCTGTTCGCTCAGAACCTTGAACTGCTCTCCTGGACGAACGCGGCAAATAATACGATTCAGCAGAGCACGGCCACTCCGCTGCCGCATATTTCCATTATTGCAACCTCCAGCGCCTTTACCGGAACCGACTTTTACCGGTTTGTGGTGCCGGGTGGCGCGTTGAATCGTCGGGTTCTCGTGGACCTTGACGGTACCAATCCCAGCTTCAACTCCTTGTTGCGAATTGTGGACGGGCTGGGAAATACCGTCATCGAAAATCTGACCGGCTCGCAGCTGGATATCGGCAGTAACTTTGTGACGTCGTACATTGACACCACACTGGCGCCAGGCGAGTACTATATCCAGGTCGGCGTTCCCCCATTTGCCGGCGGAGCGGCACCTGCAGAGCGTTACACGCTGCATTTGTCAGTTGCCGGCCACGCAGTCAACGCTCGTGGTGCCGCAACTCCACTCGTGGTTGACCGCTTCAATATCAAGTCCAGCGGTGATCTGGTCCGCATCATCAATCACTACGTGACCAACCCTGGTCCGATGGGTCACACGACATCGCTGCCAGGAGATTCATTCGGTGGCTACTATGACACAGCGACCAATGCACAACGCGGTACAAATAACGCGTTCGAGGGCATGTATATCGACGACATCATCATCGGCGCTGCAGAGCGGGGCGAGATGGTGACCGGAGCGCCCGGAGTGGCTGCATTCATTGCCAACCCGGAAATTGCAAATCGTAACAACCTGAACCCTTATCAGGACATTCTGGAGGGAGCCTACGACGTTGAGATTCGTCGGGCTGCGGATTATGCCAGCTATCGCGAGGGCAGCCCGCTTCCAAATCCTCCGTTCCGGACGATGGACACCAACGCTCGTGAGGTTGATCAACTCTCCATTCGCGTTACGTCTGCCAATGCTCTGCGCGACGGCCAGACGTTTGTCATCAGTGACGGCGTGAATTCGGTGACGTTCGAATATGAAGACGAACGGATGATGAATGGTGTGCTGCCCGGCAGCCAGCCGATCTATTTCAATCCGGCACGCAACGCGGTCATTGATCCACGGTTTGAGACGGTTTCGCATTTGACGGGTGATTCTGCCGTCGACATTGCCGCTCGCATTCGTGACGCCATCAACTCGACGCAGGTCCAGGGGCTGCTGAAGATCCGTGCTTCGCTGGCAGATGGTGCAGCCGAGTCCGGCATCGACAGCACCAGCACTCTGGTCAATCTCTACGGGAATGCCCAGGTCACTCTGGTGGACGGGTTGCAGTCGCCCGGCAGTGATCAGATGCCGCTGGGGATTTACGGCACAATGCAGCCGGTTGGCAACACAGCGGGCTCCAACGCGCTGTTTACCTTCCGGAACACCACACCGTTTATTGATCCTCGCACCGGTTATCCCGAGCAGATTCACCAGATCCGTATTCAGCTTCCCGCCGGCCAGACATTCGACCCGATTTCAGTGCTTGGTGGGAACGGAGATGGGCCGTCAATCAATGCGGCCTCCGATTTCGACACGCCGACCTTCACCACGCTGGATGCTTCCAACCCACGGGTTCCGCGATTTGCCTTCGGCGGTAACTTCGATGTGCTGGTCATCGACTTCTCGCAAATCGTCACACCATCTCAGACGGGACCGGGATTTGAGAAGAACGACCAGCTGATCTTTGGAATCGACATCGACTTCTTCGCAGAACCGATCTGGGATCTGGCTGCGAATGTGGAGGTGACGTTCAGCACCAACCGCAAGGTCGTGTCTCAGTTCGTACCGGGACGTGATACGACAGCTGAGGGCGTGCTCCGTCCGATTGAAGATCCGACGACAGTGGTCTTCAACAGCGGCTATGGTGATCAGAATCAGTTCCGCGATCAGGGTCAGATGCTGATCCGCTCCAACTTCGTGTCAGACTCCCTGAACTGGGGGATCGTTTCTGACGCAGGGGCACGCAGCGGCAGCCCGAATCCAAACGGCGCGGGCGTGCTTCCACATGCCGGTCCCGTACGTAATCTGCGGGAACCCAACGTCAATGGTTGGGTGCCCGGATTGGTCATCTCCAACAATGTGGTCGTGCAGGGCGGACTGGGCGGAATTCTGTTCAGTGGCGATGTGCCGCAGGGCGCTACAGATTCCGTCGGGCCGGTGCCCGTCGGACGCATCATCAACAATACCATCGTCGGCAATGCGACCAATCGCGTGGGCGTTGGTATCCAGGTGGAACAGAACGCCAGCCCAACACTGCTGAACAATATCGTGGCCGACCTGGTCACCGGTATCTCGGTCGATGCCAGCTCTCAGGCGTTGGGGACCGTCCTCGGTGGGACCCTGTATCGCAACAATGGTACAAACGCGATCACTGGTGGTCTGGGGACAGGTTCGTTCCCGATCGTATTGACGGGCACGGATCCGCTCTTCGTCGATCAGACGCGTCGTAATTTCTATCCAGCTCCGTTGTCCAAAGCGATTGACAGCTCGATCGATACCCTGACGGACCGAACCCCATTCATTACCGTTCGGCAGCCGCTGGGTCTCGGTGTGTCACCGATCAAGACGCCACTCAACGATGCTTACGGACAGCTGCGTGGTGACGACCCTGATGTGACGACACCGGCGGCTCAGGGGGCTAACGTCTTCAAGGATCGCGGGGCGATCGACCGTGTGGACTTCTTCCGCCCCACGGCTATGTTCACTACACCGCTGGATCAGTCTCCGGATGACCTGAACACCGGCCTCGATGCCGTGTGGCTAAATCTCGCCGGAACTGTTCGTGAGCTGATTATCACTCTGTCTGATATCGGCATCGGTGTGGATGACGGACGTGTGCTGCTGAATGGTTCACAGTTCAAGCTGTACATGGACGACGGCGTAAAGCAGGCATCCGACCTGCCAAATCTCCCTGACGGAACGGTCGTTACGGAAGGGCTGTTGCAGCCGGGTACGGACTATGTATTTGTGTACAACTCCGTGACGAACGAGGTGATATTCCGGTCCACGACGTCCTTCCCGTTTGAACGGAAGTATCGCATCGTGGTGGACAACAACGACACGACCGCCGACCCTGTCGATGGCATTCGGGACCTCGCCGGTAACTATCTTGCACCGAACCGAACCGATGGAACAACTCAGTTCACACTGTTGCTGACGGACGGTGTCAATGATCCGCCGATGAACACGGTCCCCGTTAACCAGACGACACCGGAAGACACAGCACTCATCTTCAGCACCGGCTCAGGCAATGCTGTCAGCGTCGCGGATCCTGACGTGTGGCTCGGAACCAACGTTCTTCGCGTCACGCTGTCTGCTGTCAATGGTTCTGTTTCACTCGGCCAGACCACGGGTCTGACCTTCTCGGTCGGCGATGGCACCAATGACGCCACGATGACCTTTGAGGGACTTGTGGATGCGATCAACCGGGCTCTGGAAGGCATGTCCTTCCTCCCGACAGCCGACTACTTCGGCCCGGCCTCGGTGACCATCACGACCAATGACCTCGGCGGCTTCACCGGCCCTCCAACACCACCGGCAGCGCCTCAGCAGGATATGGACGTCATCGACATTAACGTGACTCCGGTCAACGATGCTCCCACGTTCACGCTGCCGCAGACATCTGTGGCAGCCACTGAAGACGAAGGCGCCCGGACCATTCCGGGATTCATGACCAATGCGGTGGCCGGACCGCCGAATGAACTGGAGTCGATCACAGCCCGGTTCAGTTGGACCGTAACAGGTGCCTGGTCCGGAAGTCCCGCCGCCTTCTTCTCGGCGGCTCCGGCGATTTCCCTTGATCCGCTGAACCCGGCGACTTACGGTCAGCTGACGTTCACCACGGCGAAGGACGTCAACGGAACCGCGATCGTTGATGTCTGGCTGAATGATGGCAGTCTGAACAGCGTACGACAGACATTCACAATCGTAGTGGCCGCCGTGAACGACGCGCCGATTTATACGCTGAGTGGTGGAGTGTCTGTCGTCGGCGGTGAAGTTCGACTGACCAGCAACGAAGACGCTGTGATGCAGTCCACCAATGTCTTCGCCACATACGCTCCAGGACCAGCAACGGCCCTGGATGAAGTCGGCCAGACGTTGAGCTGGAGTATTCAGAACCTCGCCACCGTGTCCGGCAATCTGGCCTTTGTGGCACCGACACCACAGGTCACATCAACCGGTCTCTTCCGCTACCTGTCAGCTCCGGACACTGCAGGGATTTCCACCCTGCAGATCGTCCTGAGTGATAACGGTGGCATAACACCGGGAGTCGATACATCTCTGCCACAGGATGTCCGAATCACAGTCATTCAGATCAATGATGCACCAGTAGCAGTGACGGGTTCGTACATTATTGACGATGGAGACGATTTGACTCTGGACGCCAGCGCCAGCTACGACGTGGATACTCCATTCGGACAGACACTGTCCTTCGCGTGGGACCTCGACAATAACGGGACTTGGGAAACCGATCTGACCGATGCGCTTCCAGGTGGCACCGCAGCCGTATTCTCCGTCAGCTGGGAGTATCTGAAGGGCCTCGGAATTACGGCGCCACGCACGTCCGACATTCACCTCAGAGTGACTGATTCCAGTGGTGCCGCAAATAACACCGGGACCGTCACGACCACGCTGCAGACGCTGATTGTGGATTACGGTGATGCAGACAGCACCTTTGGAACGCTGAAAGTCGATGCCGGAGCGGCTCACACCATCAGCAATTCACTGCGACTCGGGACTCTGGTCGACAGTGAACGCAACGGACAGCCAGGAACAGCAGCACTGGGTGATGACCTCGACAACCAGAGCGATGAAGATGGAGTTGCCTTCCCGATCCGACTGGAATCCGGGTCGATTGCACTGCCCGGCTATGTCGACGTCACTGTGACCAGGAGCGGTCGACTGGACGTCTGGTTTGACCTGAATGGCGATGGCCAGTTCGGGGCAGATGAACGCCTGAGCGATCTGGCAGGAACAGTCGTGAACGCGGGGCTCAATCGCTTCCAGTTCATGGTTCCGGCAGATACGACATTCGGTGGCAAGACCATGCGATTCCGCATCAGCAGTGATGGTGGGCTGGCTCCAACCGGCCGAGCGGCCGACGGGGAAGTGGAAGACTATGTGGTGCAGGTGCTGCCACTGTCGCAGCCTGTTACACCATCGATTCTGCTGCCAATCGATATCACGCCGTCTAATGGGATTCGCCCGCAGACCAGCGACACCACACCAGTGGTCCAGTGGACAGTCCATCCGGAGAACTTCTACTACAGCATCGTGGTGCAGAGCAATTCGACCGGTCAGACCGTCTATTCGAATTCCTCCACCACCTTCAGTGTCACGGACATCACTCCGGCACTTGCGTTGGGCACCTACACTGTCACGGTGACTCCGTTCAACAAAGCGGGCACTGCCGGAGTTGCGGCTACCTCAGAGTTTGATGTGGTGGCAATTAATGTGCAGTCGCCGATCGGTGACATCCAGGAAGGCCGGCCCACCATTCGCTGGACGGAGGTCCTCGAGTCGAAATCGTATCGTGTCAACATTCGCTCTCTGACCACGGGTGCTGTTGTTGTCCTCACGGAATTTGACACGGCTGGTCTGGCCGTGCCGAATGAATACAAGGTTGCAACAACGCTGCCGCTGGGCCGATACGAAGTCACCGTCCAGGCGAAGGATCAGGCTAATCAGTGGGGTGATCTCAGTGCTCCAACCCGCTTCCAGGTCCGTACAGCCCCGACGGTTGTGAATCCGGGAACAGTCATCGTTCCCCGACCGACACTGTCATGGACCGGTGTGACTGGTGCATCAACCTACGAAGTGGAATTGTTCAACCTGACCGACAACGTCGTGGTTCGGACAGTCTCCGGAATTACAGGAACGTCGTGGACACCCACTGCGGACCTGACACTGGCTCTCTACCGATTCTCAGTGCGTGCCTTCAACTCGTCGGGTGACAGCAGCACGTGGAGCATTCCGGCGGTGTTCGGATATTCCCCGAGCATTACGGTCACGTCGCCGGCCAACGGGTCTCGCCTGCCGGATTCGACACCCACCTTCGTCTGGAACGCCGTTCCTGCGGCTGATTCCTACGAACTGGTTGTTAACCAGAACTACGGCAGCGGAGCGGAAGTCTTCCGTGCCGGCAACATCCGCACCAACTCGTTCACTCGTACCACGGAACTCCCGATCGGACGCTATCGTTACACGGTGCGTGCGATCAATGAGGCGGCAGCCGGTTCAACAACTGGTGATTTCGGCGCTCTGAGCGTTCCATGGACAGTGACGATCACCGAGCGGCCTGTAGTTGTGAATCCAGTTGCAACTACCTTCCTTGCACGGCCGGAATTCACGTGGACGGTTCCAGTGGGTGCCGGGGCTGATCCAGTCAGTGATATCTGGATCAACAAGGTCGAAGGTCCGAATTCCACGACCTACCTGAGAGCTAACCGAATCAGTGGCACGGCGTGGACAGCCACATCGAACCTGGTTCTGGGCACCTACCAGGTCTGGACTCGCACGTATTCCGCAGTGGATGCCGCCGTTGTTTCTGACTGGAGTTTGACAAAGACCTTCCGTGTCACGACACCGCCGACGCTGATCGGACCGACGGGACGCATCGACGATGCTACACCAACACTGACCTGGGAAGGTGTCCAGGGCGCTCAGAGCTACCGTGTTTATGTTTCCAGCATGTCCACGGGTGGCACGGTGCTCTATGACGTTTCCGGACTGGGATCGCTGAACTTCACCGTTCCAAAGGATCTGCCGATCGGACGATATCGCTTCTGGGCTCAGGCTCGAAGTGCCTTCGGCGACTTCAGCAACTGGAGTGTTCAGAAGGACTTCCAGATCGTCACAGCACCAACCCTGAACGGTCCCTCATCGTCCACGTTCGACACAACGCCAACGTTTTCGTGGAACAATATGTCGGCACTGCTGAATGGCTCGATTCCGGCCGGCGCCACCAGCTATGACTTCCGAATGGATCAGGTTCTCACGACCAGTGTCGTTGAGAACTACATTTTCCGGAACACAACCGACACGACGTTTACGGTGGATGATGCACGTCCGCTGCCGCAGGGGATCTACCGAGCGTATGTTCGGGCACGCAGTGCGGACACTCAGGGCGACTACACGAAGTTCATCGAATTCTTCGTGGGTGGTCGTCCGAAGGTGAATGCCATCCCGACGTCTGCCAATAAACGCCCCACAATCAGCTGGGGAACTGTGGACGGAGCATCCAGCTACGAGGTGTACATCATCAACGTGGCCGATCCATCTAAGGTTCTGCTGCGACAGAGTGGTATCAATGCCACTTCGTTCACACCATCGTCCGACCTTGTGAAGGGCGATCTGCGAGTCTGGGTACGGGCCTTCAACTCCGGCACGGGAGCCGCTGGTCTCTGGAGCGTTCCGGTGGACTTCACAATCACTGCGAACGAAAACGCAGTGCCGACTGAAGATGCCGGTACATGGAGACTGACCGCGGTGGCCTCGGTGCTGGAGGAATCCGCATCCGACATCACCGTCGGCATGCTGCGATCAGAAATCGCAGGAACTGGCACCCAGGCGATTCAGGATGCTGCGACAGATATGGCCACTTCTGGCACGCAGGCTCCTGCGACGCCGGTCGTGGTCATGGACGAAGCAGACGCTCAGCAAAGCGACGAGGTGCTGTCCGCATGGGATCAGCAGACATGGTGGGAAGACAAGGCGGAGCCTGTGGTGGCCCCCGCGGCGCAAGCCATCGTCGAGAAAACGGAGTCCCGCTCCGCATCGGCGGGAGTGCTGGGAGCCCTGTTCGGACTGGTCTCCCTGCGACGCCGTCGTCGTGACGAGGACGGAGCGGCTGGCTGACAGCCGTCTGCCTCCGGGGGACTGAGGAATCAGGACGCTGCAGGAATTCCGCGAAAATTCCGTCAGCGTCCTCGACTTAACCAGTCAGCATCACTGCAATCAGGCGGGGCTCAAACGAGCCCCGCTTTTATTTGTCGGACGCAGGTTTGAGAATTTGATGAACCGGCGGGGAAAAACCGCAGAGTCCTGCGGTTAGAGCGTTTGGCACGACATTCGTGATCGTGGCCTCGAGTTTTTGGGAACTATCAAAGAATCAGAATCTGTTATGCAGGTGACCATCACAGCTGTTGGGCCGGATCACAAGGGCCTTGCCGATCCCATTGTCCATTGTGTGACGGGGGCAGGAGCCAATATTCACGAAATCCAGATGTACGATCGCGATTCTGAGCGTCTGTTCGCGATGTTGATGCGGATTGAGTGGACAGGCGGCGCGATTGCGGATCTGCGCAAGGAATTGACGGCGATCGGCCATGAGCGGGGCCTGCAGGTGCGAGTCTGGAGCCGCGATGAACATGTTCGGCCACCGAGACTGGCCATCTGCACGACCTATCGTACGGAGCCTGCGCTAGCCGTCCTGCGGGCCGTCAGAGACCGCCGGCTGAAGGCGGAAGTCGCCCTGATGGCAGGTAATCGGACAGCTTGTCGCAGTTTGGCGGAGCAGTTTGATGTCCCGTGGCTATCGATTGGCGACGACCGCGGTAACCCGGAGTACTCAAAACTGGAAGCAGCCATCGACGAAATGCAGATCGATTATGTGCTTCTGGCACGCTACATGCGTGTGCTGCCAGCGGAATTGTGCTGGAAGTTCGCCGGTGGACGTATCATCAATCTGCATCACGGGTTACTGCCATCGTTTCCCGGATTCCGCCCGTACGAGGATGCATGGCAACATCACATGCTGTGCTTCGGGGCCACCGTGCACTTCATCGTGCCCGAACTTGATGCGGGAAATCAGATCGTTTACCAGGCGGCGTTCAGTGTTCCGCCGGGAACATCACTTGAGGAAGTCAAACGCCTTGGAGAGACGGACCATGAGGCCAATTGCCTTGTGGAGGGGGCGCGTCGAGTGATCGATCGGGAGGTGGAGCTGCATTTTCACCGTGTCGTTCGCCGAAATTCCTGATTCTGAACCAGGGAATCCCGCGATTGCCTGCCAGAATGCTCCATCCATTCGTTATTCTTCCCACTTCCGGGCGGGTTGACACAGCGGCATTGGGTATTTTTGCGGCTGTTTTTCCTGTTGAACCATGATGGCAGGCAGATGCCATGTGGTGCCGACAGCAACTGCCGGTTGTCCGCGTCCCTGATGGTTTTCGATGTGAGTGATCTGCAATGCGTTTGTCGGAACTGTTTTCCAGTCAGAAATCGGTGCTTTCAATTGAGATTTTCCCGCCCAAAACGGCGGATGGCGACCAGGCGTTAAAACGCAGCCTCGAGACACTTGTTCGGTATAATCCGGCCTTTATCTCGTGCACCTATGGTGCAGGAGGATCCACGCAGGAACGCACGTTAACCTGGTGCCGCGAAATTCAGCAGCATCTCGGCCGACCGGCGATGTCTCACTTCACCTGCGTCGGTTCCACGGTCGCTGAGTTGTCCACATGGCTCGAAACAGCCTGGAACGCGGGCGTTCGAAACATCATGGCCCTGCGCGGTGATCCGCCAGCCGGCCAGGATTCCTTCCGCGCGGTTGAGGGCGGCCTGAAGAACGCCAACGAACTGGTCGAACTGATCCGCCGGCTGCATCCGGACATGGGCATCGGTGTTGCCGGCTATCCTGAGAAACACATCGAGGCTCCCTCGATGGACGTGGACCTGATCAACCTCAAACGAAAAGTGGATGCTGGGGCTGACGCCATCTTCACACAATTGTTTTTCGTCAACCAGAACTTCTTTGCGTTTCGCGAGCGCTGTGAACAGATGGGCGTTCGTATCCCCATCGTCCCCGGCATTATGCCAGTTACGGATTTTTCCAGAATCCAGCGCATCACATCCATGTGCGGCACCGTTTTCCCCACAGAACTTGCCACCCGCCTCGAAGCCGTCAAAGACGATGCGAAAGCCCAGTTTGACATCGGGGTTGACCATGCGATTCGTCAATGCGAAGAACTGCAACGCGAAGGCGTCCCCGGGATTCACTTCTACGCACTGAATAAGTCCGAAGCCTGTGATCGAATCCTGCAGCATCTGGTCGGTATGAATGGCTGATGGTCGTCACTGAACGCGATGGATTCATGTGGCGGACTGGTGCGTTTATCAGGAATGCCACACGAACGCACTCAGAGAGTTTTGACCGACGGAGCAGAACTGCACACAGAGCTGGAGGTACCAGTGAACTCTGCTGAGCACTTGCTGGACCAGCTGCCGCACCGGTGGTGGTGTCCCATGGACAGATGACGCTTCATTGACGCGATGATCAAAAAACTCCGGACGGACAATAAGGTCGTGGGGCAACGGTCTCAGGCGTCTTTCCGACAGGTTGGTGTGGACGACAACGCGAAACGGTTCACACGGGTTCGCTGCCGTTCAAGTCCCGCAGAAGCTGAGTGCATATCCTATGACCACCAACGCAGTGATCTCCGGTGCCGGCATCAACTTCTGGTTTGGTGAAGATGACCTGCGCAAGCAAATCCTGTTTGAGGTCAGCCTGCAGATCAATCCCGGCGAAATTGTCCTGCTGACGGGCCCCTCCGGATCCGGTAAGACGACACTTCTGACCCTCATTGCCGGATTGCGCAAAATGCAGGAAGGAGAATTGACAGTCCTCGGTCACCACCTGCACCACGCCACACCTGCCGATCTGCTGGCGTTGCGTCGACGAATTGGCTTTATCTTTCAGGCCCATAACCTGCTGCCGTTTCTCACCGCCATACAGAATGTGCAGGTGATGTTTGACCTGCAGCCTGAAATCTCCAAACGCGAAGCCCAGGACCGCTCAAAGCAGATCCTGTGTCAGGTCGGTCTGCAGGACCGACTGACGTATCCGGTATCGCGACTGTCAGGTGGACAGAGACAGCGTGTCGCCGTCGCCCGGGCCCTCGTTGGTGATCCTCTGCTGGTTCTGGCCGATGAGCCCACATCGGCGCTGGACGGAACTACGGGGCGGGAAGTCGTGAATCAATTGCAGGCACTGGCACGTGAGCGAGGCAGACCCATTCTGATGGTCACCCACGACCCGCGAATCCTGGACGTTGCGGATCGGGTGCTGACGATGCAGGACGGCCGTTTGTCAGAAGTGCCCCGTAACGGCAAAACGTTATGAGTTTTCGACCTGACGCCTACGCCACCTATTCCTGCGGAACTGCGTTTTTTGCTGCGTTAGCCCGTGCGCCTTCCAGCAAGGCGTTCCATTCCGGATGCTGATGCAGAACGTTGAGATCAACGTCTGCCGCCAGATGCTCGAAATCCGTAAACCCGGTTTCGTTTGTTTTCTTCAGCAGCTCAATCGCTCGAGTCACATACTGCTGCTGTTTTTCAGAGGCCACGTCTGGTCGTTCCGCAGCACGCGCGTAGGCACAGGCTCCGTTGTACAGCGCAAAATCATCCTCCGGTGCCTGCCGGACCAGCTCTTCGGTGGTCTTCAAACCTTCATCGACCCGTCCCACACGAATCATCACCAGTGCGATCATACTGGTCACCTCAGTACTCTCCGGTGACAGTTCTCCAGCACGCTGCAGATCCGCCAGAGCGGCCTCAAATTCCCCGGCATGCATCCGTTCAGAACTTCGACGCAACCAGGCCTCGGCAAGAAATGGGTCCTGTTTCAGTGCCGACTCCAGCGCCTCAGAAGCGGCTTTCAGATCCCCGGCTTCGCGCGACTGATTCTCCTCAAACAGGAAACGCATGGCGGGAGAACGACTGATCGCGTTGCGATACCGTTCCTGAGCCAGTTCACGCACCCACACGTTGCGATCGCGACAAAGTTGATTGATCAGGCGACGACACTCCGGATGGGCGAACGTGGCCAGATAATCGAGGAGTATCTGCAGGAACTGCTGTCCTTCCACCGATGCGTCACGAGTTCCCTCCAGCTCTGCAACATGCCGCCGAGCGGTGTCAATCAATAGCTTCAGGGAATCTTCAGAAGCATCCGCTCCAAGGACCTGAATCGCATTGATGGACGTATTGCCCCGTCTCTGCAGTTGCTGCATAGCCAGCGTCCGGAATGCCGGATGACCCGTGGCCGCCATGTAACGCAACAACTCCTCGATCGCGGCATCGTCCAGCTCTGCGGTTTGCTGAGCGATTTCAGTGATTTGCTCCGGAGTTGCACAGGCAAGCACACACCGCAGCGTATTCTGACTGGTTCCCGCAACTCGCTTTCGATAGTAATCCGCCAGAAATAACTCGGTCCACGCGGGATCCCGCAAATCCGTAGCCGCCCCTTCCACGTTATCACTGACCAGTCCTGCCTGCAGACGTGACGTCACGACGCGTCGAATCACCTCGATCGATTCGGGATCCTGTTGCCGCCGCAGGTACCAGATCAGAACATCCTGAAACGGGGTCAGTGCGATGGCTTCGATCCGATTTCGAATTTGCTGATCGACTTCCCTTGAGCTCCGATCGGACAGATACAGCAGAACCCTCCGCAGTTGATCCGGCGTGTGCCCTGCAATGTGCCCCTGAACAGCCAACTCCAGAAATTCGTCCACATAGGACGTCAGCAACGGGATCCAGCGATCATTCAGCGACGCGGCCATCTCCGTTGCTGCAAGGCTGCGCAAGACGGGACGCTGCTGCCCCGCCTCCCAGATTTCTGACATTGCTGCCACCGCCTGAACATCCAGACTGTTCGCCAACCCAGCCAATGCCGTCGCAGCAACCCGCTGGTCCTCGCCCAGACTGAGCTCTCTGAGCGCCACGATTGCCTCAGGACCGGGAATCTGATTCAGATAGGCGGCGACTTCCAACTGCCGCTCCACCGACCCCGAGTGCGCAAACTCGATCAGCACCCTGGCCTGCTGTTCCGTCAACCGGTCCACAGATCCCGCCAGCGCCGCACGACGAATTCCCGCCACATCACTCCGCAAATCGGCAATCGCACGTTCCACTGAGGCAAAACGGTAAACCGGTGTCAGCGCGTGACGAATAGCCTCGTCTGCCGTTGCATAGCTGCCAGAAGCCAAACCACGCGTTCCTGTGTTCCCGGAAAAACGCTGAGCCTGAGGTTTCAGCATCCCGCCGGTGGCCGAAAAACGCAGAGGCTTTCCCAGTGTGGGCAGAATCGCCGCCGGGGCATTGGCAGCATCTTCACGAGCAAGAGCGGCGATCCAGCTGACGATTTCTTCACTGGCCTCGATGGTTCTGCCCTCCAGCGGGACAATCACCAGACGCTCCGCACTATCGCCACCGCGTTTCTTCAGAAACTCAAACAGAACCCACGCAGCGGCCATGTCCAGATTGCGGCTCACCGCAATGACTTCCAGAACGCCATCCGGTCCGCAGCGATTGCTTTTCAGTGGGTTATCTTCACGAAAATACTGATTCAGGTTCAGAACGAAATCTTCCACGCCTTCTTCAGGTGGTGCAGCGTTCTCCACATCTTTCTGCACAAGCCGATCAGCAAAATGATCCGGGACCATCCCCGGCAGCCATAATTGAAGTCGAGGCTCGTCCTTCGGAAGGGCAGGGATCCGCGCAGTCAGTTCCACCGTACGACTTTGTCCCGGCTTCACCAGTTCGGAGACAATCGTCCCCGCTCCACCCATCTCCAGCCCCTGATCATTGATCAGCAGCACAGGAAACCTGCGAGCCCTTCGGGGCACCAACTGGCCGCCTTGCAGAACAACCTGCACGGCGATTTCCAATCCGGGCTGTTCACGCGACTCACCGGAAACCACTTCGACTCGCACCTGCTGAATCCGGTATGTGCCCAAACCAGACTCTTCCGGTGGTTGAGGCGACAGCCACACCGAATTCATCAGGAAGGCAAAAGCCACAAGGGACATCTGCATGAGTCATTTCCTTGATTGCCGTCGTCAGATTCCGGGAAGCACGCCGAACACAGCCTGAGCTCCCCAGGTCAATTCCGGTGCAGAACAGACCTCCTGGGGCAAAATCCCGGGAAATCGCCCGTGCTCGCCGCATAACCACCCAGCGTATTCTGGTCCGCTCCGATGAGATTGGGAAGGCGAACCTGCGTCAGTTTCCACAACACAGCGGAAGATCAGGACACCAGAGTTCTGCGGGGTACATTTCACGAAAAAATCGGCAGAAGTAAGGGGGCTGAGGAAACCACGTGTTCCCGAACTTTGCACCCTCCCGACCCAGGTGTCGTCTGATATGCCCTCGTACTCAGGCAACAGACACAGCGGGCGCCACGGACTCTTCGGCCTGCGGCGGAATGAGGTGGTCCAGACGCGGTCGAAAGATGATTAATAACAGGAGCGGCAAATACCAGATGACATAATGACAAATGTCGTCCGGGTACCACATCTGAGCCGCAACAATCAGACAGGTCGAATTGGCAAGCAGGTTCTCAAGATTCCTTGGACGCGGCAACACGGTCATCGCCGTCAACATCACAAAAAACAAGGCGGCCATGATGATCCGAATCGTCAGATGGCTGACATTCGCATCACCGGTCACCACCGGGTCCTGAAGCAATCGATACACCGTCCAGTTGGCTGTCGTGATCAGCTTGCTGGTAAACGAACTGGCGTCCCGGGAAATGAACATCAGTGACGTGATCAGAATCGCCGCCACGGCCATCACGGAAATCAGAAAACGCAGGCCACCACGCCTTCCATAGAAGACCGTCCACAGCGGCAGCAAAAACACAGCAAAAAACAGCGTTCCACTGGCCAACCCCAGCAACACTCCCGCAACCACCGGTTTGCGATAACTGGCAAAGGCCCAGATCAAACAGGCCGCTGGCAGCACATGGCTCAGTCGATGGACGTAGACCCCGGTACACGGCAACAGCAAGTACAGACAAATCATCGCGACGCCCAGCTGCACACTGGCAAAATGCCACCTACCGATCGCCATCAATCCCAGCACCACCAGCGTGTGCGCACTGATCACCAAACCACGAGCAATCCAGTCCGGCTCTTTATCCGCGAGTTCTCCCACGATACTTCCACCCGCCGCCACCAGCGTCTCCGTGGGAGCCGGATGCTCCGTGCTGTCAGCATCCGGATCCACACGCACGTCCTGACGCTCCAGCAACGCCTTCCCGTACAGCATCGCTTTCTGCGTATTCAGATGCGGGGACAATAAGGCCACATGGGCCATCAGAATGCCGAACGCTGGGATACATAAAAACGTCAAGCCGGCAAAATTCAGGTTCTGATCCAGCCGAGGACGACGGGACAGATTTTCATCCATGATCAAACGCATCAACAGCACCGCCGTGACCACAAGCAGGCCAAGCGATCCCCAACGCGATACAGGATGCTGCAACGCCGATAGACCTCCGGAGCCCGGCTCACGCGAGTTCTTCTCGTCGACCGGCAAAACGTTGGCAGGCTCCACGCCACCGATAGCTTCTTCGTTGGATGACGCCACCGCACCCAATTGCCGCGTAGAAAGCGAAACCGGTATTGTCCGAGTCCCGAGGGCACGGTCCGCCGGTAAACGGGTCTGCAGAGGATTCGCGGAGACCTGCCGAGGCCAGCTGCGGTCTTTCCAGGACACCGTCGCAGTCAACGACGTCGACAACAGAATCAACAGGATCAGGTCAAAATTCCGAACACTGAAGACCCGTGAAAATCGAAAGTAGACAGCAACGATCAGCAACGCAACGTAGGCCCACCACGTTGGATTGGAAATGTCCATCGAAAGAAACGGACGATCCTGCATGCCTGCACACTACCAGACGCAGAAAATTGACGCGAAGCAGCTGAAAAAGGAATTTATCGAACCTGTGATCACCAGTCAGCCACGCCACAAAACAAGACACCCGAAATAATGAACCGCCCAATCTGAGCAGTCTCAGCCTTCCGAGACCAGATCATGAGGCTAAAGGAATCCCCCGCCAGTGGTATTGAACGCGAGAGACACAGGAATATCAACGCAACAGCGAGAAATCACGGGGTTTACGACCCGGATTTCGTGATTTCACTCACACTCAACACAGGGTTTTCCCGCATCAGCCTGCCCGACCCTCGCCAACTCCCCGGATATGCATTCCGCGATACCCCACAGTGCCCTCCAGTTCCGCCCCCCACCCAAAGGTGCCTGGCACCTGAAAACGGCACCTGAAAACGAGGCACCTGAAAAAAGTCGCGACGTCGCGCCAAGGACCAAATCGCTCCGGGTACCATGCACCGCTGGCCCGGAAGGGGGATGCTCCCCCCGTTCTGCATGCGTGCTAGTGGACGTGCTGTTGCATGGCACCGTTGAGCCCCTTTTAAGTGTCCCGGGGGCATAGCACGATGGTCTTTCCGGTAGGATTGGCATCCCGGCACACAAAAAAACGCCGAGGAATCTGGTTCCTCGGCGTTGCATCGTCGCATTCGCTGGACTGAAGGAAATCAGCCTGCGTAGAACGGGTGAGCGGCTGTGTCGCGCTGTGCAAGAACAGAGTCCACCTTGGGCTCATTCTTCATGGCGCGTTCGATCGACAGCTTGGTCGCTTCGTAGTTGTACTGGTAAATCTTCTTGTCGTCCGCAGCTTCCCAGTGGATGAACACACCGCAGACGATGACGAGGTTTTCAGCCTGATCCTTTGGAATGGCGCCAGACTTCACGCAGTCGGTCACAGCGTCAGCAACGGCCTTCTGAGCCGGGCCGAACATCTGCACAGCCTGGCGAGCACCCTTGATGGTCACTTTCGTGATCATGACGGTGGCTGGCTTCACGACCACGTTCGGTGTCAGAACGGCCAACAGGTTGCTGTGTCCAGCCTTCTGGTCTGCCAGAGCGTTTGCAAACGCGATACCGACCGGGCCGGCCTTGTCGCCGATCAGCAGGTCGATATGAGCAACTTCATTACCTTCACCAACGAGGGCTTCCCCAACGTACATCGACATCTTCCATTCCTTTTCAAAAATCATCCGAAGCTGGACCCGGCGACCACAGAAGCTCTGCAAAATCGACACACGTAGTCGGCAATCACTGCGTTGACTTCGTGGTCACAAGGCAGGTTCCGGGCCACACATTTCAGTTGTCTGCACCAGCCGCAAATGCCGCTTTTGCAATGGGGTACCTGTGATGTGGACAAGGTCGCCTGAAAAACGGAACAATACCGAGATCCTGCGGAATCACAATCTTCCACGATCAGGGTTTCCCGGAAACTGCCCCTCTTTTTCACAGGATCGCGATTTTTGGCCGCATCTTCAACCGACCCGCCCTGTGAGTCTTCAAGTTCGCACGAACGGTTTGCTCACAGGCTGCCCTACCCGGAAAAATCCATTATCCTTGCCAGCGCCAGCACTCGGTCACTTGCCGAATCCGCAGTGGCTGCCGGCTTAACGCCAATCTGTTGCGATTTTTTCGGCGATCGGGATTTGCTGTCTCTGCTGAATCGCGCCGGTGGCACGTGGTGCGGCCCACTGTCCCACGCCAGCGAACTCCCGCGGTTGCTACAGGATCTCCCGCAGGAGATTCCTGTTTGCTGGGCCGGGGGATTCGAACACGCGCCAGAATGCCTCGAACTGCTGGCAAAAATCCGACCGGTGCTTGGTGCGACGCTCGAAGCCGTTGCAAAGGTACGCCGTCCGGAGAATCTGCAGCGGTGGATGCGTCCCCTGCCTGTCCGTTTTCCGGATATTTCACGGACACCACCTCGCACGGATACGCCATGGCTTTCCAAGCGGCAGACCAGCGCCGGCGGAATGGGCGTTCAGAGGTATCGCGGCGACGATTCCCCACCACATGCCGCCGCACCAACTGACCCTGACGTCTATTTTCAACGTTTGCTGGATGGAATTCCCTGTTCCGCCATGGTGTGTACCGCGGGGCACGATCTGCACCTGATGGGTGCGTCCCTGCAACTGTGCGGCTGGGACTGCCTTGGAGCAACAGATTTCAGGTTTTGTGGAAACGTGGGGCCCATCGAACTCCCGCCAGCCCTTGAAACCGCCATGCACGCCACAGCAGTCACCATCGCCCGCGAATCCGGGCTACGCGGCGTCTTTGGCCTCGACTTTCTGCTCTCAGCGGAAGGACTCTGGCTGCTGGAGGTCAATCCACGAATCCCGGCCTCACACTGGATCTATGATCGTAACAATGCGGGGCTGTCGCTCGCTGCCCACATCGCAGCAGTGCAGGGACAGGTGGAACTGCTGCAGAATCGCCTGCGACAGTTCATTCGTTGCAGTAGACCTGCAGGACAGTTTATCCTCTGGGCAGAACCAACGTCGCCGGTGAGCCTGTTTGACGAAAAACTCTGGGAACTGCCTGCAGCCGCCCGACTCGCTGATCTGCCGGTGGACACATCCGTTCCATCGGCCGGCAGTCCGCTGCTTTCTGTATTGCTTGAATCCAGCACGATGGAAGAACTGGTGACTTGCGTGCGACAGATCCGCGAGCCTCACGCGGGGAATCGATCGTCTCGCTGGACAGTCACTACCGGCAAACTGCAACAACTGCTCGCTCGCTGGAAGGTTCTGGTACAGCTGTTTCAGGAAGCCGCAGATTCCACCGCAACAGCCTGAGGTTTACGGAGTTTTCGTACCACTCCGGTAATCACCCCTAACACCTGCCGCGTTGTCGGTGAGTACGCCGTGGTAATGACCGGCACAAGATGGCTGGACCCGTCCTGAACCAGACAGATGATCAGCGAATGACGATCGTCCAGTGCAGCCACGTGGCAGCCCGCCTGCAGTGGAGCGTCACGGCTGATCATCAGCATGTCACCACTGACAATGTTCAAGGCGCTGAAGTTGTTGCCGTCAATTCGCAGACACCCCACATCGCTCCCTTCAAACAACTCCTGAAAACAGACCGTTTCTTCCTGAGACACGGCGGGCTGTACCGGACCGCTGGCTGCAGCACTTCCGATCAGACGAACCGTCAAGCGATTCCTTGGAGAATTTGCCAGCTGTATCGCACGCGACATGTTCTGCTCGCGACTGATCAGCCCCTTGCGTTCCAGCGCTTTCAGATGACACATCACGCCATTCGGGGATCGAATGTCAAAGTGCAGGCCAATCTCCCGCACTGTCGGACCGTACCCCCGGTTTGTAATCTTGTCCCGCAGGAACTCATAAATCTCTCGCTGACGTTTGGTCAACGATGTCTTCCTCTTTCCCTGCGCCATTATCATTCCCTTGCAAGCTGTCCTACCGGCCTTCACTACGAAAGCCACTCAGCACTCTGAACTTCGTCCACTCAATTCAACAGTCTCTGTCATTACATAACGTACCACAACGTGGAATCATGCTTGAATTTCTTCAGAAAATGCCACGAAAAACAATTCCAGCACCATTGAAAAACTCATCTCTGGCCAATCCGGCCGATTTCTGATTTTCAGGACTTCTGAGTCCGAAATTACCTGCTGGCCTTAAGGGATACCGTACCTCCTCGTTCCATCCCAGGAGTTTTCCCTGGAGCAGGTCCCGTACCACCACAGGGAATTCGCCCCACGTCCCCATCTATTAAACATAAATCAGCTAAAACTAACGACGAACTGATTTCACCCAACCCAAACGGCAGTCCAACCCGGGATCCCCGCTGGCACAAGCGTCAACCTGCGAATTTCCCGAAAATCGACTTGCAATCACTCTGGATGGCAGCCCACTCCACACTGCACACCTGCAGTCTCTACCAATCGCCCGTGTCGCGAGCGCAATGCGCTCTCGTTCCAGGAAAAACTTCACGCCCTACTCCGCTCCCCACACAGCCACAACGAATTTTCCCCGTGGGCTCTGTCGCTAGCCACTCATTCAGGCACTCATGTGTCTCAGCCTGTGCGAAAACGCACACATTCAGAATTCCAGTACCAGAGTCGCTCAGCTGCACATGTGCATCCTCAATTCTCTCCTGTTGGAAAAACCATACCCCCACAGGCCTTGCTCGGCAGACGTAGCTGCACACTGCACATCGGCAACAGAACGACAATCACAACGAGGATGCCAGCCAACTTCAATCGGTGCGGATCAATCGCACCAGTGTCACACCACCCATCTGAACCTCACTGATCCGCTCGCTGCCCGTCGGATCTTCACGCAGGTTGGGACGCAGGTCCGCAAGACGATGAATCAGCAACAACAACCCACGCTGGCTCGGATCATAGTCCCAGGCAATCAGTCTGATCCCTCGCTGCTGAACGACAGGCACCAGCATCTCAATGTCCGGCAGCTGAAACTGATGACAAACCGGAGCCACATACACGGTTGCCCCCTCCGGAACAGTTTTCCAGAAGTCTCCGTTCAATGCGTCGGACCAGTAGCCCGCCTCCATTCCCAGCCATGCGGCCCCACGATTTCCTCCCGCCAGCAAGCCATACTGGTTCATGGCGAAAGGCTGCAACGTCCACGGAAGCGGCAGGATGCCAAGGCACAGCACGATCAGGATGCTCCGCCAATTCCCGAAAATTCCGAACCCTGATTCCTGTCGCCGCGGCGTCGTTCGGGGTTGTTCCTGCGCGTTCGCCGCAGCACGAGTCGTGCGAGCCCCGACAGATGCCGACAGATTCAATGCACTCAGCAACGGCGAAATACCCCGCGCGGCCAGAAACGCTATTCCCGGGAAACAAACCAGAAACAGTCGCGTGCCGTCATAGACCGGAACCCCCGGCACAGAAAACACACACAAGGGCATGGCAATCGTCAACAGCATCAGTTGCTCGGCAGCATCGAAACCACGTCGCCACAGTCGCAGTCCAAGGCCGACCACAGTCCATGCAGGCAGGCTCAGCAGTAACATCACTGTCGGGTAGTGCCAGGGAACAAGTCGATCTTCAAAACGCTGACCAGAATACCAGCAGTACAACGTCGATCGCTCTGTGGTTCGTCCCAGGTACTGCAGAACTCGATCCACCGGATCACTCCACGTCCACGGCCAGCCGATCATGAACACCGCACAACCACACAGTCCCCAGAACAGCAACGGCCAGATGGCTCGGTGCCGAAATCGCAGCAGACTCCAGATCACAACCGCCGGTGGCAGCAGGATCCCCTGCACCTTGGTCAGTAACAGCAGCCCCCACAGCAGTCCACTGACAAACACTCGCAACGCACCCGGCGGTCTACTGCCTGTCCACCATGACAACAGCGGTACAATAGCAGCGACCCACGCCAGGTTGGTGGCCGTTTCGAGCGCTGCAAGCCGCGCGTGCCCGATCAGTGGAGGCAGCCCAAGCAGCATCAACCCGGTGGCGATCGCCGTGGCCCGATCATATCTCCGCTGCACAAATGACGTCAGCACCGCCACCATCAACGCTAGGGCAAAGCAGGATCCCAGCCTGGCAGCAACCACGTTGTACAGCGTGTTTTCCGACCCCGGAATCAGCCACGCAGTACTCTCATGCGCCACCCCCAGCAACAGACGTCCCAGCGGCGGATGATCTGGTAACACCTTTTCCGACTGAAACACTTCCTGCGCGACCGACGGGGCCAGCAACAACGGGCCGTGCTGTGCCAGGGCCCGCGCCAGGTAGACCCCCTGATCGATATTAAACGACTCGTCAAGCGTCAGTCCAGGGCCGGCCGGCAGTGGTGAATTCATCAAGCCGTGGTTCACCAGGCTTCCACTGATCAGCAGAGCCGCAATTCCGAAGATCAATGGGATCCGGTGTGTTGTCTGCATGAATCGGCACCGCCGGAGCTTACATGTTGGTTCGAGTATCGCCACCGGTTCCACCGGCAACCTTCTGCAGCGCATCATTCAGCTCGCGGTCGTACCGATGATCCCGGCTGTAGATGCGAAAAATCAGAAAACTGGTGGGCAGGTTTCTGAATAGCTCGTCATCATCCAGCATGTGCGACAGACCGCTCGATGGATCATACCAGTAGTTCTGTTTGCCCGTGGGTTTGCGAGCACTGGGGCGGTGATAATGCCGCGCAACGTCGATCCGCATCGGGATGTCACGCATCGCCTTCGGCAGCGCGTCACGAACACGCTTCTCCACAAGGTCCGGTTCCGAAAAGATCGTCGTGCTTTCCGCCTGACCACTGTGGAAATGCATCGTCCGCTCGCAGGCCATCCGCCACATTTCCTCCCGATTGATGATCGCTCGCCAGTGCTGACCAAGTTCTCGCAGAGTCGGGTCAGAACTGAGCGCCCAACGGGCGACGTCGACGAGGAACGTCGTCTCGGTCAATCCCTGATAGGCCTGCAGATGTTCCAGCGGATTGCCGGGAAACAGACGCTTCATCGTTTCTGTGAAGTGATCTTCCAGCGCGATGTCGATCCCGCGAACCGTGCGATGAAAGTAAATCGTGCGAAACAGATTGGCCCGCGTTTCGATGAAATTGATCAGTGTCGGCAATCCACGCGAATGAATGGTTAGCCCGCTCTCCGTAAAAAAGCTGTAGTGAACCAGTCGGGAAATATCGAAGGCTCTCGTGTTGTAGCCCGACATGTAGGCGTCACGCAGAACAAAGTCCATGTTGTCCACGGTATAGATCCCGCTGAACAGCGAACGCAGCTTCACCAGCCAGTCCGGCTGTCCCTCGCGATCGTCCGGGCCGCTGGATGGTCGTCGAATCAGCCATGCCACCTGTACCGGATCCAGTTCTTCCAGCGGCTGCAGGCGACCGTTGGGATTGCGACGAATCCGGCGGATGATGTCGCCAAGTTCGTTCACGATAATGTGGCTGCCAATGTCTTCGTGCGTCAGCCCGAACTGATCAAGATAGTGGTCATCGAAGAAATGCCCGAACGGACCATGCCCCACATCGTGCAGCAGTCCCGCAATACGCACAAGACTTTCCACACAGGCTCGCGATGGCACATTCCGGCAGGCATCGCACAGTGAATCGTACCACGCCTGGACGGTGATCGATCCAAGATGCATCACACCCATCACATGCTGAAACCGCATGTGCTCAGCAGAAGGAAACACCCACCAGGCTGTCTGCAACTGATGAATCTGACGAAGACGCTGCACCCACGGATGATCAATCAGCTCCTGCTCAGACGCTTCACCCGCCGGCAGTCCCGCCCGAGCGATAAACGGGATGTAGCCGTGAATCGGGTCATGCGAAAGACTTTCACTGTGATAATCACGGACCATTCCTGAATACTCAGCTGCAAAATGTATCGGTGCCGGGTTCTTTTCCCGCAGAACTACAAAATCAGGGCCCATATCATAGCGGAATCCGAGGCTTTGTCCTGCCAACCCGTTTCCCGTTCAGTGCGTTCCCAAAATCCCTGTCTCGCGATTCCTGCACTGTTCCGCTAAGCTTACTTTCCGAGTGTTCAGGTCGTGTCCGGAGTTCACCGGCGTTGGCACCACTCCCAACCTCCGGAAATCCCGGACGTGCTCCAACCGCCTTTGCCGTTGTTCCCGGCCGTTCCGCCACAAAGGCCACGGCGCGTCTCCGGATTTCCGGTCCCCGCTGATGCTGTTCCTGCACCTCAGCAAGCTTTCGATTCTCCCGATTTCCCACGGATCAATCATGTTTCTGCTTCGCCTGGCATCGTACCGAAACTGGCTGCTGCCGGGCGCCGTGCTCCTGCTGTTGCTCGCCTTCCCAGTCGCCCGAAAACTCGCGTTCGATCAGACCATCGAATCGTTCTTCCCCGCGAATCACCCGGACATCCTGCTGCTGAAGAAAACACGGCAGGATTTCGGTGGCGACGAATTTGTCATCGTCGCCTGGAAGCAACCGGGGCTCCTGCAGCCGAATCCGGAGAGCGATTACTCCGAACTGGCTCCCGCCGCCGCGGAAAAAATCACGTCCCTCTCCACTCAACTGAGCCAACTTCCCGGCGTCGATGGCCGCAGAACACGGGATCTCCATTCCCTGCTGGATAAGTCCCCCCGCAGTCGCAACACCCGTCAGGCCATGCTGAAACTGTTCAACGGCATGCTGATCGGTCCGGATCAACAGACCACAGCCATCGTGCTGCAGTTGCTGCCGGCCGCAGAATCACCGGTTTCCCGCGATCAGGCCATTCGCGGTATCCGCGAAACCGTGCAGCGACTGGAACCGACCGCGTCCGTCGCCGGTGAACCCGTGCAGATTCAGGAAATGTTCGATCTCGTGGAACGCGATGGCAATGTTCTGTACCTCGCGTCACTCGCCGTGCTGTCACTGATGCTGCTGCTGATTTTTCGCAGCCTGCGCTGGGTGCTCGCCTGCCTGCTGATCGTGATCGGCTCCGTCACTTTTACACGCGCCCTGCTCGTGCTCGCAGGCACACAACTGAGCATGGTCAGCTCGATGCTGAATTCACTGGTCACTATCATCGCCATCAGCACGACCACACACATTATCGTCCACTACCGCGAACTGCGTACTCAGAATGGCCTGACCCCCGAACAGGCTCTGCTGTCTACCCTGCATTCCCTCTGGTCTCCCGTCTTCTGGACTGTTCTGACTATCGCGGTCGGCTTCGCCGCTCTGCTGGTCTCCGAGATCGTTCCCGTTCGCAGCTTCGCCATCATGATGACGCTCGGCACTCTCCTCGTGCCACTGCTCATTCTGCTCGTTATGCCAGCCGCCTTTGCGTCCGGAAAATCCATCCCGATTCCCGGACGTATCGCCCTCGAGGATCAGCTTGACCGACTGCTCGATCGGATGGCGCACGTCATCGATCGTCACCCGGTGATCACCACCGTATCCTGCCTGCTGCTCACAGCACTGACCGCGCCCGGTCTGCTGATGATGCAGGTCGAAACCGATTTCAGCCGGAATTTCCGTGAGTCCTCACCGATCCTCCAGGCGCTGCGCTTCGTCGAAGCTGAACTGGGACCGGCCGGAACATGGGATGTCTCGTTTGATGTTCCAACACCAGTCACCAATGACTTCCTCGAACAGACTCACGACCTCACACAACGTCTCAGAAAACTGAAGACCGAAGGCATCTCCGTCGATGTGGTGTCGCTGACCGATGCCCTGAATGTGCCTCCACGCATCGGGGCCGCCACAAAGCGACTGGATTTGATCCGTAAACGACAGGCCGATCTCGTCGATAGCTTCTACAACACACAACAAGCCCGGATGCGAATCGTTCTCCGCTCGCCCGAACAACAGCCGACGGCCGAAAAACTTCAGCAGATCCGCAGAGTCCGCGAGGTGGTCGCCG
Organism: uncultured Planctomycetaceae bacterium; assembly: GCA_903924405.1. Classification (GTDB taxonomy): domain Bacteria; phylum Planctomycetota; class Planctomycetia; order Planctomycetales; family Planctomycetaceae; genus SXXK01. The sequence goes on along the minus strand of CAIYBH010000008.1, from coordinate 22 downwards.
AACACTTTCAGGACGTGGCCCG
>CAIYBH010000007.1 GCA_903924405.1 uncultured Planctomycetaceae bacterium | reverse complement strand
TGCATGCCTTTGTGCTGCGGGGGATGCAGGACAATCAGGCGGTTGCAGAGCGGCATGGTCATCAGTATGTGCCGTGGGTGGAACAGGAGTACGGCGGTGGCAGTGGTCTGCTGGAAGCGATTGCTTCGCGCGCTGCCGTGGTGGTGACGGACGACTATCCCTGCTTTTTTCTGCCCGCGATGACTCGTGCCGTCGCGCGGCGGATTGGTGTGCTGCTGGAAGCGGTGGATTCCAACGGCTTGCTGCCGATGCGAGCCACTTCCCAGGTGTTTCCCACGGCTTACGCCTTTCGCCGGTACCTGCAGAAATCACTGCCGGAACATCTGCTGCAATTTCCTCAGGAGAATGCGTTGGCGGACCCGGACGTGCCGCGACTTGTGCAGCGCCCGGAGATTTTTCGGGATCGCTGGGCGCCCGCCGGAGCCGACCTGCTGACCTGCAGCAGTTCGGCCCTGGACCGCCTGCCGATTGATCAGTCCACGAAAGAGGGTCTGGCGCAGGGCGGGGCGGTTGCCGCCAGCGGATGCCTCGACCTGTTTCTGCAGCGGCGACTGTCCCGTTACGGGGAAGAGCGAAATGAACCGGACGCGGACGTAGCCAGCGGACTATCTCCTTATCTGCACTTCGGGCAGGTTTCGGTGCATGACATCTTTACAAGGCTGAGTCATCGGGAAAGCTGGAGCCGTGACCAGCTGGGGGACCCGAAGAAGACCAAAGGCAGCCGCAACGGCTGGTGGGGCATGACGGACGCCGCGGAATCGTTTCTGGATGAACTGGTGACCTGGCGGGAGCTGGGCTTCAACATGTGTTCGAAAGAGCGTCATTATGACCGCTGGGAATCGCTCCCGGAGTGGGCGCAGAAGACGCTGAACGAGCACAAAGCGGATCCGAGGCCATACAAGTATTCCCTGGAACAGCTGCGAGACAGTCGCACGCATGATCCGGTCTGGAATGCGGCTCAGCGTCAGTTGATGCAGGAGGGTCGGATGCAGAACTACCTGCGAATGCTGTGGGGCAAGAAGGTTCTGGAATGGTCACCCACCCCGGAGCAGGCGTTGGACGTATTGATTGAGTTGAACAACCGGTACGCGCTGGATGGCCGCGACCCGAACTCCTATTCAGGCATCTTCTGGGTGTTTGGACGTTACGATCGGGCGTGGGGTCCGGAGCGACCGATTTTCGGCAAGATCAGGTACATGACCTCAGACAGCACAGTCCGGAAGCTGGACCTGAAACGTTACCTGCAGCGATACGGTCGCTGAGCAGCGGGATCGGCAAAAATGGCCGGGGCGTGCAGATCGACGTGCAACGATTCCGGTTTGCCGGAAGATCTTGAGTGGACTTTGTCATTTTCTGACGCGGGGCTTCAGGTGTTTCTTCGAAATGGACGATTACAACGATCACGGAGAGTCTTTATGATCTGACGTGAAGTCGGTCAAGAGTTTGTTTTCGAAGTGAGAAGCATGGTGCGCGACTATACCGCCTTCCTTCCTGCTGACGCGATTGCCTGCCTGAAACTGGCCGCCAATGGGCGTCGGTTTCCCTTCCGGCCACTGACGAACGGATTGTTTCTGATCGGAAGTGGCGCGTCATGCGACCTGCGGCTGGGGGAAAGTGGAATTCCCTCGCTGCACTCACGAATCGAGATTTCCGGAAAGACCGCCACGATTTCCTGCATTGGCGATAACCCGGGGCTGTTCATCAACGGCCAGCCGGCGGTCTCCGCTCGTTTGGGGGATGGCGACCTGATTGAAATCGGTGACTTTCGAGCTGTGTTTCAGTTCTGTCAATCGGCGACGATGCCGGCACCGGGAACCGGGCTGAATTCCGACGCCGTGGCGGGTACCGGCATGAATCCGGCCATGATTTCGGGCAGCGTGGAAGTGCGACCAGCCGTGGCTGCGGAGCGGTCCCTGGATCGCGGCGTGGAGATGCTGCAGACGGCAGCCGGACGGATTGGTGCTGGCCTGGGACCGGACACACTGCCTCTGGAAGATTTTGTGCAGTTGCGACGACTTGCGGGAAAAACCAGCGAGCCGGTGCCGGCGGAGATCCTGTTTCGGATTGAAGGACTGGACCAGCGATTAACAGAAGCGTCGCAGGTGCTGCGGGACGTCATTCGTCAGCAGCAATTGATTGCGGCCACTCTGCAGGGCATGGCCCACCAGCTGGAACTGCTGCGGGGGAATGTGGCCATCACGGGAAATCCCTACCGAGCCAGTGCCTGAACGCGGGGGGGGGTGTGAGCCCTTGGAGATGCCTTTTTGGGCCCTCCGAATGTCGGTGTTGATTGGTGTTCAGGTCAAAGGTGTTCGACTCGGTGGGCTGACGCCGCACCGCTCGCCTTTGGACTGGTTCGCTGCCATCAGGCAAAAAAGGCCCTCGTGCGCGATCGTTTTGCCAATCCAGGGGGTGAACCTCGCCAAGAACAGCCGTCGCGAGCCGTCGTGGGGTGGCCGATTGGAGTGGCCGTGGGGATCAGAGGGACTGTGCTGATCAGCCAGTTCGGGGGCTTTGGAAGCTGTTTTTGCAGAACATCACAGTGACGTGACTGGCTCCGTCGATTGACACGGGGCCCCCGTTCGGCCTAAAACGGTCAAATTGAAGGTGGAGCGTACTCGAGCTATTGATTTTTGGATCAGGCCTGCGAAGAGTTTCGCGCTCCGTGCTGGCAGTGTTTTACTCAGAACTACCGGAGGAACAGAAGATGACGATGAAGGCATGTGTGAAGCTGGCAACGGCTGCAGCGGTTGTTGCAGGATTGTTCCTGGCGACGGGATCAGAAGCAGTGGCGCGTCCGAAGTACAAGGACGTGATGTCAGCAACTTACCCGGAACTGGCCAAGAAGCATGGCACGGACGGCAAGCTGACCTGCGCTGTCTGCCATCCTGATAAGGACAAGAAGATCCGCAACAACTACGGAGCGGCTTTTGGCAAGGCGTTGACCAAGAAGAACGAAACGGACGAAGCGAAGATCAAAGAAGCGCTGACGAAGTCCGAAGGTGAAAAGAGCGCAACGGACGGCAAGACGTTCGGCGACCTGATCAAGGCGGTTGAGCTGCCGGGCACTGCAGAAGCTGCGAAGTAATTTGCAGGTTGGCAGGGTGTGAAATCTGGGGCTTCGGTCATCACCGGGGCCCTTTTTTCATTCCGATTCGTCTCAAATCGCCTGGAATTGTGATTTTTGACGATTGAAGCAACAATTCCCGCCTGCTATTCTTACGGATTCAGATTTCTCCGGTCAGAAGCAGAGTGTGTTGCTGTTCGCAGACAAAATGCGGCGGTCTACTTTCATGCGGACCGCGCGGATGCGTCGAAATAGAAGTCTGACTGACGTTCACGGGATTTTTACGCAATTGCGGGGCCAATCCAGCCATCAGTGGCAGCCGGATCAGACCGCGGGGAATTGTTGATTGCTATGAGCACTCTGAAAAAGAACAAGCGGATCAAGCGTGCAGCATTGTTGGACCTGTACGGCGACTTGAAGCCGGGTCGGGGAAACAAGAAGACCGAGCGCGGTAAAGCCAAGTACCTCGGCGGTAACGGCCGCAAGACGACGGGGATTTCCAAGCGCGTGTACCGTCAGAACCTGAAGCGAGTTCAGGTTGTCGAAGACGGTGCCGTGGTATCTCGTCGCATTCCAGTGCGACTGATTCGTTCGGGCGCGATCACCAAGCCGGTTGTGCAGGATCCGTTTGCACTCCCAGGCAACAACTAGGCTCCAGCGGGGCCTCGGCTGAACGATTCGCGATGTTCCGCAGGCTGGTTCGTATCGCCTGATGGGTTGTGGGTTGTGATTTGGCTGGGCAGATTGATGTGCAATTGCTGCAGTCGGTGACTGCGGGCATTTTGGTGCGCACAAAAATAGGAACCTTCTGGCGTTTTGACGCCAGAAGGTTTTTTTGTGCGCGGATGGTTGTGGGATGGGGGCTGAAGAGAGAGAGTTGGGGGGCGTTTCGGGGGAGCGAAACGCGGGGGGCTTCTGGTTGAACAGTGTTTTGTCATCGCAGACTTTGCGTAGATTAAAAGAACTCCTGGGAGTTTCTGCGAATCGCTGGATCGGAAGTACCGCGCGTGGTTGATCTGTGGCAGAGGAATCATAGGATGCTGATGAAGACTCTGTCTGCACACTGCAGCACCGGGCTAAGGGCCCGCAGCTTCCCACTGTTTCACGCAAACTTTCTCCGGAAATTCAACGGCAATGCCCACTGCTGAACAACTCAGAATGCTCGTCTCCAATGTGGTTGAACCGTTCACGGAACGACCGCTGGGCGATTTGAACATGATTCGGGACACCTTCGTCAACGGGACCGACGCGAGAGTGCGGATTGAACTCCCGACTCCCGCTTATCCGGATTCAAAAAAGCTGGAAGCCCTGATTCGACAGCGGATTCAGTTTGCCGCCCCTGAGCTGCAGCCGCGGATTGAGATCCAATCCACAGTGCGGGGCAAGGACACGGGCGGGCGGATCGGCCTGAACATTCACAATGTGATTGCGGTGGGCAGTGGTAAGGGGGGCGTGGGCAAGAGCACTGTTGCGGCAGCGCTGGCCTGTGGACTGCACTCCTTTGGCTGTCGCGTGGGGTTGATGGACGCAGACGTCTACGGCCCAAGCATTCCGCACATGATGAACGCCGATGGTCGCCCGGGGGCTCAGGAAGTCACCGACGACCAGGGCAATAAGATGATGCGGATGGAGCCGATTGACGCCAACGGCGTGAAGCTGATGTCGATGGGCTTTTTCATTGAGCAGGGGCAGTCTGTTGTCTGGCGCGGACCGATGCTGCACAAAGCGCTGACGCAGTTTCTGAAAGACACTCAATGGGGCGAACTGGACTATCTGATCATTGACCTGCCGCCGGGAACTGGCGACGTGTCGTTGACGCTGGCGCAGCAGGTGGGTCTGGCGGGTGCCGTCGTCGTCTGCACACCTCAGCAGGTTGCCTTGCTGGATGCCATCAAGGCGGTGGACATGTATCAGAAGGTCAACGTGCCGATTCTGGGATTTGTTGAGAACATGACGGGCGAAATTTTCGGACGCGGCGGTGTGCAGAAGGTCGCTCAGGAATTGAAGATCCCGTTCCTGGGTGAGATTCCGTTGAACGCCTGCATCCGGGAATATGGTGATCGGGGTCAGATGATGCAGATGCTGCTGGAAGAGAATCCGGCGCGAGAGGATCTGCGGCGGGTGTGTCAGAACGTGGCGATGCAGGTGTTCCGTGAACTGGTGAAATCGCCGACAGGTCCGGTGCTTGAGATTCTCTGACGTTGATGCGCTCAGAGTTGTTTCCGCCCCGGAGATTGATGTTGTCAAAGGTGTGCTACAACGGTTCGACAGTCGTTCGGACAGTTGCCTGTTGACGAGTGTCAGAGATTCGGATTTCGGTGATCCGGGCGATCCGGCGGAATGCTGCACAGAACGGCGCGGGACCAGGTGAAATGAGTCCGGGGTTTTATGAGGGTCGCCACCGGGACCCGGGATGGATGTTGTATGGTGTCAGCGCTGTCCGAAATTTTCGAAGAGTTTGCCGACCTTGATCGGGAAGACCAGTCGCGGTTTCTGCTGGAACTTGGGGATGAGATCCCCGAGTTACCTGCGGAGCATCGTACCGAAGTCAACCGAGTGCATGGGTGTCAGAGCCAGGTCTGGTTGATTACAGAGACCACAGGTGCGGGCGATTCTGCAAAGTTCCGGATTCTGGCGGACAGCGATTCGAATATTGTGCGGGGCCTGATTGCGATTCTGCAGGCGGCCTACAACGATCAAACGGCGGCTGAGATCCTGCGGTATGACATTGACGGTGTGTTTCGCCAGTTGCATTTGCAGCAGCACATTTCACCGCAGCGTCGCAACGGATTGCGGGGGATGGTGGAGCGGATTCGCAGCCTGGCCGAGCGTCATGCGGTCTCGGTGACGCGGGCTGTCGACAGGGACAGTCAAACTCGCAGCGAGCGTCCGAGTCAGCCGGTGCGGACTCTTGACATCGGTCAGATTCGCAGCCAGTTTCCGGTGCTGCAGCGGAGCTTGCCGTGTGGTCGGCTTCCCGTGTATCTGGACAGTGGAGCCTCTGCGCAGAAGCCGCGGGTGGTGATTGAAAAGGAACGGGAGGTTGAGGAGCAGTACTTCGCGAACGCTCACCGGGGCACGTATCAGTTTGGCCTGCGGATTGATGAAGAGTTTGAAGGCGCGCGATCGGCGGTCGCGCGGTTTCTGAACGCGGGTTCGGCCGACAATATTGTGTTCACACCGGGGACCACGATCGGCCTGAACATGATTGCCTCGGGCTGGGGGCGGGGGCGACTGGGACCGGGGGATGAGATTCTGACGACGGTGATGGAGCACCATGCCAATTTTGTCCCATGGCAACAGTTAGCACTGGAAACTGGAGCGACGCTGAAACTGATTCCCCTGACAGCCGACGGGCGGCTGGATCAGGGGCAATTTGAGCAGGTGTTTACTGAACGCACTCGGATCGTGGCTGTGACTGCGATGTCGAACATGCTGGGGACGATCACCCCGATTCGGGAAATTGTGCGACACGCGCGGGCGGTGGGTGCCTGCGTGGTGGTGGATGGGGCTCAGAGTGTCCCGCATTTTGCGACCGATGTTATCGCGGACGATGTGGACTTTCTGGTGTTCAGCGGGCATAAGATATATGGTCCGACCGGCATAGGCGTGCTGTATGGCAAGCCGGAGCGTCTGGAAGAGATGCGTCCGATTCACTTTGGCGGCCACATGATTTCTCAGGTCAGTGTGGAGAAGTCGCAGTGGTCAGCGGCACCGGCAAAATTTGAAGCCGGGACGATGCCGATTGTGCAGGCGATTGCACTGGGAGAAGCCATCCGCTGGGTGGAGTCGATGGGGATTGAGGCATTCCACGCGCATGAGCAACTGCTGACTCGGGAGCTGTATCGCCGTCTGCAGGGGCTGGAGGGCATGCAGATTTTTGGTCCGGGGCTGGAACACCGGGGCGGAATCATCAGCTTCCGGATGGCGGGGATGCACCCTGAGGATCTGGCCGCGTTGCTGGACCAGCACGGAGTGTTCACGCGTCACGGTCATCACTGCACTATGCCGCTGCACACGTGGCTGGGCGTTTCCGCGACGACGCGCGTGAGTTTTGGCATCTACAACACTCAGGACGACATTGAAGCGTTCGTGAATGCATTGACGCAGGCGGAGCGAGTCCTGCGTCGTCGTGGCTCAGCGTCCTGAATGCGTGCATCGCTGTGTTGCGTGGAATGGACGTTGAACGTGGAATGGACGGGGCGACGACGCGTGCAGGCAGCGTGCAGAGTGACCGTCCACGGCTGACAAGGCACCGCATGCAGCGTCGGCATAGTGAGCCATGTAAAGAACTGCGGTGCAGCCGAAGTCCGGTGCACCGCAGTGGGTTCACGGGTGGTGTGTCAGACGGCTTTCACCTCAAAACCGCTGCGGTAGTCTTTGGTGAGCAGTTTGGTGGCTGCGGGCAGGCTGCATTCGAATGCGGTGGCATTCCATGCGATCTGCTGTCCGGGCAGTCTTGCGGCAATGTTGCCCAGCTGCACGGTTTCGGTCAGTGGTCCGGCGTAATCAAACCCATCGGTTGTTTTTCGACCGGCCAGCACCGCATCGACCCAGTCGTGCCAGTGACTGCTGCCCTGCAGATCGGGCATGGCGATGTTTTGAAAGCGGTCGGCGGGATAGAGCTGTGGCATGCCCACGTGTGGCAGGATCATGGTGCCGTGTTCACCAAGGAACAGTGAGCCGGCTGCAGGCAGATCCTGACCAGCGGGCATTCCGGCCAATTCGACGGGAGGCTTCAGGCCACCATCGCGCCAGATGATTTTGAGTGGACCGGTGGTGAAGTCGGTTCCGGGAAACTGCCAGGTGACAGTTTCGGGCCCGGGCCAGACTTCCTCGGTGGTGCCGGCATTTTCTGCGATCAGGCTATCGGGGTGTTTCAGGCCAAGAGCCCCGAAGACCGGATCGAGAATGTGGCAGCCGAAGTCTCCGAGTGCACCAGACCCGAAGGCCTGCCAGTCACGCCATTTGAAGGGGTGGTAGCAATCCGCGGCGAAAGGTCGAACGGGGGCCGCCCCCAACCAGAGATCCCAATTGACGCCAGCGGGCACCGGGGCCTGAGGCGGGCGATCGGTGCGATTGCAGTACTGCCGTCCCTGAACTCCGACCCACGAATGCACTTCCCGAACTTTTCCGATGGCTCCGCTGCGAATCAGTTGCACGCCGACCCGGTATTCTCTTGCGGAATGGATCTGATTCCCCATCTGTGTGGTGACACCAGCCTTTGCCGCCATCAGCTGCAATTGCCGGGCTTCCCAGACGGTATGAGTCAGCGGCTTCTGGCAGTAGACATGTTTTCCGGCCTGCATGGCAAGCATGGCGACGGGTGCATGCATGTGATCGGGAGTGGAGACGATGACAGCATCCAGCCCCTCGCTGAGCGTGGCCAGCATTTCGCGATAGTCCACGAAATGCTTCACACCAGGAAAGGCCGCATCGGCTTTGGTGAACGCCTGTTGATCGATGTCACAGAATCCCACGAATTTCACCGCGGCATGGGAGCCCACGTTGGACAGATCGGCCCACCCCATGCCGTTGACACCGATCGCGGCCACATGCAGTTGTTTGCGGCGTGAGGCGGCGCGAAGGACAGCGGGCGCGGCGAGTGTGGTGGAGAGTACCGCGGCGGAATGCGCGAGGAAGCGGCGACGGGGAAGCAGGTTCCGGGGATTGGTGGGCACAGCAGGGGCTCCTGTCTGAAAAGGTGGGAGTAGAACAGCTTCTAATGCTAATGAGGGCATAGCGCATGGAAAAGCGAGTGCCTATCAAAAGCCGCTGTCTGGTGGAAAACCATCGGAGATGGAGACCTGATCGGGAACCGGGAAGGTCGCGGGAGCGACGCACGTGGGACGGGGAAACAATTTTCAGCGGGAGGGCGAGGTTCCACCCGAGCCGCAAGATCACGTTTTCAGAGGGAGGGCAAGGTTCCACCCGAGCCGCGAAAATCACGTTTTCAGAGGGAGGGCGAGGTTCCAACCGAGCCGCGAAAATCACGTTTTCAATGGGAGGGCGAGGTTCCAACCGAGCCGCAGGACTTGGTTTGCGGCTTGGCAGGAGCCGCGCCCTCCCTGATGCGCACAACACAGGATTGCAGCGAATGGTCGCTCAGATTCCGCGGCATGGTGGCACTCAGTGGATTGAAATCAGTATGATGTGGGATCGCAGAAAGCGGGAAGCGCCGGGAGGCCGCAGACCGTGTCCGAGATCTGCGGAGCTGCAGGAACTGCGGCTTACGGGATTCAGTCCGAGGATAAGCGATGAGCAAAAGCTGGCTGTCACCGTTTTGCAGGGGTGCACTGTGGATTCATCTGGCGCTGTCGGCGGCAGTTGTGGTGGTGTTGCCATCGTCTGCTCAGGCGGTGGAACAGCCGGTGGAATTCAATCGGGACATTCGGCCAATTCTGGCAGCGAACTGTTTCGAGTGCCATGGATTCGACGCGAAGACTCGCAAAGCAGACCTGCGACTGGACACCGCGGCGGGTGCATTTGCGGTGCGCGAGGGTGTGACGGCGATCAAACCGGGTGATCCGGACGCCAGTGCTGTCTTTCAGCGGGTGATTTCCACAGACGCCGAGGTGATCATGCCGCCGCCGGAGACAGGCAAGGCCCTGAAGCCGGCGGAAGTGGAATTGCTGCGTCGCTGGATAGCCGAGGGAGCGGGCTATCAGAAGCACTGGTCGTTTGAAGTTCCGGAGAATCGCCAGCTCCCCGTCGTGACGCAGTCCGACTGGGTGCGGAATCCGATTGACGCATGGGTGCTGTCGGAACTGGAAAAGCGACGATTGAAGCCTCAGCCCGAAGCGGATCGGGCGACATTGATTCGGCGAGTTTCGTTTGTGCTGACCGGGCTGCCACCGACGGTGAAAGAGCTGGAGACGTTTGAGCAGAACAGTGCCGCTGACGCCTACGAGAAGATGGTGGAGTACTACCTTGCGTCTCCGCGTTATGGTGAAGAGCAGGCGCGGCACTGGCTGGACGTCGCGCGATATGCGGACACACATGGGCTGCATCTGGACAATGAGCGGGAGATGTGGGCCTATCGGGACTGGGTGATTGAGGCACTGAATCGCAATCTGCCGTTTGACCAGTTCACCACGTGGCAGATTGCGGGGGACCTGCTGCCCAATGCGACTCAGGAACAGCGAGTTGCCACCGGCTTTAACCGATGCAACGTCACCACCAGTGAAGGCGGGGCGATCAACGACGAGTGGGTGTATCGCTACGCAGTGGATCGGACGAGTACGACCATGCAGACGTGGATGGGACTGACGGCGGGCTGCGCCGTGTGCCATGACCACAAGTATGATCCCGTTTCGACGCGCGACTTTTACTCGATGTATGCGTTCTTTTATTCGGCTGCAGATCCGGGAATGGACGGCAACATCCGCAATACGAACCCCTTCATGAAGGTGCCGACTGCGGCCCAGCAGACCGCATTGACGGCGGCACTGCAACGTCGGGAGCTTGCTGAGGGGGCGTTGACAAAAGCGATTGAATCCGCGGTGGTGCCGGACGACGGAGCGATCGCAGGTGGAGTTTCGGACCGGGCTGCAGAACCGGTGCACGACAGCCTGCTGGACGACGTTTTCCCCTGGGGCAGTCGCACGCGGAACACATCGCGCAACGACGCGGTGTGGGTGATGGATCCGGACTTCGGGGCGAAATCGGGCCAGCGAGTGCTGGAGTTGGCCTATGGATCGCGGTATGAGCTGACCATTGAGTTGCCGACCCAGCAGTGGGTGATTCCGCAGGAGGGGCGTCTGAGTTTCTGGTTGCGGATTGACCCGCATCATGTCCCGAAGTCGGTCACGGTGCAACTGGATGATGGTCGGCCGCGTCGCGCAGTCTGGGGATCGGCGGAATCCGGCAAGCGTGGCATGGACGGATTTGTCAGAGCGCTTCCGGCCGGCGGCGAATGGACTCGAATGGAAATTTCCCTGCCGGATCTGAAGGCGGAAGCGGGAGCGATTCTGCGAAGTCTGGTCCTGATTCAGGACGGTGGAAGGATCTGGATTGACGACGTGCAGCTCACAGGACGCCTTGCCAGAGCTCAGGATCCTGGAGCATCATTTCGGGCGTGGTGGGAAGTCAGTCGCGGTCGGGGAATCAGCGGAGTTTCGGGGCCGGCGAATGAATTATTGAAAGCGGGCCCGACTGAGGGGGCGGACGCAAAGCTGCTGCAGGAATTGCAGCGATTCTGGCTCCGCCGGATTCAGCGTCTGTCGGGCTCAGCAGTGGCCGTGGAACGAGAGCAGTACGCAAAGGCCGCAGCCGACGTGACTCTGCTGGAAGATTCTGTCCCGGGTACCTTCACGTTTGCGGATCTGGAAAAGCCGCGTGAAGCCTTTGTGATGCTGCGGGGCCAGTACGACAAGCCCGGGGACCGGGTGGAGCCGGGCGTCCCGCAGGAGTTTCCGGTTTTGCGAACGGAGACAGGTGAGGTGTTGACTGGTCGGCGTGCGAACCGGCTGGATCTGGCACGCTGGTTACTGTCAGCGGAAAACCCTTTGACATCCCGAGTGACGGTCAATCGCATCTGGCAGCAGGTGTTTGGCACGGGGATTGTCAAAACGAGTGACGACTTTGGAACGCGTGGCGATGTTCCATCGCACCCGGAACTGCTGGACTGGTTGGCGATCAGCTTCCGTGACACGGGTTGGGACCAGAAGCAGTTGTACCGTACCATCCTGACGTCAGCGGCATTTCGCCAGGCGTCTGTTGTCACAGCGGACGCACTGCAGCTGGATCCGGAGAATCGCCTGCTTTCGCGAGGTCCGCGGCTGCGGCTGGATGCGGAACAGTTGCGTGACAATGCGCTCAGCGTGAGCGGCCTGCTGAATCTGACCATGGGTGGCAGGGGAGTCATGCCCTATCAGCCGGAAGACATCTGGGAACCGGTGGGTTATGAAAACAGCAATACCAGGTTTTATCTGCAGGATCACGGGACGGCGTTGTATCGCCGCAGTGTGTACTGTTTCATCAAGCGCACAGCACCGCCGCCATTCATGACCAACTTTGATGGCCCGAATCGGGAGCAGTTCTGTTCCCGGCGTGAGCGCAGCAATACTCCGCTGCAGGCCCTGCAGCTGATGAATGATGTGCAGCATTTTGAAGCGGCTGCTCGCCTTGCGGAGCGAGTCCTGACGGAAGGTGGTGTGGCAGTTGGGGAACGGGTCCGGTTTCTTTACCGTACGGTCTTGTCCCGACTGCCGCAGGAGCAGGAGCTCCGGATTGTGGAGCGGGCTTTTGAACAACAGCTTGCTTATTACTCGGCTGCGCCGGATCTTGCCGAAAAAGTGGTGCTGAATGGGGCATCGGCCCCGAATCAGAGTCTTCCGACTATCGAACTGGCGGCGTGGACCATGATGTGTAATCTGGTATTGAATCTGGACGAAACGGTCTGCCGGAACTGAGTGTGCAAACCTGGAATACCTTTTGTTGCTGAGGGGAGTTTGGGCTGATGTATGTGCTGACACGCTTTGTGCTGCTGCTGAGTTTAGTGCTGGCGGGCAGTATGCCAGCCATCGCGCAGTCTCCGGCAACCGCCGGGGCGCGCCCCAACATTGTCATGATTTTCTGTGACGATCTGACCTGTCAGGCGATCAGTGCTTACGGCGAGAGCCGGCATCTGCTGGAGACGCCGAATATCGATCGACTTGCGGCGCAGGGCGTCAAGTTCGACCGATGTCTGGTCACCAATTCGATCTGTGGGCCCAGTCGGGCGACGATCCTGACCGGCAAATACTCGCACCGGAACGGCTTCTATAATAACTCCAACAGCAAGTTTGACGGCAGTCAGCAGACATTTCCGAAGCTGCTGCAATCTGCTGGTTATCAAACAGCACTGATCGGCAAGTGGCATCTGATTTCGGACCCGACCGGGTTTGATTTCTGGCACATCCTGCCCGGACAGGGGCTGTACTACAATCCACCGATGATCAAAAACGGGGTCAAGGTCCAGCAGGATGGCTACACCACCGACGTGATTTGTGACCTGTCGATTGACTGGCTGCGTCAGCGGGATCGAACGCGTCCATTTCTGCTGATGAGTCAGCACAAGGCCCCTCATCGCGAATGGGCTCCGGCGCTGCGTCATCTGGGCTGGGACAATGATCGCGTGTATCCGGAACCGGCAACATTGTTTGACACCTTTGAAGGGCGGAGCAGGGCGGTTGCGGATCATGACATGGGTCTGGATCGAACCTTTACGGAACTGGATGCCAAGCTGCGTCCATCACCGAACATGACTCCCGAGCAGCTGGAGGTCTGGAATGCCTACTATGGTCCGCGGAATGCAGAGTTTCTGGCTGCCGACCTGAAGGGAAAAGACCTGGTGCGATGGCGCTACAATCGCTACATGCACGACTATCTGGCGTGTGTGAAGGCGGTGGACGAGACTGTCGGACGACTGCTTCAGGCCCTGGAGGACGAGGGCGCTGCGGAGAACACGGTGGTCATGTTTTCCAGCGACCAGGGATTCTTCCTGGGAGAGCATGGCTGGTTTGATAAGCGCTGGATCTTTGAAGAATCGCTGCGAACGCCGTTGCTGGTGCGCTGGCCGGGCGTCACTGAGCCGGGCAGTGTGTGTGGCGAAATCGTCTCACTGCTGGACTTTGCACAGACATTTCTGGAACTGGCGGGGATTGAGCAGCCGGGGGACATGCAGGGCCGCAGTCTGGTGCCGTTGCTGCGGGGTGAGGTACCGTCGGACTGGCGAAAGAGTCTGTATTATCATTACTACGAATTCCCGGTTCCTCATCGTGTGCGACCGCACCGAGGCGTGATTACAGAGCGTTACAAGCTGGTTCATTATTACAAGCCGGATATTGACGAATGGGAGCTGTTGGATCGGGCTGCCGACCCGGAGGAAACGAAGAACTTCTACGCGGATCCGGCGTATGCCACGATCGTCGGGGAGTTGCACAGGGAACTGACCAGGTTGCAGCAGGAAGTGCAGGACACTGAAGAGCCACCGCGGTCGGCCTTTGGGAATGAGCGATTTGAAGGCGAGCCGCCGGCTGAGTCCGCACCGAAGCCAAAGCGATCCGGCAAGGGCCCCGGGAAGTAGTGCATGGTGAACATGCCGTGCGGCAGTGGCTGCACGGCGTGAGTCCAACAGAATCGGGGCCGTTGGAAAGTTGATTGTCGACGCCGTTGTTCGGGAGGGCCGGTCATGTTTCACAGTCTATTGCGGCTTCTGCTATTCGGCTTCGGCTTCGGGCTGCAGTTTGCGCTGGAGCTGCCGGTGTGTCAGGCCCGTGACGTGGACTTTGAGCAACACGTGGCCCCCATTCTGCTGCGGCGTTGTCTGGAATGTCATCAGTCGGGCAATCCGTCGGGTGGACTGGCGATTGACACGGCTGCAGCGTTCCAGCGTGGCGGGGACAGTGGTCCGGTGGTGCGTCCCGGGAAGGCTGCCGACAGTCTGTTGCTGGACCGTGTTGAGGCGGGCGAGATGCCACCGCCGGCGAATGGCCACAGTCGTCGACTTCCCGAGGCGGAAATTGAAGTCCTGCGGACCTGGATTGAGTCCGGGGCAGTGTATCCTGCTGAGCGGCGTCTGGATTTATTTGAAAAGACGCTGGAGCATCGGGGTGGTCGGGACTGGTGGTCGTTTCAGCCACTGCGGGTGGTGGAGCCGCCGGGTTCCGAGCTGGGTGCTGCTCAGCTGCATCCGATCGACGCATTTGTCCGGGCAAAGCAGCGGGAACTGGGGTTCACTGCAGTACCGGAAGCAGCTCCGAACGTATTGATTCGTCGACTGTGGTGGGATCTGACCGGCTTGCCCCCCGGAGCGATTCCGCTTTCGTCAGCAGTCACGACTGGAGCGGAGAAGATCGAGGCCGGGGACTACGAGCAGCTGCTGCAGGAACTGCTGACGTCACCTCAGCATGCCGAGCGTTGGGCGCGGCACTGGCTGGACGTGGTGCGTTACGCCGACACCAGTGGGTACGAGCGGGATCAGGAAAAGCCTTTTGCGTGGAAGTACAGGGATTGGGTGGTCAGTGCCATTCAGGCCGACATGCCGTGGGATGAATTTATTCGCCAGCAGTTGGCGGGAGATGAAATCCCGAACCGGACGGAGCAGAGCGTGATCGCCACGGGATTTCTGCGGCTGGGTACCTGGAATGATGAACCGAACGATCCGGCCGACTACACATACGAGCGACTGGAAGACCTGGTGCATGTGACGTCGACTGCCTTTCTGGGGCTGACGACAAAATGTGCGCGGTGTCATGATCACAAGTTTGATCCGATTCCGCAGACGGATTACTACCGCATGGCGGCTGTCTTCTGGCCTGGTCCGATTCAGCCGCGCAGCAGTGAGTATCTTGGGGGGCCTACGGCGGAAGAGCTGGGGGTTAAGGACGTGCTGGGGTGGACGGATCTGACCGTGTCACCAGCACCTTTGCATGTGCTGCGAAATGGTGAACGGAATCAGCCTCTGCAGCCTGTGTCGGCCGGTAGCCTGACCTGCATCCCGGGACACTCACAGGAGTTTTCGATAGGCGGTAGTCGCGTTGGCACCACAGGTCTGCGTTTGCAGTTGGCCAACTGGATTGCCAGTCGCGACAATCCGCTGACAGCGCGGGTGGTGGTCAATCGCCTGTGGATGCATCATTTCGGCGAAGGCCTGGTCCGTAGTACGAACAACTTCGGATTCACGGGAGATCAGCCGACGCATCCGGAACTGCTGGACTGGCTGGCAGCCGAACTGATTCGCAGCGGCTGGAGTCAGCGGCACATTCATCGGCTGATTCTGACCTCGGCCACCTGGAAGCAGTCTTCCAATCATCCCCGGGAAATGGAGTATCAGCAGCGGGATGCCGCCAATCGGAATCTGTGGAAGGCGTTTCGGCGGCGTCTGGACGCAGAATCGCTGCGGGATGCGTTCCTGTCAGCCTCAGGAGAGCTTGATCTTCGCATGGGCGGTCCGGGGTTTGTGGCCAGTGTCAGCCCGGAGGCACTGGAGGGCCTGTCGAAAAAGGGATCCGCCTGGACAGCCTCGCCTCATGAAGAGCAGTTGCGGCGAAGTCTGTATATGTTTTCGCAGCGCAGTCTGCTGACGCCGATGATGACCACCTTTGATTTCTGCGACACGACGCTGCCGTGTGGGCGGCGGGACACCACGATTGTGGCTCCCCAGGCACTGACTCTGATGAACAACGATTTTGCGCATGCACGCAGCGAGACGCTGGCGAGGCGGATTGTGGCGACACCGCAGCAGTCGCCGTCGGCCCGCGTGGACAGCGTGTGGCAGTCGATTCATGGACGGTTACCGACGGCTGCTGAACGGCAACTGTCACTGCAGCATGTGCAGGAGCAGTTTCAGCGGTACAGCCAGCAGTCGGTGGTGGAACAGGACGCACACAATGAAGCTGTGTCGGAGATTCTGCCGGTCCTGCAGGCTCTGCGGCAGCCCGAAGAAACCCCGATTTCTGGTCTGGCGGAGATGGACGACTGTGTGTTGTACCTGGATGCCGGGCGGGATGTAGAAATCGGGGCCGAGGGAACCGTTGTGAGTTGGCGCGACCAGAGTCGGTATGGGCATCACGCAGCGCAGCCTGTACGAGACGCACGACCCACGCTGCTGGCCGCAGGGATTGCGGGCCACCCGACCGTGTCCTTTGATGGTCGCAGTCAGTTTCTGCATCTGCAGGGGTCTCTGTTGCCGCACGACGACTGCACGATTGTAGCGGTGGTCACCGATCGCGGTGCCGGAGGGCATCGGGAATTGCTGTCGAACTGGAGCGGCCGGGACGGAAATTCCACAAGCTCACTGTTTGTGGGGTTAACGGCCGACGATGCGGTACGTTTCAGTGATGCGATTTCCGGAGTGGGAAAGATTCAGGACCGTCAGCGACCATTTCTGTTGACCGCCATCAACGGTGACGCGGGAGCAACGTTGTACCAGGGGGGGCGGACGGTGGTTTCGCAGTCACAGCGATTGCCAGCTCGTCGACTGGATACGCCGTGGGTGATTGGCCAGCAGGGAAATATTGACGGGGAGTACTGGCAGGGAGACATTGCACTGCTGATGGTCTTCGGACGGCAGCTTTCGGAGGCGGAGTTGCATGGCCTTTGGAATGTTGTCACCGAGCGATTTGGTCTGGCGTCTGTGCAGCGTCAGCAGGAAGTGACCAGTACCGCTGAGGAGCACGCGCTTGCCTCACTGTGCCTGGTGTTGTTCAACAGCAACGAATTTGCGTTTGTGGACTGACGAACGGGCAGCGTGGGCGTGTGCCATGCTGGACCATGGTGTCGGGATCGCGCGCGAGGACGAGGCCAGTGCAAGGGGGGGGGACGGCGGGGTGCGAAAGCTGCGAGTCACTCCAGACTGAACAGGCGTTTGGCGTTGGCGGTCGTCACCTCGGCCATGTGTTCGGCGGAAACACCATGAGTTTCGGCGAGGCACTGGCAGGTGGCTGCGACCCACGCGGGTTCGTTTCGTTTTCCGCGATAGGGTTGTGGCGCGAGGTACGGGGCATCGGTTTCGACCAGCAGCCGATCGAGGGGTACGGTGGCTGCGACGGCGCGGATGGCATCGTTTTTTCGGTACGTGAGCATACCGCCGAACGACAGATAGAGTCCCAGCTCGAGGCAGGCAGCGGCTGTTTCGTGCGATCCGCAGAACGCATGCATGGCACCGGCGAGCTGATGGCCACCGGCGCAGTCCTGCAGGACTCTTACGACGTCTGATTCCGCCTCACGGCAGTGAACGATGAACGGTTTTTTCACATCTCGGGCGAGTGCGATATGACGTCGGAAGTAGTCCTCCTGGATATCAAGGGGGACATCTTTCCAGTAGTTATCGAGCCCGGTTTCGCCGACGGCGACGACTTGTGGATGTGTGGCAAGTTCCTGAATTCTTTCCCACTCGCCGGGTTTGACTTCGTGGGTATGGTTCGGGTGCACTCCGACGATCGCGGAGATGCAGGGGTAACGATTGGCCAGCAGGATCACGGCGTGGCTGGTGGCCAGAGTAATTCCGATGGCCAGCATCCGTTCGACGCCGGCGTCCAGAGCGCGCTGGATGACTTCATCAAAATCCTGACGAAACGCATCCGCTTCGAGGTGACAATGAGTATCGATCAGCGATCCGGGCATGACGACGGGGATTCCTCGGGAAATCAACACGGGTGAGAGGTGGGAGGTGCGTGGTGTACCGCGGCCCCTGGACAGTTTGTCCGGCGGGATGCCCCCAACCAATGCGTGCAGATGCTGGGCTGCGGGCCGGATTCTGAGCGGTCTGGCCGACAAATTCCAGTCAGTGCAGGAAAGAGCGCTATGAGACTGATGGGACGGATAGGACCGATGGGACGGATGGACTGGTCAGTGGGATACCAGGGTTCGCAGCAGGTCGTCGGTGACCACAGTGCCTTTGGGTAATTGCTTCAGGTGTTCCACAATCACGGCCAGCCGTTCATCGTTGAAGGGAATGGCAAGGCATTGCAGGCGATGCGCCACGGCCCGTCGGCCGCTGTGCCGCCCAAGCACCAGCTGGATCTCGCCGGCCCCAACAGCTTCCGGGCGGAACGGCAGGTAGGTGTCAGGGTTCTTCAGCAGCCCGTCCTGGTGAATCCCGGCCTCCGTCGCAAACACGTTGGCACCACCGATGGGTTTCATTCGCGGTATAGCAATTCCGGTGAGTTCGGCCACCAGCTGACACAGCGGGAACAGCGTGGTGGTATCGATGCGGTGGTGCCGCCGGTATTGATCCTGGTGCATCGTCAGTGCCATGACAACTTCTTCCAGTGAGGCGTTGCCTGCGCGTTCTCCAATCCCGTTGACGGTGCACTGCACCACATTTGCTCCCTCGGCAATTCCCGCGAGGGTATTTGCCACGGCAAGGCCCAGATCGTTATGGAAGTGCACGGCCAGCAGTGCTCGATCAATGTTGGGCACGTGATCCTGAATCCGACGGATGAAGTCCCGGGTCTTTTCCGGTGTCAGCAGCCCCACGGTATCGGGAAAGCCAATTGTTGTCGCGCCGGCATCGATGGCAGTGCGGTAGCATTCGCAGAGGAAATCGGGTTCCGTGCGACTGGCATCTTCTGGACTGAAGGCCACGATGCGAAATCGTTCGGCAGCGTAGCTGACTGTGCTTTCGATGATTTCGAGGATTTCGACGCGACTTTTGTTCAGCTTGTGTTCGCGATGCAGGGGGCTGGTTCCACAGAACAGGCTGACGCCGCGTTTGTGTACCGGGTTGCCGTCGAGAGCGTGGTCAGCGGCGTCAACATCGGACCTGAGTGTACGACACAGGGCTGTCAGCACCGGTCCGGTCACCTGGCCGATCATCAGGCGGATGGCCGCGATGTCGGCTTCGGAGCTGGCAGGAAATCCGGCGTCCAGTGAGTGGACGCCTGCGCGTTCGAGGGCTTTAGCGATGCGGAGTTTTTCGTGGGGGTCGAGCGTGGCACCCGGCATCTGCTCGCCGTCGCGCAACGTGGTGTCGCTGAACAGCACAACTCCGCTGCGTTTGTGTGCGCTGATGATGGTTTGCCGGACCTGATCTTCAATACGCCGGGCAATGCGCCGGGAGAGTTGATTCTGCATGAGAGGCATGATTCCTGATGGGCCGGCCTCCGGGGACGCAGGCTGAACAGATTCCGAATTATGGCCGGACGGCCGGCAAAAAACGGGGACTGGGGACTGGGTTTTCCGGAGTGTCGGAGGGATTGACTGTGATGCGGGGCCTCAGCCAGGCTGGCGGCGCGGGCCTGCGTTATTGCGGTTTTGGCTTACCTCCGCGTCGTCGACTTTTTTCCGCGTCTCCGAGAGTCGATTTGCGGCGGAGCATGTGGTGGTAGTGCTGAGCGAAGCGATGCGCTTCATCGCGCACATACTGCAGCAATCGCAGGCCAAAGGAATGTCGACTGAGTTTGATCGGGTCGGACTGACCGGGAACAAAGATTTCCTCGTCGCGTTTGGCGAGGGAGATGGTGACCGGGGGCTGGATACCCAGCAGTTGAAAGGTTTCCATGACGGCATTGAGTTGTCCCTTACCGCCGTCGACAAGGAGCAGATCAGGGAAGGCATCGCCTTCGTCTGAAAGCCGGCGAAACCGGCGGGTCACGACTTCCCGCATGGACGCAAAGTCATCGACACCCTGAACCGTTTGAATTTTGTACCGTTTGTAGCCGGGTTTGAAGGGCAGGCCATCGATGAACTGCACGAGGCTGGCCACGGTCTCGCTGCCCTGAAGGTGGGCAATATCAAGTCCTTCAATCCGGCGCGGGGTTTCGGTAAGTCCGAGGGCCTTGACGAGTGCGTTGAGCCCCTTTTTGGGGTCAATGTAGAAGACCTCGGGCTGCGCGTGGCTCTCGAGATCCCCGCGGAGATTGAGGTTTTTCAGGGACTGGATTTCGTCGCGAATGCGTGCTGCCTTTTCGAATTTCATTTCCTTTGACGCCTGCTTCATCGCGTCTTCCATTTCGGTCAGCAGGCTGTTGCGTCCGCCATCAAGGAACAGTTTGAGTCTGCGGATGTCTTCGCGGTAGTCTTCGCGGCTGACGCGCAGGTTGCAGGGGGCGGTGCATTGATTGATGCTGGCAAGGAGACAGGGGCGGAACCATCTCCAGCGTTCGTCCTGCTCATCGATGTCGAGGGAGCAGGTGCGAAAGCGAAAGATTTTCTGGAGGACGGCGATGGTGCCTCGAAGTTGACCAGCGCTCGTGAAGGGTCCGTAGAGCCGCACGCCTGAGGACTCAGGCTGTCGAGTGAATTCGACGCGGGGAAAGTCTTCACGGGTGGTGATCTGCAGGTAGGGAAAGGTCTTGTCGTCTTTGAGGAGGGAATTGTAGCGGGGCTGAATGTCCTTGATCAGCCGGGCCTCCATGAGCAGTGCATCGACCTCGCTTTCAGTCTCGATGAAATCGATGTCGGCGATTTCGGGAACGAGATCGGCGGTGCGTCGATCCACTTCGGCGGCAGCGGTGAAATAGCTGGACGCACGATTACGAAGGTTGACAGCTTTCCCGACGTAGATCACCCGGGCCTCGGCATCCTTCATCAGATACACACCGGGTGAGGTGGGGAATCTACACACCTTTTCCCGGGGAGGCAGGGACTCTCGATAGGCGAGCGGGGATTCTGCCAGGTCGTCGGGATCGCCAGTCATAAGATCTTTGTTTCCAGCAATTTACGTAGGAACCACGGAGAGATGGCAGAATGACCGCGAAGCAGGGGACAGCGAGATCCGAACAAGCGAACCAACCGCTACAGCTTGCCAGAGGGGGCCTGACAAATCAATACCGCAAAAGGCCCAGCCGATTATCAACCTCACCAAAAATGAAAGTTCACTGATTTCCGGACCGCGAATATTGAAATCCTGACGGGTTTTCGTACGGTAATGTCAGCAAGCCGGCTGCCGGAACGGGGGGTTTCGGGGCGCGGGCATGACTTTGTGTAACTGAAAGGCTGGGTTCAATGAAGTTCGAACGATCTCTGAGTGCACTTGTGTTGCTGGCGTGTATTTCTCTGGCAGCTGGTTGTGGTGGTGGTGAGCAGACGGGTGGCGCTGGTGGCGGTGGTGCCGCTGCTGGTTCCGGCGTTGCTGGTGGTGCACCGGCACCAGCTGAAGCCGCAGCTCCTGCAGAAGCAGCTCCAGCCGAAGCTGCAGCGCCTGCTGAGGCAGCGCCAGCGGAAGCAGCAGCACCAGCTGAAGCAGCACCAGCAGAAGCCGCTCCAGCGGCACCGGCTGAGGCAGCTCCAGCAGAAGCCGCTCCAGCGGCACCTGCTGAAGAAGCAAAGCCTTAGTAGTAACCGAGGATCTCTCAGCAGCGTCACTCTGTCGCTGCTGCAGGGTCCGTTGAGCACACTATCAATAACGCCCGCTGGTGTTTGCACCAGCGGGCGTTTTTTGTTGACTGCCAGCCCACCAAGTGTCCGAGTCAGTGCGCGGCAACGCGCCTTTGCGGCGCCCGGCGGTTTTCAGGGGCTATTTCTTCGCGGACTTGCGACGAACTTTTTTGACGACAGATTTGGCAGTCGTGCCGGCAGCGGCTTTGGTGCCTTTTTTGCCCCGGGCCACTTTGCGACCGCCGCCTTTGGCTGCTTTTTCCGCCAGCCACAGCACGGCCTGTTCCATCGTCACACTGGAAATCTCGGTGTCTTTGGGAACAGTGGCGTAGATGGTGCCGTGTTTGATGTAGGGCCCGTACTTGCCCTCAAAAATCTGTACGGGCGCCTGATCATCCGGATGAACACCCAGTTCACGCAGAGGTGTTGGAGCTGCCTTTTTCTTGGTGTTTCTCAGCATTTCCACGGCGGCTTCCATGGGAACGTTGAGCACATTGAAGGTTTGGCCATCGAATTCACAGGTATGTGTTTTTCGATCGAAGCTGGCAAACACTTTGTCATGTGTCACGTAGGGTCCGAACTTGCCGATCCCGGCATTGACCACTTTGTCTGTGACAGGGTGTTTGCCGATTCTGCGCGGCAGAGACAGCAGATCAATGGCCGTGGGCAGATCAACGGACGCGGGATCGAAGCAGAGCGGGATACTGCAGCGTTTGGGGCGTTGATTTTCTTCGGTGACTTCTCCCAGTTGCAGGTAGGGCCCGAACGGGCCTCGCATGGAGTAAATCGCGAGACCTTCTTCGGGATGCATACCGATGGCCTGGGGGCCGCGCGTTTTTTCCTCGATGAGTCGATCGGCGACTTCGTTGTTGATTTCGCTGGGGGCGATGCTGTCGGGGATGGACGCGGTCAGTTTTTCTTCACCGCGGGTCTTTTCGAAATACGGGCCATAGCGACCGACACGAACGGAAGCATCCAGGCCATCGATGGAGAGTGTGCAGGCATCGCGGGGATCAATTTCGCCTTCGCGTTTCTTCACCTGCTCATCGAGACCTTCGTTGCCGTTGTAGAATTCTCTGAGGTAGGGCAGGCGTTCTGCGGAGCCGGTGGCGATGTCATCCAGCGTCTGTTCCATACCGGCGGTGAAGCCCAGATCGACGAGTCTGGGGAAGTGGTTTTCAAGAAGTTTGGTCACCGCCATGGCGGTGAAGGTGGGCACCAGTTGATTGCCGTTCTTGCGAACGTAGCCTCGATCCTGAATGGTGCTGATGATGCTGGCATAGGTACTGGGTCGGCCGATCCCTTCGGACTCGAGAGTGCGAACGAGCGTGGCTTCTGTGTAGCGGGCGGGCGGCTTGGTTTCGTGAGCGACCGCTTCTGCATTCTGCAGTTTGAGGGAATCGTTTTCCTGCATGGGGGGCAGGGTGGAATCCTGATCTTCGATGGCCGCTTCGGGATCATCGGATCCCTCGACGTAGGCCCTGAAGAATCCGGCGAATTCGACGGTTCTGCCTGAAGCCCGAAATTCGGCATCATCGACGGTGATGGTCACGGTATCAAAGCGGAGCAGGGCATCGGCCATCTGGGTGGCCATGGTTCGCTTCCAGATCATCTGGTAGAGCTTGAACTCCATGCCTGACAGGCCGATTTCGTCGCCGGTTTTCATTTCTGTTCCGGCCGGTCGAATGGCCTCGTGAGCTTCCTGAGCGCCTTTGGTTTTGGTGGAGAACTGTCGTGGTTCGGGGCTGAGGTAATCTCGGCCGTAGAGATCCGTCACGCGACCTCGGGACGCATTGATGGCTTCGCCACTGAGATTCACGCTGTCCGTTCGCATGTAGGTGATATGGCCTTCTTCGTACAGGCGCTGTGCGACCTGCATGGTTTGTCGGGCCGACATACCGAGTTTGCGGTTGGCTTCCTGCTGGAGTGTGCTGGTGGTGAACGGGGGATAGGGCCGACGCGACTGCTGTTTCTGATCGATCGCCGTGACGGTCCAGGGGCGTTCCTGAATTTTCTGCAGAGTTTCGCGAGCCTGGGCTTCGGAGAGCAGCAGCACATCACTGCCGGCTTTCAGGCGACCGGTCTGCTCATCGAAGTCACGACCGGACGCGATGCGACGATTTCCCAGTGTCTGCAGCACGGCTTCGAACGGGGCGCCGGTGCGGGCCTGTAACTTCGCCTTCAGGTCCCAGAAGGTTCCGCTGCGGAACTTCATGCGTTCGATTTCCCGGGCGACGAGAACGCGCACGGCCACACTTTGTACTCGGCCGGCCGACAGACCGCGGGCGATTTTTTTCCAGAGCAGCGGGCTGAGCGTGTATCCGTAAAGGCGGTCTACGACGCGGCGTGTTTCCTGAGCCTGAACGAGATTTTCATCGAGTTGCCGGGTGTTGCGAATCGCCTCCTGAATGGCAGGTTTGGTGATTTCTGAAAAGGTCATGCGGCTGACGGGGACGGAGGGCTTGAGCACCTGCACGAGGTGCCAGCCGATGCTTTCTCCTTCGCGGTCTTCGTCAGTTGCAAGGACGAGTTCGCGAACTTTCTTCAGTGAGTCTTTCAGTTCGGCGATGAGTTTCTTTTTGTCGGTGGGGACGACATAGAGCGGATCGAAATCGCTGTCGACATTGACGCCCAGTGTCGACCAGGACTCTTTTTTCAGAGTGGCTGGAATTTCGGAGGCACTGGACGGGAGATCACGAATGTGTCCCATGCTGGCTTTGACAATGTAATCATCTCCGAGAAAGCCGGCGATTTTTTTGGCCTTCGCGGGGGATTCAACAACAACCAGCGCTTTTTTGAGCGGAGCCATGAACGGATAACTTTTGAAAAAGGGAGCTCATCAGGAACGGGAATGTTCGGTTGTCAACAAAGCACGTGGGCTTCGGGGACAGCCGGGACATCCGCGCCGAAGGCTCATGATCAGAATGGGCCAGTGACGGGATGGAACGGAGCGCGGGCGAACTGGAACGAACAGTTCCGGTTCCCCCGCAGAGAAAATCAGGGACATCTGGAAATCCGCGAGGACAAACAGGAATCCCGAAGAAACCGTGTTGCCGGGGTCGTGACCCGTATCAACGCGGGTAAAAAAATTTGGGTTGAATTCAGGGACCTGAAACGAAACGAATCAGGAAAACCAGGATTTCCGGACAGATTTTCCCGGAGAAAACGGGCATGAGGAACCTTACTCGGGATTCCGGACGCCGCATTTCTTCGACCTCACACGCGATTGAGCAGGCCGAAAAACACTGTTTTTACCGAGAAATTTCATGTTTTCCCAATCCGGACTGATTGTCAGGCCTGAGACCGGAAACCTGAGCATCTTGCCGCAGAACCAGACAAAGTCAAATCCTGGTTGCCCTTGCCTGAGTATTCACGACAGCTAAAATCCGCGACTTTGCCCGACCGGGGCAACTGGGGAACTGCCGTCAGGCGGCTCTTCTCAGAGAAGAATTCCAGATCGCGATCACCGAGACTGCCAAAGCCGACGGAGAACTCGTTTCGCGGGATGGGATAAATAATCGTTCGGACTTCTGTCAAGTCAGTCCGGCGAGGGCGATCAAAATCCAACGTTCGGCAAGAGTTTCCGCCATGAGTTCACCGTTCACGTTTTTCCGGCGTAACCAGCAGGTCACGATGGTCAGCATTGTGATCCTGTCGATGGTGGCCTTCACCATCAGCGACATGATGACTCAGCAGACCAATCACTTTGTGACGCTGGGTGCGTTGCTGGGGGGGATTGTGCTGGCGTTTGCCGGCATCAGCCGCGGTCGCTGGATTCAGTATGGACTGGGCGGTGCGTTGTGCGGTGGTCTGCTGGGCTGGATTCTGCCGGGCTTTGTGTCTTCACCGGATGGTTTTTACCAAACGTCGACACTGGGTGGCTTTGATGATGAGCGGATTCGCAACCTGTACACCCAACGCAGCATAGCCAACTCCTTCATGGCTCAGGCCTTTGGCAAAGTTTACGGCGCTGGCACCGAACAGTTTGCTCCACAGTTCAGGTACTACCCGACTGTTCAGGATGATGCGATTTTCGGCGAACTGCTGCGTGCTGAAGCAAAAGAACTGCAGATCGTCGTCACGGACAAGATGGTGTCGGACTACATCAATCAGGCCACAGACGACCGGCTTTCTGCAAAGATGTTTGCAGAGATTCGTACGGGGTTGAATCTGGGTGGTCTGCCTGTTTCTGAGGACCAGCTGTTCGATGCCTTCCGGGAAGAGATCGCCGCGCGAATGGCCTACACTCAGTTGGCACCGGGAATGTCCGTGTCCGCTCAGGATCCGGCGCTCTATTACGACTTATTCCGTCGTTCCCAGGTGAAGCAGCGAATGAACACCATTCGCCTGGATGCGGATGCGTTTCTGGGCGAAGTTGCTGACCCGACGGATGCCGAGATTCAGGCTGCTTTTGCACAGCACTCAAAGAAGTTTCCGGGAATGGACGGTCCGGGATCGATGGGCTTCCGTCAGTTCAATAAGGCCGCGCTGGCCTACCTTGAGCTGGACTACAAGTCTGTCGAATCGACTGTGGCTCAACCGACCGACGCTGAAGTGGAAGCGTTCTATAACGAGAAGAAGGATACGTTCTACCGTAAGCCGGCCGCTCCTTCAGAACCTCCAACGGAAACCCCTGCCGAAACACCGGCGACACCAGCCGGCGAAACTGCTCCGGAAGCAACACCAGCTGCACCTGCGGAAACGGGCGCTGACGTGAAACCGGGCGACACCCCGGCAGCACCGGCCACTCCGGAAGCCCCAGCGCCAGGCGACGCCCCGGCCGCCCCCGCCGAGGCTCCGGCTCCGGCTGAGGCTCCTGCTCCGGCTGAGACTCCTGCACCGGCTGAGACTCCTGCTCCGGCAACTCCGGAACCGGCAGCCCCACAGCCAGCACCGGAGGCTCCGGCGACAGAACCGGGCTCAGGGAATGACTGCCTGCCGTTCAGCGACGAACAGGCGGCGCCTGCCACGGCTACGGCTGCAGAAACACCTGCTCCAGCGACTGACGCACCAGCACCGGCCACCGACGCTGCTCAGCAGCCGGCACCGGCCGCAACAGAACCTGTTCCAGCCGACGCAGCAGCGACACCGCCAGCGACAACTGAAACAGCGCCCGCCGCTGAACCAGCAGCCGCAACGCCGGCTGGCGAAGAGCCTCTGACGATTCCGGCTGCCCCGGGTCAGGACGCGGCTCCATTCGTGATCCCGCCGGTCGAATACCTGCCGCTTGATGACGAACTTCGGACGGAGATTCGGGATCAGTTGTTTGAGCAGAAGGTTCGAGCTGCCGTCGATGAAAAGATGGACGCACTGATGAAAGACCTCGCGGCATTGGAAAAACAGCGTTCCGCGGCTCGTCGAGCCATCGTGGACCGCAATCAGAACATTTCGTCTGAAGAACTTGCCAGCCAGATGAAGGACACCGCAAAGTCGCTGCTGGACGGGATGAAGGCCGCCGGAACGAAGCACGGACTTGCTTTTGTGGAAACGGGCCTGCTGTCCGCCTCAGAATTGAGCAGCGACGATAAGGTTCCTGTCGGTTCGGCCCTGGACTCGAACACCGGGACAACAGTGGTCGATCAGGTCTTCTCCGCGTTTCCTCAGCGAGACCCGTATGAAGATGTAGAGCTTTATGTACGTCACCGAGCAGTACGGAACATGGGGAGCCTTGACGGGGCTGAGAGCCACTTTGCGTGGTGGATTATGGAATTCTCACCGACCCACGTTCCGGCTCTGGACGATCCTGGTATTCGTGAGGAAGTCATCCTGACACTGAAGCGTCAGAAGGCCGGCGAATTGGCGAAGAAACGCGCAGACGAACTGGCTGCGGTAATTCGGGACGGCCTGAGCAAGCCGGAGGCGGAGCAGAAGCCAGTGGCGGAACTGGTCGCCGGACAGACAGTCACGGGCAAGCCTGAAGGAGCGGCCGCTGTTGTCCGTCAGACTCAGTTGTTTTCCTGGCTGGAACAGGACGCGGCAGCGCGGATGAACTTCAACAATCAGCGTCCCTCCATTCGTCTGTCAACGATTAACTACGCCGATGAGGCCGGCGGATTTATGCGTTCCGTTGGCGATCGTTTCATGAAATCTGTCTTTGAAGATCTGCAGGCAGGCGAGACAGGTGTTGTGGCGGACGATCAGCTGCGCAGCTACTACGTGGTTCAGATTTCGGAACGCGTTGCCAATGAAGAGGTGCTGCGACAGTTGTTTATGCAGGAGGGCCGTCAGTTTGGATTCCAAAGCGGGGACGTAGCAGAGCTGACCAACGCAATTGTCGGTCAACCGGCAATGACGGACTGGACAGACACGCTCTGGAAGAAGTACGGCATTGACCGCAATTCACTGCCGGACTAGTCCACGCAGGTGAATGTGTTCCTGCCATGCTGGCGGGACAGGAATGCTGAGCAAAAAAAGAATGCAGGCCCGATGAGTTTCATCGGGCCTGTTTTATTTGCGGGTGGAACGTTGAGATGTGAACGTCGCGGCGTGGCAGTGCACGGTGAGTGGTCGCAGACGTCTGCTTTCCATGCCTGAGCAGCGAGGTCGGTCAGCGTGCCGACACAGGTCCCAGCCGCATCATGCGAGCCAGCTCATCGAACAGGGCATCGAGGACAAGTCGGACCGGAGAATTGGCTTCGATCTGATTGGCAGCCGCCAGAATTCTGTCGAGCAGCGTGCTGAGCAGATCGGCACCAGAGCGAACACCGAAGCGTTGCAGCAGGGGTTCAGAAAAGTCTCCGGCCATCAGTTTTCGAAGTTTCAGATTCAGGGCCTCGGCCAGAAACCGCAGCAACCATTGAGCATTTTGGCGCTGTTCTTCGGTCCCGG
Organism: uncultured Planctomycetaceae bacterium; assembly: GCA_903924405.1. GTDB lineage: Bacteria > Planctomycetota > Planctomycetia > Planctomycetales > Planctomycetaceae > SXXK01. The sequence goes on along the minus strand of CAIYBH010000007.1, from coordinate 21,188 downwards.
AGGAAATGCGTTCCAGTTCTTCTGCGATCTGTCGGGAGACGTCCAGCGGCTTCATGGCTTCGAACAGGGCGAATTCGCGAGCCACGACATCGCGGAGCTTGCGCAGGTCCGGATTGAGCAGTTGCTGAGCGAGTGTCACACTGCCTTCGGCCATGGCCGCCACAACACGGGCGTCATCGGGGGATTCCACAGTCTGTGAGTCCAGCAGCACATGCCGCACGTCAGCTTCTGTGAGTGGAAAAAAGCGAATGGTCTGACAGCGGGAACGGATCGTTGGCAGCAGGGAGTCTGCGCTGTCGCAGATCAGGAGGATGAGCGCGCTGGCGGGGGGTTCTTCGAGAGTCTTCAGGAGGGCGTTGGCTCCTTCTGCGTTCATGCGATGTGCATCATCGATGATGGCAACGCGTCGGGAAGAGGCCTGAGGGGCCATGGACAGTTCGAAACATAAGCCTTCGCGCCCGCGTTTCTCAGCGGAACCGGCGATGGCCGAGATGGGAATTTCTGACTTGCCTTCGGGCAGGCCAACTTCGATGTAATCAGGCCATGTTCCGGCTTCGAAACTGCGGCAGGCACGGCATTCACCGCAGGCCTCGATTTGTCCGGGTGGACATTCCCGGCAGAAGATGGACTGTGCCAGCAGACGTGCGAAGACGCGTTTACCGATGCCATCGGGACCAGCGAGCACGTAGGCGTGCGATAACCGTCCATGGCTGAGTGACCGCGCAAACAGTGCACGCTGTTCCTGGTGACCACGGAGTTTTGACCACGCCGACGCCATGCCTGGTTCGCCTTGAGAAACTCACTCCGAAAACCTGCCAGTGGGAGAAGAATGCACATCTGTCCCGGCTGTCACAGGTGGAGCATCAGATTGAGTAAACGGTCCCCGATCGATCCTGCTGGATGACTTCTGCGAGGATCACAGGAACTGTTCGTTATCGTAGCAGGACAACCGTGACTCAGCCAACGACACGGCATGTCCGCTCTGTGGGACTTTGCGAGCTGATGGCCGGGCCTGCACTGGACGTGGCTGGTGCGAGGAGGTCAGAGAGGCTGCCGCCAGCAAGTTCAGGGGATTCGTTATGAAAAACGTGCCCACCAGTGCGTGTCCTGCGTGTCCAGCGTGCCCGGCAAGGATGGGTCAGTGAATCGCAGGATTTCCAGTAAAATGCCGTTGCTTTCGCCGAATTTTGGCAAAAAGTCGCAGGGCATAATTTTCCCGGACAGTCAGGTTCGTGGGGCAATCCTGTTTGGGTTGGTCGCTCAAATGCGGTAGACTGGTAGACTGATTGCAGAGCGAGACCGTAGTTTGACGGGACACCGACTGCCGCGAGGGTGAGTTGGCCAAATTGCTCCTGAGTCATCCGTAGTGCTTACTGGCAAATTCAAGATCATTCCGACCGACTGCCTGCAGGACCAGCAGGCTGAGCAAGATTGCAGGGAGTTTCGCAGATGCGTTTTCTGACGCCCCTACCGACGACATCCGCCTGCCTCCTGACATTGACCCTGCTGTTGCAGGGGATGGCGACAGCGGACGAGCCTGGCAGCGTTCCTCCGGATCATCCGGAGCGAGCGAAGCGTGGACTGGCATTGTTCAAAGGGTCTGTGCGTGAGATTCTGACGAAGCACTGCCTGGATTGTCACGGCGGTAAGTCGGTGAAGAGTGACTTTGATCTCTCAACCAGGGAATCCCTGATGGAGAGTGGCTTTGTGGGACGGACGGCGGCAGACAGCCACCTGATGGCACTCGTCACACACGACGCAGAGCCTCATATGCCCTGGAAAGAGCCAAAGCTTGACGAGGCGCAGATCCAGGCGATTGGGCAATGGATTGACTTTGGGGCTCCGTACGACGCGCCGATGGGCAAAGGGAAAGAGGGCCCTGCGGTGGAAATGCAGGTGACGGAAGACGACCGCAACTTCTGGTCATTTCGGCCATTGCAGGCGCCGGTCGTTCCTGAGGTCACGGATCAGGAATGGTGCCGTACACCGATCGATCACTTCATTCGGGCGAAGCAGGAAGCGGCGGGGCTGGTGCCAAACGGTGAAGCGGCGCGGCGCGTGCTGATTCGCCGCGCGTCATTTGATCTGACGGGCCTGCCGCCGTCGCCAGCGGACGTGGAAGCGTTTGTGAAGGACGAATCCCCGGATGCCTGGTCTCGGCTACTGGATCGTCTGCTGGATTCGCCGCAGTACGGCGAGCGCTGGGCACGGCACTGGATGGATGTGGCACGCTTTGCTGAGTCTCATGGTTACGAACAGGACTATGACCGCCCGCATGCCTACCACTATCGAGACTTTCTGATCAGGGCCCTGAATGAAGACCTGCCCTACGACAAGTTTGTGCACTGGCAGCTGGCGGGTGACGAGCTGGCTCCGGAAAATCCGCTGGCGATGATGGCCACTGGATTTCTGGGTGCCGGAGCCTTCCCGACTCAGTTGACCGAAGCGGAGTTCGAATCAGCGCGTTATGACGAGCTGGACGACATGGTGATGACCACGGGCGTTTCGTTTCTGGGGTTATCTGTCGGATGTGCGCGATGTCATGACCACAAGTTCGATCCGATTCCGGCCCGCGACTACTATTCGATGGCGGCCACGTTTTCCACGGCGATTCGTTCGGAAACGCGTCTGGATCTCGCCCCGGCAATCAACGCGCGTCGCCGGGAAGAGTTTGAAAAGCGACTGGCAGAACTTCGCAGCGAGGTGGCCACCTATCAGCAGCAGACTCTGCCGGGTCAACTGGAACAGTGGCTGAAAGACCATCCGGAAGCGGATACGACCGGCCCGTGGGAACCCCTGCATGTGGTGTCGGTCAAATCGTCCGCAGGAACCACCTTCGAGACGCAGCCGGATGGCTCCGTTCTGAGCACTGGTGCGGCTCCGGGTCGAGAAGTGATCACGCTGGAAGTGGAATCTCGTCGTCCGAACGTGGCGGCACTGCGACTGGAAGCACTGACGCACGCCAGTCTGCCACAGAATGGGCCGGGCAGGGCACCGAACGGCAATTTTGCTCTGGGGGATATTCGACTGCAGCGAGCGACTGAAACGGAAGGTGCTGCGGAGCCGTTGGCATGGAAGCAGGCGCGAACCACGCATCAGCAGAACGCGGACACACTTTCCGTCGCAGCGTCGATCGACGCGGATCCGATTTCCGGCTGGGCCGTGGATGCCGGCGGCATTGGGAAGGATCAGGCGGCCGTCTTTGATCTCCAGACACCTCAGGCCCTGACGGGGACATCCCGTTGGATCATCACGCTGACGCTGAACCATCCGAATCCTCAACACACACTTGGGCGATTCCGCCTGTCGTTTACAGATCGCGCGGACGCTGTGGCCGAAGTTGGTGTGACCGGGCCGGACAGCCGAATCGTCAAGGCCCTGCAGGCCGTTCGACAATCGGCGGACAGAACCAGCGACGACTGGAAGGTCGCCCTCGAATGGTTTGCCGGCCAGGATCCTCGCATGCAGGAACTGCAGAAGGCATTGACCGCCCATGAACAGCAGGGGGCCGGCCTGGAAATGACCACTGTCATGGTCACCAGTGAAGGGTTGCCGCATCTGAGTCATCATGCGGACGATCGGGGATTCCCGCACTTTTATCCGGACACGTACCTTCTGAAGCGTGGCGATGTACATCAGAAGCAGGAACAGGTGCAGGCCGGTTTTCTACAGGTCCTGAATCCCACCGGGGCTGATCCCGCACAATGGCGTCCATCGATCCCAACCGGCTGGACTCGCACCAGTTTTCGCCGGGCGAGCATGGCCCACTGGATCACCGATACCGACCGCGGCGCTGGCAGTCTGGCGGCCCGCGTCATGGCCAACCGACTGTGGCAGCATCACTTTGGACGCGGCATTGTCGCGACCCCCAACGACTTTGGAATTTCCGGAGAGCGGCCAAGCCATCCGGAACTGCTGGAATGGCTGGCGTCAGAACTTGTGTCGGGCGGCTGGAAGCTGAAACGCATGCACAAGCTGATCATGAGCAGTCAGGTATGGATGCAGGATGGGGCGTTCGATGAGGCACGGGCGGCCATTGATCGCGAGAACATGCTGCTCTGGCGTCGAGCCCCGAAGCGTCTGGAAGCGGAAGCCATCCGGGATTCGATGCTGTCTGTTTCCGGGCAACTGAACCTGACCCCGTTTGGCCCGGGCACACTGGACCAGAACATGAAGCGTCGCAGCGTTTATTTCTTCATCAAACGCAGTCAGCTGATTCCTGTTATGATGTTGTTTGACTGGCCCGAGCACCTCGTCAGTATTGGGCAGCGGCCGGTCACCACAATCGCACCGCAGGCGCTGATGTTCATGAACAGCCCGCAGGGACGCAGTTACGCCGAAGCCTTTGCCGCGCGACTGCCGGGTAGAAACGTCGAGCAGGCGATCAACGACGCGTGGCAGCTGGCGTTTGGACGACCACCCGCAGAAAATGAAACATCGATGGCGTTGAAGTTTCTGGAGGAACAGGCGGCCGATCCGAATCGACAAAGTCCCGCAGGGACTCAGCAATCGCTGAGTGATCTGTGTCAGACGCTGCTGAGTATGAATGAGTTTGTGTATGTGGAATAGATTCCGGGCTGGGCTGACGTGATCTGCCCGTGCACCGGGCAGAAAACCGCAGCGACTCCCGGGTAGAGAGCGAATTTTCCTCACTTTGGTCACAGCTTGACCAGCTTTCGCCCGGCTTTCTATACTGCCCGTTTCTGTAGTCACCATATTTTCGTCAGTTTCTCTGGAAAGTACCGACAATGTCGGAGCCGCAATACGTTCACCAGGAAGATGAAGTGCTTCTCGCCAAAGTCCTGCGAGACTCGCGTCCGCTCCTGCAGAAGTACGGGACCTCATTGATTTATGCACTGGCGGCTGTGGTGGCAGCGGCAGCGATCTATGTGTACGTTTCTCGTCAGCCTCCAGCCACGGCGCCAGAGTCGCAGGCATTGCTGGCGGCCAGCACGCCGGAAGAATTTGCGGAACTCGCTGACAACGCCGCTGGAACTCCAATTGGAGACTTCGCCCGTCTGCGCGAAGGGGAATTAATTCTGCGCGAGGCACTCAGCAATCTGTTCACCAATCGCAAGCTGGGGCTGGAAGGACTGGACAAGGCTGAAAAGGCCTTCAGAAAGCTGGACGACAGCCGCGATGTCAGCGATGAAGTGCGTCTGAAGGTTCTGGTCGGGCTGGCTCGGATCACCGAGGCACGCTGTGATGGCAAAGACGAAACCGTCAAGGCGGCCGCCGAAGCGTGGGATCGCGTGCTGACGTCCTTCCCCGCGTCGAAGATGTTTTCTGAACTGGCCGAGTCCCGCAAGAAGAAACTGGAAACTCAGGAAGTTCGGGACTTCTACGCCTGGTTCCAGCAACAGGACCCCAAACCGGGCGAAGATGTCGGACTGCCGCAGGACGGCCCCGGCGCTGTTCCCGGAATTCCAAACATCGAAGACCTGTTGAAACCAGCACAAGCACCAGCTGCCACGGAAACTCCTGCCCCGGGAGCGGAGTCAAGCACGACCACCCCGGAAACGGCTCCGGCTGAACCGCAGCCTGAGCAACCGGCAACTCCGGAAACCGCTCCGGCTGCACCACAACCTGAGCAGCCGGCAACTCCGGAACCTGCTCCGGCTGCACCGCAACCAGAGCAGCCGGCATCGCCGGAACCGGCTCCGCCGGAACCGGCTCCGGCAGAACCGGCTCCAGCTGCACCGCAGCCTGAGCAGCCAGCAGCTCCGGAGAAGTCGGGCGAATGATCCCGGACGAACCGGAATGCGACGACTTGCCTGACGAAGATTCCGGTGAGATGGCAATGGACACGGGTTTGGCATCGACCGAGCCCGTGGACATCACTGTTGAATCACGTGCGCACGGCTGGAGGCTGGATCATTATCTCAGTCGTCTGTTCCCGAACCACAGTCGTTCGCAGCTGCAGCGAATTATTGAGAGTGGCGGGGTGCGACTGAATGGATTGGTTCCCCGCGTTTCCCGACGCCTGCGTGTGAATGATCGGCTGAGCGTCACATTGACCGATGCGGAACGACCGGGGATTGAACCGGAAGACCTGCCGCTCAGCATTGTTTACGAAGACGATGCGCTGGTTGTCGTGAACAAAGCAGCCGGCATGGTGGTGCATCCGGGACGTGGAAGTTCCCGAGGCACTCTGGCAGCGGCCCTGCAGTTTCATTTCAATCAGTTGAGTGACGTGGCAGGGCGGCATCGTCCGGGGATTGTGCATCGCCTGGACCGGGACACAACGGGTGTGATTCTGGTCGCGAAAGACAATCAGGTTCATCAGAAACTGGCCGCCCAGTTTGAAAAGCGTGAGGTTCGCAAGGAGTATCGGGCGATCGTGCGCGGGGTACCGGAGCTGAATTCCGACTTCATTCGGACCTTCATGACCACGCACCCGCGAATTCGGGAGAAGATGATTGTCTGCCCGGAAGGCGGTAACGCGCGTGAGGCAGTGACTTTTTATCGCACTGCGGAGAATTTCGGGCGGTATGCCTTTATGGAGCTGCATCCGCGGACCGGTCGGACTCATCAGCTGCGCGTCCACATGCAGCACATAGCGACCCCCATAGTCGCCGATCGGCTGTATATCGGGACGGGGGAGCTGAAGGCGTCGGACATTGTCCCGGGCCTGCCTGAGGCCGCTGACCAGGTACTGATTGCCAGACAGGCGTTGCATGCCTTTCGGTTGACCATTCGTCATCCGATTTCCGGGGCTGAAATGCAGTTTGAAGCGCCGCTTCCGGACGACATGCAGAGGACTCTGGAGTTTCTGCGACGGAAAACCGTGCAAGCCCGCAGCCCGGGTAGCACTATTCGCTGATTGCTGATTGCTGGGCACCGCGCCTTCAGGTCTTCTGGTTTCGAAAGTCGTGTCGCACGAGGCCGGGCAGGACATCAGCATCGAGGCTGGCGATGCGACCGGCGGCAAGATGCTCCCACGCAATCGCCGCCATCGCTGCGTTGTCGGTGCAGAGTTCCATGGGCGCGATCTGCAGATCAATTTTCAGTCGAGTGGCCATGGCCGTCAGTTGGTTTCTGAAAGCCTGATTGGCGGCAACGCCGCCCCCGACGCACAGTCGCTTGTACTGCAGTTGCTGCAGGGCGAGGCGGCATTTTTCGACGAGGACTTCCACGGCGGCGGCCTGAAACGCGGCGGCAAGGTCGGCCACGCGATCCGGTGGCGTTTCGGTCAGTTGAGCGGGTCCGGGCACGCCGCGAGCCGCGTAGAGGACGGCAGTTTTCAAGCCTGAAAAGCTGAAATCGAGACGACCACTCTTGAGCAGCGGGCGGGGCATTTTGAAACGCCGGGGATCGCCTGCGAGGGCCGCTTTCTGGACGGACGGACCACCGGGATAGGGCAGACCGAGAATCCGGGCCACCTTATCGAAAGCTTCTCCTGCGGCGTCATCCGTGGTTCCACCGATGAGCTGACACTCGGAGGCAGAACGGCAGTCATAGAGATTGGTATGACCACCGCTGACAACAAAACCGACACACGGGTAGATGGAATCCGGGCGTCCCATTCCGCAGGCATAGATATGGGCTTCGACATGATTGACGGTCACCAGTGGAATACTGAGTCCCATGGCGATGGTTTTTGCGGCAGTCAGACCGACCAGCAGCGAGCCCACCAGGCCGGGTTCGGTGGTCACAGCGACGGCCGCAAGTTGTGCGGTGGTGCAGCCAGCGGCCTTGAGAGCGGCCTGAATCACCGGCAGGATGCGTTGCACGTGGGCGCGTGAAGCGATTTCAGGGACAACTCCGCCCCATTCCAGATGAAACTCGTGCTGGGACGCCACGATGCTGGACAGGACACAACCGTCCTCACGAACGACAGCTGCCGCGGTTTCATCACAGGAAGATTCAATTGCCAGCAGAAGGCGAGACGGCCCGGCGGTGTTCACCATTGTATTTTTCAGAACGAGTGCGAAGATCCGAAAGGGAGTGCGGCGGCCGTTCACTGAGGCGACCCTGAAGCTGCTGCCCGTGTTGTGTATTGTTTCACAGTTCAGATCGGCTGAAAAGTCACTGCCGGTGACCGGCGGATTGTGAGCGTGGTTCAAAAACGGAATCAGAAAGGTCAGACAGCGCGATGAGCAGCAATGTCAGTGGAAAGCGGCAGTTTCAGATCGGGTTTGGCGCTGTCACAGCCCTCGCGTGTGTTTGTCTGCTTCTCGTGTGCCCGGCGCTGCGGGGTGATGAACCCGTGCTGAGCAGAATTGCCTTTGGATCCTGTGCAAAGCAGGACCAGCCTCAGCCCATCTGGGAGGCGATTCGCCAGGGTCGTCCGGAGTTAATGATCCTGCTGGGGGACAACATCTATGGCGATACGGACGACATGGATGTCCTTCGAGGAAAGTACCGTCAGTTGCGGGACCAGCCGGGATTTGCAGCCCTGCGACGCGATTGCTCGATCGTGGCCACATGGGATGATCACGACTACGGTCAGGACGATGGGGGCGCGAGCTATCGCATGCGACGCGAGTCGCAGCAGGTGTTTCTGGATTTTCTTGAGGTAGCGGTGGACGATCCGCGGCGACAGCAGGAAGGGATTTACTGGTCTCATGTGTATGGCCCCCCGGGGCAGCGGATTCAGGTGATTCTGCTGGACACACGTTATTTTCGCAGTCCGCTGAAGCAGGGTTTTGCCGTCCGCGAACCGGGCGAGGGATATCGTGGAAAGTACATCCCCAATACGGACGCGGGGGTAACAATTCTGGGCGAAACGCAATGGAAGTGGCTGGAGGAACAATTGCGGGTTCCGGCGGAATTGCGGGTGATTGGATCCAGTTTTCAGGTGCTTTCTGATCAGCATGGCTGGGAGATGTGGGGCAACTTTCCGCAGGAACGCCAGCGGCTGCTGACACTGCTGCGGACAACAGCCGCCAATGGTGTGGTGCTGATTAGTGGCGACCGACATCTGGCGGAGCTGGCCGCGTTGGACGGTGGCTCCGACCAGGGCATTGGTTATCCCCTGTTTGAAGTCACCAGCAGCAGCCTGAACCAACCCAGTGGCAATCGCACGGGAGCGGGGACTCGATTTGCCAATGAGATCAACCCGTACCGGATCGGGCTGACTTATTTTGACACGAACTATGGCAACATACTGGTGGACTGGGCGGAAGCAGATCCGGTCATTCGTCTGCAGATTTGTGATGAGCGTGGAACCGTTGTAGTGCAGCAGCGATTGCGTCTCAGCCAATTGCGCCCGAGGTGACCTGAAGTCTTCAGCGTTTGCGATCAGGCGGCACGGCGGCCTCGGGACCAGGCTCGTGTCAGTAGTCGCTGCGTTTCGTGGTAGATTCGCTGCAGCCGGGAAAGCCAGCGGGCCGCGGTGACGAGGCTGATTTGTCCTTCTCCAAACAAGCCGGAAACAGCACCTTCTGCGAAGCAGGTGGCCCGAAGTGATTGTCTCAAGTGAACGATAGCATCACAGAGTTCGCGACCGTCACGGGCCTGACCCCGTGCAATCGGCTCACCTCTTCCAAGGCTCCCCACCAGATCCAGTAATGCGGTCTGCAACACTGTTGAAAATCCATGGAGACACAATTCCGACCTGAGTGACTGCAGCGCATCCATCGACAGGGCCAGTGCTTCTTCCTGCAGGGGGGTGTCTGTTCCTACTGACCCAGGTGCCTCATCGTCTGCTGACTTTACGTGACTTGAATCAGCACGACCATGCAGGGGCTCGCCGTCGTTGAACGGTAGACTCGCTGGACACTCGCCGGTGTCGCCGGCGGCAGTGTCTTCGTTCCACGCGGTATCATTCTGTCGACGCTGTTCCGCGCTCTGCGCTGATGTGGCATCGTCAGCATTGGTCGAGGCTGGATCATCGCCGTGCAAACCACTGGCGATTGCCTCGGCCGTCGCTCTCAGCAACTGATCTTCTTCAATGCGTTGCTGAAGCAGCAGCTCTTCAGCGTCCCGAACCCGATCAGCAAAGGACATCCGCCCGACATCCCGAAAAGGCGACACCAGGTGCTGGCCCGGTCCGATCGGACGCCCGACATGTTCCACGAGGGCCGAGAAGACGCCGACAGCCTGACGGGCAGATTCCAGAGCCACCGGATAATCGACGGCATCCGGACGTCCCGGCAACGCGAGTCGAGGAAGGGGCAACCTCGTTTGCACACGTTGCAACAGATGAGAGTCCAGCTGCAGACGATCCCGATGCTCCCAGTACCCGGAAAGATCAAGAACCTGCAGGTCGGAAAACCATTGTGCCTTCATCAGCGACAGCAGTTCGACCACTGCAGCGTGCCCATCCACGCCACTGGACGCTGTGTGTACGGTGCACCAGCGGGGCCATTGCGGGCAGACCTCCGCAGGCGTGTTCAGTTCCGTGGAGGCAATCAATTGTCCTGCGTGGTTCAGCAGGAGACTGACTGGTGACTGCCCCGGGCTGAGATGAAGTAAGAGGCCTCGAATCAAACGACATCCCGCCGTGTCCGACGAACTTCGCCAGAGAGACACGCGACTGCCAAAGGCCGATGCCAGCTTGAGGATGCGATCTTCGAAGTCTCGAATGAGCCTGAGATCATCAATCCTGCCACGAAAGCGAACCTTGAGACTCATCGACCGATCCTTGCAAACAGTCGCGTCGTTCGGGGATGAGTACGATCCCCGGAGTGCCTTCTACCTGTTTTCAATATCAGGAATTCGGGGGTTCTCTATCAAGGACATTTCTGGGTATCTCGATTACCCTCCCTGGAACATGAACGTTTTAAACTATTTTCCTTTTCGAAACGGTATATTCTGCAGGTCTCTGAACGTTTTCCTGCTGGCGTATCGGGTGGCGGGGAATCTCCACCTGTAGGTACTTATTTGGGAAGGAGGTCCATGGCGGATTTCCAGGCACCCCATGTTGCAGCGATCAGCAAGGCGACGGTGGATATGCCAAGGGCGAAGTCCCAGAGGCGACCAGGGCGCATCCGCGGATCCGTCACATGCCGACGGAAATAAATGGCCGCATAACCGAGCATCGGCAGCATCAATGCCTGAGTCAATCCTGCGATTTTGATCAGTTTGACAGGCTCGGGAAAGGCAATAAACGCCACCACACAGACCAGCGGCAGCAGTGTGGAAATCCACTGCACCAGTCGCCGGCGAGTCTCCCCTTCGTGATCTGCCGAGGTCAGCCCGACCACACCGAAAAAGTCGGCAATCATGCGGGCATTGCCGGCATTGGCCACAAGGAAGGTGGAATACAACACCGCAAATGCTCCGGAGAGAAATAACCAGCGAGCATATTCGCCGAAAATCGGCACATAACTGCGGGACAGTGTGCTGACCATCCGCATGCCTTCCGGATCTCTGCCCTCAGAGTGCAGGACGCACACCCCCATCAGGTAAAATGCGGCTGTCGCGAGTGTATAAACAAGCATTGAGGCGAACGCATCCCATTTCATGACTCCGAACCAGCCCTGGGCTCGCTGCAGCCACGCGGCTGAATCTTCACGCGGCCCGGCAGACTTTGCGTATCCCTTCTCAATACACCAATAGGGATAGCTGATCAGTTCTGTGGCCCCGACACCAATGATTCCAAAAGTGGCCAGCGCGGTGATCAGAGCGGCGTCACCGGGTGGCAGACCAAAGCTGAGCCCCTGCAGGAAGTCCGCGGTCGAGAGCCCGTAGGAGGTTTGCTGCAGGGCAAGCACGTTGCCAATGGTGATGAAGGTGAATGCCACCACAAGGGCCACCGAGAACACCTCAACAAGTTTGTAGCGTCCCACATACAGCACGACAGATGTCAGTCCCCCCAGAAGCACAGCCCAGATGCGATCGTCACGAGTCGGCGGATCCACGAGACTGACGCCTACATCGCTGACCAGCGGTTTGTCGGCAAGGGCCAGCTCTCGAATTTTCTGCCCCCGTTCCCCCAGAGCCTCCAGTTCCTGCTGAATTCGGGACATCACGCGTTCCTGCTTGTCCGTGTCCGGCACCACAGATGTCGTGGCGGCGGATGGTTCTGACGCGGATTTGGTCCGGGACCATGCGGCCCATTCCCGCACTTCCTTTTCCGACGGGCATCGAGTTGCTTCGGCGTAGTCCCCGGTTAATGGCAGAGTCAGCGACAGGGATTGTCCGACCCCACCAGCGATGCCCCCCAGCTGCGCGGTTGACGTTGAGATCATGATGACCCAGAAGGCTACAATCCAGTTGATACCGAAGAAACGGGGACCCGGAACTCGGTTGAGAGACGTGAGGGTGGTTTCTCCATGACTGATGGCAAACCGACCGAACTCGAGTTGCACAAACACCTTGACAACGCATCCGAGAAGAATCAGCCAGAGCAGGGCGATGCCGGCCTGAGCTCCCGTCTTGGTGGTCATGATCAATTCGCCGGAGCCGACAATATTTGCGGCGATAATCAGCCCGGGACCAATGTGCCGCAGGATCTGCAGCGGGGCCACCGGCGGCGCGGCGATTTCTGCAGCCGTGCGGCGATCAATGTACTGCCCGGATGAAGAGGATTGGGATTCGGTTGGCATAGTGAAGAAGCCTGGTGGCGAGGGCCTTGAGCAGGTCAGGTCCGCGGATGAACGCCGGTGGTACGGACTTCTCACCAGCCACGGCCACGGGAGGTTTTCGCAGGGCGGGGCAGTGACAGTCAGAGGTCCCGATGAGGCGTTGATCCCGGGGGAAAGTTTGTACAGCATACAAACATCCGTGCGTCATTCCATGCTGCAGGCATGCCGAGGAAAATTCACTCGTAAATTCCGCGGTGGAAGGCTGCTGACAGCTGCATTCAGACGGGGGTTTGGCGTAGACTTCCCGGTGATTCGTGGTCCGTTTCCGACTTCGGCGGTGCGTTCCGACTGAAGGCGGCCGGCGAATTCTCGCACTCTGTCACACAAACGCGATGTGGGTTTCCCCAACGCGCTGGAATCTGCATGAACTCTGTCCTGGTTGCCCGTACTGCAGGGCTGTTCATCGGCCGCATGGCCTGTTGCCTGCTGATCGGCCTGTTACTGATGTCGCCGATGTTCGCCAGTCAGTCGGCGAGCTCGGCGAATTCCCTGCAGGGACTACCAACACAGCCGGCCCCAATCCAGCAGGCAATGCCAGCTCGACAGTCTCTGTACGCGTCCGGCATCCTGCTGGCAGGTTACTGCAGTGCGATCGTTCTGGCTTCGCTGACCGGTGGCTGGCTGCCATCGGTCTTTTCGCTCACTCACACCGCAACGCAGACGGTCACCAGCTTCGTGGGCGGTCTGATGCTGGGCATTGCCGTTTTTCACCTACTGCCGCATTCACTTCACGGTTCGCAGTCCCCCAACGATGCGGCGTGGTGGATGATGGCCGGCATTCTGGCCATGTTCCTGCTGATTCGCTGCTTTCATTTTCATCACCATGGCCCTCTCGAAATCTCCACAGAAAAAGAAGACCCCTGCGCTGACCATCGGCACCTGCTGCCTCAACTGACCGCACTGCCGGCTCATGACCATGACCACGATCACGACCACGATCACAACCATGCCTGCGAACATCACGGGGCACCGCTTTCTGTGCCGTCCACATCTCCGCATTGCCATCACGCCCACGAACTCAGCTGGATGGGAATCACAATCGGATTGTCACTGCACACCCTGCTGGACGGCATGGCGCTGGCCGCCAGTGTCAACGCCGAAGCCGGACGACCAGGAAACATTTCCCTGTTCGGTTTCGGTACCTTTCTCGCAATTCTGCTGCACAAGCCGCTCGACGCAGTTTCCATCACGTCGCTCATGACGGCAGGCGGCTGGAGTTCCCGGGCACGGTTTCGAGTGAATCTCGGTTTTGCAGCTATGTGCCCGATCGGTGCGATACTGTTCAGCCTCGGCGTACAACAACTGGACGGTCTGCAACAGATCATCATCGACGCGGCTCTCGCCTTTTCCGCGGGAATCTTTCTGTGCATTGCACTCAGTGATCTGTTGCCCGAAATGGAATTTCACGCTCACAATCGCCTCCAACTGACGGCGGCATTGCTGGCCGGAATCATGCTGGCCTACGGCATCACATTTCTGGAACCAGCGCATCTGCATTGATTCTTCAGCCTGTCCCGTCGGCCTGGCGTCGGCAGGACACACAAGGCTCTGTGAGGTGGCTACCCCTGCGATTCCGGACTGATGCCGCTTGCGTTCATCCGGACTTACGATAAAAGACGGACCAATCCGGGTGGCCCGACCTGTCGGCCACTGCAATCTGCATCAACTGCTGCCATCAGCAGTCTGCTTCGCTGACATCAGGACACCTCCATGACTGCTGGTTTTGCAATTGTCGGAACAGGGATGATCGCCCACTTCCATGCCAAGGCAATTCAGGCGATGCCAAATGGCCGGATAGTGGCCTGCTTTAACCAGAACCTGTCCAAAGCGCAGGCGTTTGCCGCCGAGTATGGGTGTCGGGCCTGCGACTCGCTGGACCAACTCCTGGCTGACCCGGATGTGCAGATCGTCACCATCTGCACGCCCAGTGGCGCTCATCGGGATCCAGCCATCGCCGCAGCTCGTGCCGGCAAGCACGTCGTCGTGGAAAAGCCACTCGAAATTACGCTCGAACGCTGCGACGAGATCATTCAGGCCTGCAACGATGCCGGTGTTCGACTCTGCACCATTTTCCCTTCGCGCTTCAGTCCCGCCAATCTGGCTCTCAAACAGGCCATCGACAGCGGACGTTTCGGACGCCTGACTCTGGGCGACACCTATGTGAAGTGGTGGCGAACGCAGGAGTATTACGACGGTGGTGGCTGGCGCGGCACATGGGCTCTGGACGGCGGCGGCGCCTTCATGAACCAGGCCATTCACAACGTGGACCTGCTGTCATGGCTGATGGGTGACGTCAGTGAAATCACGGGCTTCACTGGGACACTGGCTCATGATCGTATCGAGGTCGAAGACGTCGGTGTTGCCTGCCTGAAGTTTGCCAACGGTGCCATCGGCGTGATGGAAGCCACGACGGCCGCATGGCCGGGGCTGCTGAAACGTACGGAAATTCACGGTAGCCGAGGTACCGCCATCATTGAGCAGGACTCCATCCTGCGCTGGGAATTTGCCGAACCGCAGCCCGAGGACGCAGAACTGCTGCAGCGACTGGGTGGAGGCTCAGCCACCTCAGGCGGTGCTGCAGATCCCAAGGCCATCAGCTTTGTCGGTCATCAATTGCAGCTGCAGGACTTTGTGGATGCGATCGCTGAAGGACGACGTCCAAAGGTGGACGGTGCCGAAGGCCGAAAAAGTGTCGAAATCATTCTCGCCATTTATCGCGCGGCTACGACAGGCACCAGCCAGAAGCTGAAATCCACTGGCGGTTGAAATACCACCTGTCAGACCTGATCCAGCCCGGAACCGGCCCGCCACAGGATGTCGCCACGGCCATTGTCGTTGGCGACCCGGGCCAGAACAAACAGCAGATCCGAAAGTCGATTCAGGGCAATCAGAATCGCGGGGTTCAACGGCTCGCTGGAGGCCAGCCGCAGCACTTCCAGTTCAGCCCGGCGGCAAATGCTGCGCGACAGGTGCAGTGCCGCCGCGGACGGCGTGCCACCCGGAAGAATAAAACTGTTCAGGGCCGTCAGCTCGGAATTGTATCGGTCAATCAGGCCCTCCAGCTGCGTGACATGGTGGCCATCGATCCGTCGAGGCAGCAGGTCCGGCTTGTCGTCAACCGGCAGCGGTACACAAATGTCCGCCCCCAGATCAAACAGGAACTGCTGCAGTGCCGGAATCAGCGACTGCAGCGTCTCCGGGGGATTGGCCGCCAGAGCCGTACCGAGGGCACAATTCAGTTCATCGATGGCCCCGCCGGCAATAATCCGTGGATGCAGCTTCGACACCCGGAGACCATCGCCCAGACTGGTTTCTCCCGTGTCCCCACCCCCGGTATAAATCCGATCCAGCCGTACCATGGTTCTGAAGTCCTTCACCAAATGAAAACGCGTGCCTTGGATAGCATGAAGTGCGGGCGGTGTTGGCTGTCCCGGACAGCCAATACGCTGCTTTGGATCAGACTCGATAACCCATCAGGCGCAATAGCGAATCCGCCGCGACGCTCCGCCAGAACTCACCATTCACCCCAGCTGGAATAAAGCCAGCCAGAGCCACTCTGGAACCCGCTCAATAGCCAGCAGGCCACCGCACGAGGTTCTGCGAAGGCCGCCCCGACTAAGTCCCCGATTCAGGGTATGAAAGACATCTCCGGACTTACGGCAAGACAAAATGCCGCGATCAGGTCAGCGGCATGGCGCAGATCTGATTCAGCCACGAGTTCCACGGGACTGTGCATATAACGATTGGGGATCGTTACCAGCCCAGTAGCACACCCGTCGCCAGCCACCTGAATTGCCGCCCCGTCATTGCTGGCTGGATATCCCAGTGCATTGATCTGCACAGGTATCGACTGCGCATCCGCCTGAGACAACAGCAGCTCCACGACACGAGGATTGGCATTCGGTCCGCGAACAATCACCGGCCCTTTCCCGATCTCGATTCGTCCGAATTCGTTCTGATCGATTCCCGGGCAGTCTGTCGCATGGGTCACATCCACCGCGATCGCGATGTCCGGAGCCACTCGGTGGGCACTCGTGGTCGCGCCCCGAAGTCCGATTTCTTCCTGAACGGCTGACACCGCGACCACTCGAACGGTGGGCTGTGCGGCAGCCACCTGCTTCAGAGCATTCATGATCACCCAGAGCCCGGCCCTGTCATCCATCGCCACGCCGGAAATCCGACCGTTGCGCAATTCTCGCAGGCAGGGTTCCGGAGTCACGAGGTCGCCGACCCGAACGAGCGTCCTTGTCTCTGCTTCGGAGGCGGACCCGATATCAATCCAGAGTTCCTTCATTTTGGGGACGGTCTTGCGTTCGTCCGGATCCAGCAGGTGAATCGGTTTGCGTGCAATCACTCCCGGGATCGGCCCGGACGCGGTGTGCACCAGCATGCGTTGCCCAAGCAGAATCTGCAGATCCCAGCCCCCGACCGGATTCACTCGAATGAAACCCAGCGAGTCGATATGGCGCACGATCAGGCCAATCTGATCACAGTGAGCGTCGAGCAGAATCGTCTTTTGCCCGGCAGGGTTCACAGTGGCAGACACGTTACCATGCACATCGGTCGTGACGTCGGCCGCAAACTGCTGAGCGAAACTGCGGACGACCTGCTGAATCTGTTGCTCCCCCCCGGAGGTCCCGGGTGTCGAAAGCAGATCTTTCAGGAATTGATCAGGCATCTTGAAACACTCCTGCAGAAGGGCCTGTGAAGTCGAAGGGCAGGGCTGTTGTGTCGAGGTTTCCGCACCAACGCGGTGTCGGGATTGGCATCACTGAAGGTCTGCGCAACAAGAGAGCCCAGCCATGGGGCTGAGCTCTCTGGAATCCGCAGCATCACCGACTGGCCGGGATCACCCCGACCATTGGGGATTACTTCATGGCCGCTTTGGCTTCTTTTTCCTTGCGACGCTTTTCGAGGATTTCTGCCTGGAGACCACGAGGTACCTGACGGTAGGCCAGGAACTCCATCGTGAAGGTCCCTTTACCCTGAGTCATGGATCGCAGTTCGTTGGCGTAGTCGAACATGCTGGACAGCGGTGCTTCTGCGTTAATCACGCAGATACCGCCGTTCACTTCGGAGCCGGTCACGAGTCCACGTTTGCTGGAGAGGTGTCCGGTGATCTGGCCCTGGAATTCGTCGGGAACTTCGATTTCCAGCTTCATGAACGGTTCCTGAAGGGCGACATCTGCCTTTTTCAGGGTTTCCCGCATACAGCCGAGTGCACAGATCTTGAAGGCCATTTCTGACGAGTCGACGTCGTGGTAGCTTCCGTCCTGGAGACGCATTTTGACGTTCACCACTTCGTACTCGCCGAGTGGTCCCTTTTTGAGACCTTCTTCGAAGCCGTCATCGCAGGGAGAGATGTATTCACGAGGAATACGTCCGCCGGTGACTTCGTCCGCAAACTCGTAAGAAACCTCGGAGTTTTCCGGCAGTGGCTCGAGAATCCCCTTCACGTGAGCGTACTGACCTGAACCCCCCGACTGCTTCTTGTGCTTGTAGTCGAACTCGACGGCCTTGGTCGGGCATTCGCGGTAGGCCACGCGTGGTTCACCCACCACGCATTCGCACTTGTATTCACGTTTGATACGTTCGACGTAAATTTCGAGGTGCAGCTGACCCATACCGGCGATGAGGGTCTGGCCGGTTTCTTCGTCGGTCATCACGCGGAACGTCGGGTCTTCGCGACGGAAACGCTCCAGTGCCTTGCTGAGCTTATCGGCGTCGTCGCGTTTTTTCGGTTCGATGGACAACCGAATCACCGCGTTCGCCACGAAGATATTTTCCAGCGACACAGACAAACCGTCCGCGGTGAATGTGTCACCGGACGCGCAGTCCACACCGACGAGGGCCACGATATCGCCAGCTTCGGCGATATCGATGTCTTCACGTTCGTTAGCGTGCATGCGCACCAGACGGCCGAAGCGAACGGACTTGCCGGTACGAGCGTTGATGTAGGACTGGCCCTTGACGATCTTACCCTGATAGAGTCGGGTGTAGGTCAGCTGGCCGAAGCTTTCGACAACGGTCTTGAACGCCATGCAGACCAGCGGAGCATCGTTGGAATCGCTGAGCAGGACCTTCGGGTGCTGTCCATCTTCGCCAACAGGCTTGCTGTTGTCGATGGCGTACTTTTCACGCTGCGGAGGGCTGGGCAGGTAACGAACCACGGCGTCCAGAGCTTCCTGAACCCCTTTGTCCTTGTAGGCCGTCCCCATCAGAACCGGAGTGATCTGCTGGGCCAGAGTGGCGCGGCGGATGACTTCACGAACCTGCTCGATGGACACTTCGGCTTCTTCCAGGAGCAAACCCATCAGCTCGTCGTCGTGCAGAGACAGCTCTTCCAGCATCTCGCGACGGGCCTTGTCCGCGGCTTCCTTCATGTCGTCAGGAATCGGCTTGCGGAGAATGTCTTCGCCCTTTTCTCCTTCAAAGTACACCGCTTCCATCCGCACGAGGTCGATCACGCCCTGGAAATTCGATTCGCGACCGATTGCCAGCTGCAGTGGAACAGCATTGCACTTCAATTTGTCCTTCATCATACCGATGACCTTCTCGGGATTGGCCCCGATGCGGTCCATCTTGTTGATGAACGCGATGCGCGGAACACCGTAACGACGCATCTGGCGGTCCACAGTCAACGACTGGCTCTGTACACCACCCACGGCACACAACACCAGAATCGCACCGTCCAGAACGCGCAAGCTGCGTTCCACTTCCACGGTGAAGTCCACGTGACCCGGGGTGTCAATGATGTTAATCGGGTGCGATGTCCCGAGTTCCTTGTCTTCCCACTCCACACGCGTCGACGCGGAGGTAATCGTGATCCCACGCTCACGCTCCAGGTCCATGTGGTCCATGGTCGCGCCGCCGTCGCCACCCTTCACTTCGCGAATTTTGTGAATACGACCGCAGTAGTACAGAATGCGTTCGGTCAGAGTCGTCTTGCCGGAGTCGATGTGGGCCGAAATGCCAATGTTGCGAAGTCGGGTAATGTCCATGATTGAACAACGTGCCTCAGAAGAAATTAAAAAAACTGTCAACGCGGTTTTACCGCCCCGGAATCCGTCAAAAGTGCCACACAACCAGGACGCAATCAATCCACGTTCAGTTGCCAGACAACTTTCGGATGCTCCGTGCCCGCCTCCCGTGCCCGCCTCCTGTACTCAACAGTACAGGCCATGCCGCCAAGCCGCACCTTGCCGCAGTGGTCCACTGCGACCTCAACC
The DNA here is from genome assembly GCA_903924405.1 of uncultured Planctomycetaceae bacterium. Taxonomy (GTDB): domain Bacteria; phylum Planctomycetota; class Planctomycetia; order Planctomycetales; family Planctomycetaceae; genus SXXK01. The sequence continues at coordinate 1,426 of CAIYBH010000007.1, read as the reverse complement.
TTCCAAGCCTGCACAGGACCTGAGTCCTTCCAGACCGGGGCTGCACCGGCCCAGGCATTACTCTCGCTGAAACAGATCCTGGATCCACTTCAGGACACGAAATCCACACCTGCCAATCGCGAAATCCCCAAAGAGACCACACGTTGTCAGCGCGCACACATAGACATCAACTTGTTTTCCAGACGGCAAATAATATCGGGGAAATTATGGTTTCGAAAGTGGAACCGCTTGGAATTCACAGAATCCCGTACGTTTCCCGCAGGGAGAAACGAGCCGATCCCGGCCACGCCAATTCCTCACACTAACCCGAATATCACCCACCCTCACCCAACAATCCCTTACCCTCAGAAATCTTCACTAAACACCACAAATTCCCCAAACACACAGAAAACCCCGCGCACGCTCAACTCCACGCTGCGGAGATTTCCACCCCATCACCCCACACAGCCACGAATACGCGTCGACGCTGAACACCTTCCCGACTACACTGCCTGCGGCAGTCCACGTCACCTCATCCAACAACCACCACACAACCCACACAGGCTTCACTCAGTACCTGACCAACGGCCCAATGTCACCCTCGCAACCCTCAAAGCCGTTATGATCGATACCCCGGAAAATCCGCCTCCAGACACAGCGAATCCCGACCGCGCCCAACGACGGAAATTCATTTCTCCCTGGAAATAGCCCCGACGAATACCACCAAACCCATCGGCCCCGATCAGCACTGCTTTCGAACAAAGGCCTGCAGAGTCCCGGACCGTCCACACTCTCTCTCATTCGTTACTCAGCAGCCAACCTGAAGGATCCTCCCGGTATGGGACTCGAAAACCGTGACTATCTTCGTGATGAATATGATCAACCCGCGCGTCGATTCTCCGCTCCCACCCTGACAGTGCTGGGCAAACTCATCGCGGTCACCGTCGCAGTCTTCGTCCTGCAACTTCTCACCGCCACCAACATCGAAACTCCCCTCGGTATTCAACGCATCTCCGTCGCCGAAAACTGGCTGGAACTGGGTGTGCGGGAAGTCTTTCAGAGCGGTCAGGTGTGGCGTTTGCTGACGTACGCCTTCTGTCACAATCGCCTGAATCTGCTGCATCTGGTGATGAACATGCTCGGCTTGTATTTCGCCGGTCGCATGGTGCTCTCCGTTCTCAGTGAACGCGAATTCCTCTGGTTTTACCTGGCCAGCGCCATCTGGGCGGGCATCATCTCGCTCGTCTTCTGCAGCTTCTTCAAGCCTCAGGCCCACATCCTCGGGGCGTCCGGGGCGGTGCTGGCGGTCCTCACTCTGGCTGCCATGTACTATCCGCGCCAGGAGGTCCTGCTGATGGGCATTCTGCCACTGCAGATGCGCTGGCTACTGCTGCTGTACGTGGCCCTCGATGTCATGCCGCTGCTGTCCGGTCAGTGGCGACAGAGC
>CAIYBH010000006.1 GCA_903924405.1 uncultured Planctomycetaceae bacterium | reverse complement strand
GCACGTTTCGGCGGAGCGAAACGCGACTATCTTTCGGACTAACACTGTTTCGCCATCCCAGGGCAGAGCTGGCATGCGGAGGCTCGCCGCTGATTCAGATCAGATTGTCCCGGACCGTCGGAGGCGCTGGCTGACGCTCAGTAGGTGCCGTCGATGCGGGACGGTTTTCCGGCGTGGAGATACTGACCGGATTGGGAGTGAAACCGATGATCAGAAATCCCATGGTCAGCCAGCCGATGATTTGCCGGGTCAGCCCCAGTGGTTCCCGGTCATTGGCAGTGGGAGGATGTCTGACTCCGGTGGCCATCATCAGCAACAGCAGCAGGGTGAAGGAATAATTGTTCAGGAAGTACATGCCGGCAAACGCCAGGCCGACGACTCCGTAGGCCACCGCATGAGCCTTGCGGCCGATGAGCGTGTAGAGGATATGACCGCCATCCAGCTGGCCGATGGGAATCAGATTCATTGAAGTAATCAGGACGCCAACCCAGCCAGCAAACGCGGTGTGGTTCAGCGCAAAGATCTTGCCCACGGGCGCTGGCCCATGCAGGAACTCAACCAGCCACGTGATGATCAGCGGCTCACCAAATTCTATGCCACTGAGCCCAGCCATGGACTCATACCGGGAATACTTCAAGCCGATCCAGAGCACAGGAATTGTGATCAGCAGTCCGGCCAGTGGACCGGAGACAGCGATATCGAACATCTGAGTTCGAGTCGCCCTGCCCTGCCCCTGAAAGATCACGGCGCCCATGGTTCCCATTGGGGGGATCGGCAGCGGGATGAAATAAGGCAGCGAAGCGGGAACTCGGTAGCGAACCGACTGCAGATAGTGTCCCATTTCGTGGCACAGCAGGATCAGCATTAGCGGTACCGAATACATCAGGCCATCCAGCACTGTGCTGTACAGCATGTCGTTGATGGGGCGGCCATTGGCGAGGACCTGCAGAAACGCCCCGTAGCGGGGAATCAGTGTGCCGATGAGGTATTCGAGGGGGAAGTAGCCGGACCCGATCAGGAAGGTGCTGGCGAACGTAAGCAGAAACAATGTCACCGAGGTTCGCAGTTGACGACGTTTTTCCTGCAGATAGTCGTCATACTCCTGCCGGCGCATTCGCAGTTGCAGCCGTTCCACCGTTGCGGCCAGGGAATCCTGGGAGACCAACATCGGAACGGTCGTTGTGATCTGGGTGAAAACAGGTGGCTGCAGGGGCGAACCGGAAGTCTCCGGGGTCTCGGTCCCTGACTGAGGCACCGTTGCCCCTGGTGAGGCGTGATCAGGGTGCCCGTTCGGTGGCGTATCTTCAGTTGACATAGGATCTTCTGACAACGACATGCGAGGATGCCAGTGGGAAGTGGAAATCGAGCGGGAACTGCGGGGCCCCCTTGGGAACGCCAACGGACCTGTCCTGCAATCCTATCACTCAAATAGCGGTCCGGCTACGACCCCTGCCGCGGAAAACTGCGGAACAGTAGTATTGTTCGGGGGGATGTACGTTGAGTGGCACCAGGTCCGCACCAGTTCCACCGTGGTTGGATGCGGCGCGGCTGCTGACGAGGTTGGGGCGGGGGGGGGGCGCGGGAGGAAGAGCGTGCGAGCCGCGCTGCCGGGGCATTTCCGAAAACGGGAATTGCGGTCGTTCGCGAGGAATTTTATGGATTACACCCGGGATTCCGAGTAGCCACGGTCGTCAGGGGAAATGATCGATCGGGCGTCCTGCGTTTGCTCTGTGGCCGGGGCTGCGAACGGTTGATGTTCGAAAACTGTTGCCGTGGCCTGGACTGACAGTGCCGGCAACCGCACGCTCACGTGTGTTCCCGCCTCGGGCTGACTGGAAATGGCAATTTCGCCGCCGCAGGCGCTGATATTGGCACGGGCGATGGCCAGGCCCAGTCCTGCTCCACCATTGCTGAGCGTGCGTGAAGGATCGACACGATAAAATCGCTCGAACAACCGCGGAATGTGATCTGCCTCGATGCCGATCCCCGTGTCCACGACATCAATCCACAGATCCTGGTGCAGCTGGCGGCAGGAGATAGACACGGTACCGCCGGAGTTGGTGTACTTGATGGCGTTTTCGAGGAGGTTACTAAAGGCCTGTTGCAGACTGAGCGGATCTCCGGTCGTCATCAACGAGTCCTCGCAGTGCAGCGTGACCGGGACATTGCGAGTTCTTGCGAACGCAGCCATCTGCTGAACGCACTGCTGCAGCACATCCGACAGACGCACTGGTTCGGGATTGGTTCGTCGCAATCCGGCGTCGTGGCGGGACAGATCCAGCAACTGATCGGCGAGTTGTCCCAGTCGCGACACTTCATCCACAATGACACCCAGTGCCTGACGGTAGTCGGTTTCAGAACGATTACGGCTGAGTGCCAGTTCGGCTTCCAGCCGAATCGCAGCCAATGGCGTCCGGATTTCATGGGAGGCATCGGCCGTGAACCGTCGAATCTCCGCCACGGCCGTTTCAAGGCGACCGAGCAGAGCATTGAAGGTGGTAGCGAGGCTGCCGACTTCGTCATGTGGATTAGAGACAGGAACTCGCTGATGCATCGAATGAATGGACATGCTGCCTGCTGCGACGGCGAGAGAGCGAACGGGATTCAAGGCCCGTCCGGAGAGCCAGTATCCACCGCTCAGAGCAATCACAAGCGCCGCAGGAAATACGACGCTGATAATGGATTGCAGACGCTGAGCCTCTTCCATCACCGGCTGCAGCGATGTCGCGGATAAGGCAACGACGCGCCCAAACTGACTGGATCTGGTCCAGCCTGCCAGTAGCATTCGTGAACCGACGGGAAGTTGTGCCTGCAGCGTCTGAATCTCGTCGGTGAATTTTTTTTCAGGCACATCCGTGGCTTTCAGTTGCTGCAGACCAGCACTGAGAAAGACGGGACGACCGTCGGGAAAAAAGATGGCGAATTCATAAATGTCGTGATGGAAGAACCGAGCGTTTGCTGCTTCCTGAAACTCGGTCTCGCTCTGACTCATTGCCAGTTCGAGCGAAATTTCGCGGAGCTCCTCACGCAGGGAATGGTCCATCCGCTCTGCAAGCACATGCCGGGCGACAAGGATCAGCGCGACGCCGGTAATCAGCAGGCTGACGGCGACGGCCGCGCCGTACCACAACGTCATCTGCCAGCGCAGTGAGAGAGGCTTCATCGGGGACCCCCGACTTGATAGCCCTTGCCGCGAACCGTGTGCAGGATGGCGGGGAGTTCAGCCAGATGCAGTCTGCGCCGCAGTTGGTTGATCTGCACCTCGATCACGTTGGTCCACGTCGCCGCTGGATCATTCCAGACCGTGTCAGCAATTTGCTGGCGCGACACGATTTCACCAGGTTGCCGCATCAGGCAGGCCAGCAGTTCAAATTGTTTCTGGGGTAGTTCGATTCGCACGCTTCCCCGATGCACAGTGCGATTCAGCAAATCCAGGCGTACATCGGCGACCGTCAGCACCAATGACGATGGTGACTGATCCCGTCGCAGCAAGGCTCGAATCCGTGCCAGCAGTTCATTCAGAGCGAAGGGCTTGATCAGATAGTCATCGGCCCCGCTGTCCAGTCCGGCGATGCGGTCGTCCACAGCATCGCGTGCGGTAAGCACAAGCACCAGGACCCGCTGGCCTGTGGCTCGCAACTGCTTAAGCCAGTCCAGCCCATTGCCGTCCGGCAGCATCAGATCCAGAACGATGAGATCAATCCCGGGTCGGCAGAGTTCCGAGGCATGCTTCAGGCTGTCGGTTCCCACGGCCTGCAGCCCTGCTTCCTGAACGGCCTGCAAAAGACTCCGAAGCAGGTTCGGCTGGTCCTCAACGATCAGAATTTGTGCCATCGCCTGGTCGTCTTCCGGATTCATCAACAGAAACCTGGTGTGACACACGTTGTACCGAGCACATCCGAGTCTGCTCTTATCCAATCCACGTGGCCGGCTGTGATGGTGACCGCGGATGATCGCTGTGCAGGATCAGCAAAGGGGTTCTGCTTACGAGTCTACCGGATCCTGCTGAAACCACGCAGAGGAATGTCGGCGAAGATAAAGCAAAATTCACCTTGGTGTTTTGCGTGGTGATGTTTGAGATCAATGACTCGCTGTTGGATCGACTTGCTGCCGTTTCGGCAACTGCGATTCTCTTTCGGCTGATTCGTGTTCCTGAACGTTGGTACGTCGAGCTGGTTGACTTGGCGCGTATGGAAACCCCACACGCGAGTGCTGCACGTCAAGGGCCGATAAACCCTCGCAGATTTCGGGGTATGGTGGGGGAAATGTCCCCCGGGGAGGTGGTTGTCGTGACGTCTGTCGGTGGGAGCCTTCCGGTCAGACGCGATGCGTCAACTGACGGACAACATGAGATACCGCGGCCATGGCGAACGCGGCCGTCATGAAGGTTGCGGTCCCGTAGATCCGACGTCGCTTTTCACACGCGTGCGGTGAATCTTCCCGGTGCGGGCAAATGCATTGAAATCCGGTTTCCTGATCCCACGCCGGTACTTCGGGTTCCCGAATGTCTTCGTCTGAATAGACCACGGGAATGCCAAAGTCCGTGTCGCTGCCGATTCCGCGTCGCGCAAGTTCTTTTCGCAGAACACGGGCCAGCGGGTCGACCTTTGTACGGCTGAGATCATCCACACGAATCCGAGTCGGATCCAGTCGAGCACCGGCGCCAGTGATGCTGATCACCGGAATTCCCTGTGCTCGGCAGGTTTCCAGCAACAGCAGCTTGGATGTGACATTATCGATGGCATCGATCACGAAATCGGGTCGTGGAGTCAGCAGCATGTCGGACGTGTTGTGATCGTAAAAGGCCTGCACCGGATCCACCCACATTTCCGGGTGAATGGCTTGCACGCGGGCGGCCAGCAATTGTGCTTTTGACTGGCCAACCGTGCCGGGAAAGGCCTGGAGCTGTCGATTGATATTGGTCAGACACACGTCATCGAAGTCGACCAGTGTCATACGGCCAACCGCAGAACGCGCCAACGCCTCGGCCGCGTAACTCCCGACGCCACCAAGGCCAAAAATGGTCACGTGGGATTGCAACAACGCAAGGACACCATCGTCACCCACAAGCCGGACCAGACGGTCCCAGCGACGGTGGATTTTCTGCAGAGTTGCCGGCAGGTCGTCCAGTGTCGGACGCTGCTGCGCGGTGGGGACTGTTTCCCATGAACGAATCCGCGTCTGACGAGGCAGTCCGGCGTCCAGTTCCGGTGATGCCGAATTGCAGCAGTCGGTTGCTGATTCGCTAGTCACGCAGGCAACCGGTGCCGCGTCCGTAATCTGCGAACAGTGGGCGTGAGTTTCGGGGGAACAACAACCACCAGCATCCTGCTGGGGAGCCAGCACCGGGGAATCTGCCATGGGGAGCAATCACGTGCGAAAAACGAGGAGCATCAAAACCAGAGACATCTGCTCCGAGTTTACCAAACTTCGCCGCAGGTCCCCACCGTGACCATGTCTTTCGAGCTGGAAAATTCCGGACGCCCGCGATGGGAACTGTCAAAGTGGGGGAAACCAGCCACAAATAACTGCCCGACAGGCTATTTGTCGATTGCTGATTTTCGCCTCTTAACTCTGGCATCCCGCCCTTCAACTCCGAGACCCACCGCTCAGCAATTTCCACGAAATCCAGCACCAACCCGTCTCTGAATTGCGGAGAATTACGTTGGCGCGTAGCATTTAGAGGTGAAAGCAGCGGCTTCGCTGGCCGTAAAGCCGTGTTTTCGGGGAAGTCTGCACTTCTCCCGGGATCGCGTCGATCACAGAAACTGCAAGGCGTTCAGTGGTGGCGGATGCGTTCCCAGGTTTTTCGCCTGCGGAATTCGGCTCGTCTTCACAACGTTGACTCAGAAACCCACCTAAAATCGGATTGGAGTGTTCCTTATGACGTCTGTACCTGGCTCATCTCGCCGAGGTTTCCTGCAGGGAGCGGCAACTGTCGCTGCTGGATCCTCACTATTGAGCGGCCTGAACCCCGTGCGTGCGGCTCATGTCAGCAGCGATGAAACCATTCGTATCGGCCTGATTGGCTGCGGTGGTCGTGGACGTGGTGCCGCCGACCATGCCATGAACACCAGCGGTCCCACCAAACTGGTCGCTGCTGCGGATGCGTTTGAAGACAATCTGGGCAGTGCAATGAACATGCTGTCCCGACAGCACGGAGAAAAGGTTGACGTACCGCCGGAACGTCAATTCACGGGATTTGATGCCTACCAGAAGGTGCTGGAGCAGGACATCGATCTCGTCATTCTCGCTACGCCTCCCGGATTTCGACCGCTGCACTTCGAAGCGGCAGTCAACGCCGGCAAGCACGTTTTCATGGAGAAGCCGGTCGCTGTGGATGCCATCGGCGTTCGTAAAGTCGTCGAAGCCGCTCGCCAGGCCAAAGAGAAAAACCTCGCCGTGGCTGTGGGTCTGCAGCGACGCCATGAGCCGCTGTACATCGAAACCATGAAGCGACTGCACGACGGCGCCATCGGACGAATCGTCGCGACTCGAGCCTACTGGAACGGTGACGGCGTCTGGGTCCGCCCCCGCAAGGAAGGTCAGACCGAGATGGAGTACCAGATGCGCAACTGGTATTACTTCAACTGGCTCTGCGGAGATCACATCGCTGAGCAGCACATTCATAACCTGGACGTCATCAACTGGCTCATGGGCGGTCCTCCGACAAAAGCGCAGGGACAGGGCGGTCGTCAGGTTCGCACGGGCAGAGAATACGGCGAAATCTACGACCATCACTTCGTCGAATTCACCTGGGAAAAAGATGGGGATCGCAGCATTCTGCTCAGCCAGTGCCGCCACATCGGCAACTGCTGGAGCAGCGTCTCCGAGTTCGCTCATGGAGCCAATGGCTGGTGCAACATCGGTGACGGCCAGATCTTCGACACCAAAGGCAACCTCGTCTGGGAATATCCGCGAACCGAAGAAGGCAAGCGGAAGAACCTGCACGATGGACATCAGCAGGAGCACCACGACCTGTTCGCCTCCATTCGTCGCGGCGAAATCCCCAATGAAGGCGAATACGGCGCGATGAGCACCATGATGTCTGTTCTGGGACGCATGGCGACCTACTCCGGACGCGAAATCGGTTGGGAAGAAGCGATCAACTCCAACCTCAGCGTTTCGCCGGTCGAACAATTCCATAGTTTCGACGACGCGCCGCCGGTGATGCCCAACGCGGATCTGACGTATGCAATTCCAACACCGGGAGCCACTAAGGTGCTCTGAGTGGTTGTCGGTCTGCAGGCGGTGCCGGATACCTGGGCCCGCTGTCGCAGCAGGATTTCTGAAAGGGCTGATTTCCGACTGGAAATCAGCCCTTTTTTTGTGAACAGCCCGCGCTGCGACAGACGCGTCAAAGTTTTACCGTGTGGTCGAAGGTCATGTCGCCGAACCGCAGCCGTATTTCTGCCGACATCAAACCTCTTTCGCAGCCCGCCGGGGTTCGCGGTCGTGGTTTTCCGAGGCAAACGTACCTCACGAAAACTTTATTTCAGAATTCGCCGCCCCGAAAAAAAATCGCGCGAAATACTGCGACACCGTTTGCGAACTATCGGTGTTTACCCTGCCACGAGAGATTTGCAGAGTGAAATCTGCAGACGACGTCTTCGACGCAAAGGTGCTCTGAGGACGGGGCTGACTGGCCGGAAACTGCCGTGTTTGCAGGCTTCGGTAGTCATGGTTGGTCAGCCCCATCCTCTGAGCACCTTTTTTTGCGCAAATGCGTGGGGGGTTGGGGCTGGGGCAGAAAAGGGGTCAGGAACCAATAGTGCGAAGCACCCTTCGGGCCATTTGGCTATTGGTTCCTGACCCCTTTTCTGCCCGCCTTTTCTGCCCCTCAAAACAAATTATTCAATTCCGGGCACGGGAAAGTGTCGAGCGAATTCTGCGATTTCTGCTCGCACGGCCTGTAGTGTCTCGGGCTGATCGTGGCCCTTCAGTGCCCGCAGGATCCATGCACCCACCTGCTTCATTTCGTCGGCCTTCATACCGCGAGTGGTGAGTGCGGCGGTCCCGATGCGAATACCGCTGGGATCCATCGGCTTGCGTTGGTCATAGGGGATCATGTTTTTGTTGACGGTGATGCCGGCATGATCGAGCGCATGTTCGGCGATTTTTCCGGACAGGTCGATGGCCGTGACGTCGCACATCATCAGGTGATTGTCGGTACCACCGGACACCAGACGCAGGCCACCTGCCATCAGGACTTCGGCAAGCGTCTGAGCGTTCACCACGATCTGGCGGGCATAGTGTTTGAAATCCGGCAGCAGTGCTTCACCAAAGCAAACGGCCTTGGCGGCCACAATGTGCATCAACGGTCCCCCCTGGATTCCGGGAAACACCGACCGATCCACAGCCGCGGCATGTTCTTTGCGGCAGAGAATGAACCCGGAGCGCGGACCGCGGAGAGTTTTGTGGGACGTGGAAGTGACATAATCCGCGACGGGTACGGGGCTGTTGTGAACTCCCGCGGCGACCAGTCCTGAGTAGTGCGCCATGTCGACCATCAACAGCGCGCCAACGGATCGGGCAATTTCAGCAAATTTTGCGTGATCGATTTCCCGGGGATAAGCACTGGCTCCCGCCACAATCATTTTCGGCTTGTGTTCACGCGCCAACGCCACCACCTGATCAAAGTCGATTCGGTGATCGTCACGGCGAACTCCGTAATGCTGTGTGCGGTACAGTTTCCCGCTGAAATTCAGATGCATGCCATGAGTCAGGTGGCCGCCGTGAGCCAGATCCATGGCCAGAATCGTATCGCCTGCCTGCAAAGTCGACATGTAGACGGCCATATTGGCCTGTGAGCCGGCATGGGGCTGGACGTTGGCATGTTCGGCACCGAACAGCTGAACCGCGCGGTCCCGAGCAATGTTTTCGATCACATCCACATTTTCACAACCGCCGTAATAACGCTTGCCTGGATAGCCTTCTGCGTATTTATTCGTCAGCACCGTTCCTGCGGCTTCCATGACCGCGGCACTGGTGTAGTTTTCAGAAGCGATCAGTTCCAGCCCATCCACCTGGCGGCGACGTTCATTCTGAATCGCGTCCCAGATGGCAGAATCGGAGGCTTGCAGTGCGGACATGGCAGGGTCTCTTCAGGACAGTGGGGCTTGACAGCGTAAATCAACAGCGTAAATCAACCGCGTAAATCAAATCCAGTTCCGGACTCATTCAGCACCCAGTCGCAGCACAAATGAGTTATTCCCGAAGAACAACACATGCTGGATTGTGCGGAACAGCGACGTCGGCCAGGAATTCAGCGTATTTCTCAGGATCAAACTTCGGCCTGATTTCAAGCAGGAATGCTTTAATTTCTGAAAAAACACCCACATGGTGGACTCTGACACGAGACCGCCAGCGAGTTCGCCAACTTATAACAGCCCGGTCCCCGAATGCTACCCTTCCGGAATTTTCGACGGTATCCTCGCTGGAAAATGAGTATGGAATTCCACAGGTTGGGACACAAAAACGTTCAGTGACAGGCAGAGACAGGATCTTGGGAACCACGACGGATCAGATCACCGAGGGCGGGGGGACTGCAGCGGCTGAGCAGGCTGCAGACAACTTGCAGGCTCTGGAGGCACTTGCGGCAACGGCGGCAGTGAACACGCGGCCGCTGGCTGGTGAAACACTGGCGTTCACCGGGACTCTGGCGTCCATGACGCATCGCGCCGCGATGGAGCTGGTGGAACAGCATGGCGGTCGAGCCTCGCAGGCGGTCACGTTGCACACCACGATGCTGGTCATCGGGGAAGAAGGCTGGCCGCTGGAAGCTGACGGCCGTACGTCGCAGAAGTTGCAGCAGGCCAGTCAAAACGTCGCTGATGGCCTCGCTATCCGGATCGTGGCCGAATCGGACTGGCTGCTGATGCTGGGGCTGGATGACCGTCGGGATGAAATTCGCAAAGCACACACTCCTGCCATGCTCAGCCGACTGCTGGACGTGCCTGTGCGGCTGATTCGCCGCTGGGCTCGGCTGGGACTGATTCGCCCGGTGCGGCGTGTCGGCCGGCTGCCCTGGTTTGACTACCGGGAAGTGGCCAGTGCCCGACGCCTGGCAGCGTTGCTGGAAGAGGGGGTGTCCGCCGAAACGCTGGAGAAGAGTCTGGCGGAACTGGGGCGGACGATTACCGGCACCGACCGGTCGCTCGCCCAGCTCAATCTGCTGGTGCGCGACGAAACGGTGCTGATTCGCGATGACCGCGGCGTGATGATTCCGCGAACAGGTCAGCGCCTGCTGGACTTCGACACTGTGGAACCTCCCAGGGTGTTCGCTGAGTCATCCGACACTGCGGCTGCGGCAGCAACTGACGCTCCGGACAGTCCGGCGATCCCAAGGCCTCGGCGGGCGGACATGGACGAACCGAATCCGGTTTTATTGCCGTTCACTGGCGGACCGCGGCCCCCGGTGGAACGGTCGATGGCCGACTGGAATGCCGAAGAGTGGTTCCACGAGGGCTGTCGGCTGACGGAAGAGTCCGAGCTGGAATCGGCGATCAATGCGTTTCGAAATTCGCTCTCGCTGCTGGGATCCGAACGCGGGGTGCGGACCAATCCGGAGGACCCGCTGGCGGAAGAGCGATTGCTGTTTCCGGATCCCGCGGATGTGAACTTTCATCTGGCCGATGCCTTGTACCGGGAAGGGCGAACGGAAGCGGCTGTCGAGCGATATTACTGTGCCATTGAGTCCGCTCCGGATTACATCGAGGCGTGGACGCAGTTGGGATGTCTGCAGGCGGAACTGGGAGAACTGCAGGTCGCCGAGCAGTCGCTCTGCACGGCTCTGTCCATTCACCCGGGAAATCCCGATGTGGTGCTGCACTATGCGCAGCTGCTGGATCGCACAGGTCGTTCCGGGGAGGCAGCGGAGTACTGGTCGCAGTATCTGCAGCATGACACCCGCGGGCCGTGGGCCGATCATGCGCGGGATCGGCTGGCCGCCCGCGATGTCTCGCTACCACCGGTACCGCCAACGCCGTAATGCACAGGCACGCGACTGAAATTCCACGCCAGGCCTCGTATCGCTGGCACCCGGACTGGGACTCGCCACGCAAGCGGAAAATTGGCCTCGACTTTCCAACGCGGTCGCTGTTGCGTTGAGGATTTTGTTATGGTTTCTGCGGGGCTGCCTGTCCCGGGAATCACGGCCGTCCGCCAAGCCTTGAGCATGAAAAAAACTGAGTTTCAGACCAACCCCTGCCTGACGCCCGGGGATTTCTCTGAAAACCGGCCAAAAAGTTTCCGCGACTCAGGAAAAACCGGGCTTTCTCCAGACTGCCAGAAACGAGACAATCTGTTAGGATCCCAGCCGGGTCAGTCCGGCAGCCGTCCAATGGCAAGGCTGGGTGATCACCCTGCTGTGCATGGCAGCACCAGATTCGGCTCGTCCGTTCCTTGTGCTCGCCGTCACTTCTCAGCGGGGCCTGCAACAGTGCACAACAGAAAAGCGGTCGGGTAGCGCCTTGCGGCCCGGCTTTTGCATATTGACAGTCTTCCCCTTTTGTCCAAAGGTGCCATCGATGGCCAACGATCCTTACTCACTGTGTCCGTGCGGCAGTGGCAAGAAGCTGAAATTCTGTTGCCTTGACATCCTTCCGGAAATCCAGAAAGCCTACAGCCTGCGCGACAACCAGCCGGAAATCGCCCTCGGGTTGTTTCGCGATCTGGCGCGTCGCTTTCCCAATCGCGACGTGGTCGTCCGGGAACTTATCGGCATTCTCGCCGAATCCGGGCGCGGCAACGAAGCCTTCACGCTGTGCAGCGAGTTCCTGAAAAACAATCCCGACAATCCTTCCATCCTGCTGACGATGTCAGAAATGTGTCTGCAGCGTGATGGGTTCCAGGCGTCCCGCCGCATCCTGCATCGCACGTTTCAGATCTGTGCCCGATCACATCAGATGACCGTCGCATTTCTGGCGTCCCGGATCGCGCTGGAGATGTATCAGCAGCGAAACTTTCTGTCGTCCCGCGAACATCTGTCGCTTGCCATCCGCATGTCCACCGGCGAATCTCAGCGCAAGCTGATTATGCAGCTGCTGGATATGGAAGGCGACAGCTCCATTCCGGGGTTGTTCCGCAGTGCCTATCCTCTGGCGGCCATCACCTGCAGTGACGAAGCGGCTCAGCAGGATGCCCGCGCCAGAAAACTCAGCGTCCTCGGCTGCTGGGAACCCGCCAGCATCATCTACAACCGTCTCGCCGACAGCTATCCCGGGGACGGAAATGTCTGGTACAACCTCGGTCTCTGTCAGCTCTGGGACGGTCGACTGTCCGAAGGGGCGTCCTCGCTGCACCATGCGGCGACGCTGATCGCCGATTTTGATACGGCGACTGAAGTCGAAGCGCTGGCACAACAGGTCGATCTGCAGATCACCGAGGAACGATACTGGCTGAATTCCGTGGACCTGCAGGTTCAGTCCGTGTCGGAAGTCATTACCCGGCTCTCCAGCCATCCGGCTCTGCGGCCTTCGCCATCACATGACCATTCTCAGTGTGATCACACTCCGGGGACGGCACATGCGGCCGAATTGGTCCTGCTCAAATCCGAAACTCCGGATGAAGAAATTCAGACGGCTGCGCAGCTGGTCGAATCCCTCGCGGACATCGACGTGTTCGACGTGGTGGATCCTGAACAAGCCAGCCAGGCCGGTATTCAGCATCCGTATCTCACCATCACTTCGTCCAGCACGATGATCGACGAAGCGATCGTCAAGGTCCGCGCGATCCTCGGTGACCTCATCCTGACTCGTGCGGATCAGGAACAGCGGTCCACGATGGCACCGGAACCACTGCAGGCTCGACCGTTCGACCGACGCTATGTCCTTCCCAAAGGCATGTCGCAGCGTCGCTACCGGATTCTGCTTGGCGAACTGGCACAGCTTCCGGTTGAAGAATGGCTGCAGATGCCTCAATCGGCACTCCATGGCAAATCAGCTCTCGATGCTGCCAGCGACCCGGCACTGAAGGTCAAACTCGCGGCCAGCCTGATCGTCATGCAGTGGCTGGCACTCAAACGTGACCTGAATCCGGATCTGCCGGCTCTGCGGACGCGGCTGAACCTGCCGGCACGAACACCCATGTCCGTACCTGCCCACAGCACCATTGCCGCAATTCCCTGTGCATGCCTCGATCGCCTGCAACTGAATGAACTTGCCCCGGCTCAGTTGGCCGAATTTGCCAACCGCGCCAGCTTGCTCGGGTTGAAGGATCTGCTTCAGGCTGCACTGCAGAAACTGCATGCCGATGAATCCCTGCTGGAGCAGTTCGGGGCTCAACGCGCCTGCATGCTCAGCGCCGCAATCGCTCGAGCGAACAACGATCCGCAAACCACGTTCGAAATGCTCGACAAGGCCCGCGCACAGTTGTCAGACGGGGGCGAAGGATTCCGTGGTCGTCTCGAACTCGATATCCGCGAACTCTCCTACCGACTCGATGATCCGGAAGATCCCGCTCTCCGAACTCTGCTTCGTAGAATTCGTGATCAGTACCTGCACAAGGTCCCGGAAATTGCCGAGATCATTGCGGATCAGTTTGCTGCGTTCGGCTGCGAACATCTCCTCGTCGAACTCGAACCCACCGCCGCACTCGCCCCGGCGTCGTCCGGCAACCTCTGGACACCAGGTGCCGAATCCACCGCCAATCCGGCGGCTTCGCTCTGGTTGCCAGGCCAGTCCTGAGCGATTCTCAGATGCCCGGATAAAAAGCATCCCCGGAGTTTTCCGGGGATGCTGTCTGGATAGTTCCTCGGCAGTCCGGAACAACCTTGTCCCCGTGCTGGGTCAACCGGATTGCAACTGGTCCTCATGACAGCCGCCACGGACATCACCTGTCATGGGTGGTGACTGTGGGGACAGGCAGGCAAAAGCAGCAAGCTCCGAACACATCGTCCCGAGCTCGTTGCAGCCGTGATGGCCTGAAAAGTCCAGGGTCCTGCGCATCGACGTCCCTGATGGCGGCCTTTCTCTTGCTGCCAGGCGAATCAAGGGGCACAAATCGTCGGAGCGAGGCGCGACGATTTGCTGGCTTAATACCGTTTCGCCGACTCAGAATCGCCCATGTACCTCGATAACGCTGCCACCAGCTTCCCGCGTCCGGACTGCGTCCATGTTGCTGTCGCCCAGGCAATGCGGTCCATGTCGTCGGCGGGGCGCGCCGCCCACTCTGTCGCCTCAGCGGCCTCCGCTGTCCTGCAGCAGTGTCGCACGGCCGCGGCCCGTTTGCTGCACGCTCCAGCCTCCAGCCATGTTGTCTTCACCAGCAACTGCACCGAAGGTCTCAATACGGTTCTGCTGGGGCTTCTGCAGCCTGGCGATCACGTACTGGCCTCCACACTGGATCACAATTCCGTACTGCGCCCCCTGGAATTTCTGACAGCCCATCGCGGAGTTCAGCGTCACCTGGTCTCGTTTGACCCCGTGACCGGACTGCTGGATCAGGACGAATTTCAGCGGATTCTGCAGCGATTCCCCGTGCGTTTGACAGTGATCAATCACGCCTCGAACGTCACCGGGCGTCTGCAGGATGTGGCGTGGCTCACCGCCACGGCTCAGCAGTATGGTAGTCTTGTGCTGCTGGACGCGGCGCAGACCGCCGGTCATGTGGAGTGTCACATGGAGCAGCTGGGCGTGGACTTTCTGGTGACCTCGGGACACAAAGGCCTGGCTGGTCCGCAGGGAACCGGGTTGCTGTGTTTTCGCCCCGAGTCACAGTCGTTGGTACAGCCACTGAAATTCGGGGGCACAGGCACACTCAGCGAATCCCTGCAGCAACCGCTGACCTGTCCGGAGAAATTCGAATCGGGAACTCAGAATGGCCCCGGAATTGCCGGCCTTCTGGCAGCAGTGCAGCTCACGTTGTCTGAGTCCCCCGGGAGTCGGCACGCGCATCTGATCGAACTCACCCGGGTGCTGCTGAATGGCCTGCGGGAGATACCGGCTGTCCGTCTGCTGACACCTGATGTTCCTGAACAACTGTGCGGCATTGTCTCGTTTGTGATTGACGGGATGGACAGCAGTGATGTGGCCATGGTGCTGGATCAAACCTTTGATATCCAGTGTCGAGCTGGACTGCACTGTGCCCCACTGGCCCATGAAACCCTGGGCACGCTGGCCTCCGGGGGAGCAGTGCGTTTCAGCCCCGGACCGTGGTCCACCATGGAAGACATGCAGACGGCGATTCAGGCGATCGATGCGATCGCGCGGGAGCTCCATTGAGGCGGATTTTTCTGATTCAGCGGGCAATGTGTCGTGCAGTTGGAATGGTTATCTGGCCAATGGCTCTTCGGAGAACTGCTGATGAGGAGTTGTGTCTGCCTGCTGGCCCTTGCGTCGTTCAGCATCGGCTACTGGAGCTGCTTCGCTCTGCTGCAGTTTCTGAATCTCTGCAGCCTTGCGGCCGGGCTGTTGATGCTTCCGGGAAACTGGATGATGGTCGTCACGCTGGCCCTGTTCGTGGCGGCCACCAGTTTTGATCGCGGCCCGGGTTGGTGGGTTGTTGCGGGATCGATAGCGCTGGCCGTGCTTGGCGAATTGCTGGAGACACTGCTGGGTTCGGCGGCGGCCGCGAAGAAGGGGGCCAGTCGCCGTGCAATCCTGTTGTCCCTGCTGGCCTCATTTGTGGGAGGCACATTGGGGGCAGTGCTCCTGCCAATTCCTTTGATTGGCAGTTTGGTTGGTGCGGTGGTGGGTGCTGGAATAGGAGCCTTTGCTGGTGCCTGGGTGGGCGAAGCGTGGCTGGGGACTGATCCAGCGCGACGCACAGAAATTGGTACCGCTGCGATGAAAGGCCGCTTATCCGGCATGGCCGCCAAAATGATCACCGGGATGCTGATTTTCCTGCTGCAACTGATCAGCTTTCTGATCTGACCCGTCTCGGGGTGCCTGCATTGACAGGGCGGGCGACGATATCCGGGCTGGCGATTTGTGGGTGGGCGATTTGCGGGCGTACGATTTGCGGGCGTGCGATTTTCGGGAGGGCAATTTTCGGGAGGGCGAGGTTCCACCCGAGCCGGTGCGTCTGGCGTGCGCTTGGTTTTGCAACCACGGATGGACACGGATCAACACCGATGAAAGAGGAGGGCGATTTTCGGGCGTGCGATTTTCTGGTTGGTGATTTGCGGGAGGGCGAGGTTCCACCCGAGCCGCAAATCAGGGGTGCGGCTTGGCAGGAGCCGCGCCCACCCGGATGCGCGCCCACCCGGATGCGGGCCCACCCGAATGCGCGGTACACCGAAATCGGCACTCTCAGAACTTCTGCCGTCCACGCAGTGCGTCGGCCAGCATTTCCCGATTGGCGAATTCCAGCACGCTGCCTGAGGCAATGCCGCGGGCCAGTCGCGTGATGCGAACCGCGTCATTCTGCAGCAGGTTCGTGATGAACAACGCGGTGCCATCGCCCTCCAGTGTGGGATTGGTCGCCATGACCACTTCGGTGATGCCCTGCTTGCGGACTCGATGCACCAGTTGATGAATTGTCAGGTCTTCCGGCCCGACACCTTCCAGCGGTGCAATTCGGCCACCCAGCACGTGATACAGACCACCCCAGGCCCCCGATGATTCCAGTGCGACCACGTCTTTCGGCTGTTCCACCACGCAAACCACATGCTGATCCCGCTTCGTGTCCCGACAGATGCGACAGACCGGATCCTCCGTCAGATTAAAGCAGATGGAGCAGCGTTTGACGGACGTTTTGACCTCACGAATCGCGTCGGCCAGTGCGTTCGCTTCACCCGGCGTCGCCGACAAAATGTAGTTGGCCAATCGCTCGGCAGATTTTCGGCCGATGCCCGGCAGGCGTCCGAATTCGTCGATCAGCCGGGCGACCGCTGGCCCGTACGGATGCTCCTGCTGCGGTTGTTGCGTCCTGTTCATCGTCCCATTCCCTGTTTCTGTCTGCCGCCAGGAGGCTGCTCCTGTGACATTGGTCCGTCGTAATTCCATGCACTGCGTTATGAATCCGGAAGTTCGGCCCGCGACGTGGCTGAGACGCCCTGTCCGTGTCAGCTCAGTCCCATGCGGCTGAGCGCGTCCTGCATCCCCGGAATCTTCAGTTCGTCCGCCAGCCGTGCCATTTCCGCCGCTGCCAATTCGCGGGCTTTCTGCAGGGCGGCGTTGAAGGCGTCCTGGGTCAGTTGCTGCATCAGCTGCTGATTTCTGGCTTCAATCAGCCACGGATGAATCACGACCGATCGCACCTGAAAGTCACCGCTCATCCGTACCTGCACAGCGTCACCACCGCCCAGACCTTCCACTTCCATGCGACTGATGCGGTCCTTCACTTCCGCCATGCGACTCTGAAGTTCACCCGACTGTCGCGCGAGATTCGCCATATTGGCCAGATTCTTTAGTCCATCAAACATCGCTGCATCCTGAATCCAGATCCGTTGAATGATCCGCCGCAGCCCCTCCGGCCCGGCCACTGATGTCTTTGCCTGTTCCATCTCCCATCAGCCGTGTACTGAATCCAGCGGTGAAGGTGTCAGGTGTGTGTCCCGAACAAGTTCCTCACTGCCCTCCCCCGCGACCAACCCGGTGCCGCCATGGAGGCCTGTTTTCTTAACTGTCAGCGTTCCCAGGCAGCTGTGGAGACGGCCGATGCTGGAAACACACCGTCAGGATTCTGACTCCTCCATTCGGACCACCGGTGCTTTGACGATCTTGACGACAGTTGCACCGAACGTTTCCACCACCCGCCGCACAAAAGGATCACGTGAACTATCCACTTCCCCGATCAGATTGCTCTGCGGGGGCTCTGAGGTCTCGCGCTGCGCGCCTTTTTCGTTGCGGGCTGCCGGGTTGCGCGTCGCAATGTCCGGTCTGTTCTGGGTGACCGGTGCCGCTTTCGTCTCGGTGACCGTCCCTGTGTTGACTCGCGACTCAGTCTCCCCCTGGTCCTTCGTGCGATTGACGGGGGCCAGCCGCAGCCCAACAGCCACCACCTTCCCGGTTAATCGCAGAATCTCAGCTTCCATCCGGGTTCGATTGTCCGGTGCATCAAGCGCCTTCTTTGCGAAATCCGCGTCCTGATCGACCACGACTTCCAGTCGTGTGGGGGTGGCCAGAATCAGACCACGTGCCGTTTTCAGTCCCGCCGCAGCGGCCAGTCCCGCAGTTTTGATCAACTCTTTCAGTAACTGAGGACAGTTGGCTTCGGTCAATTCAATCAGCGGAGCGGCGGAAATCACTGGTGCGGGGGCCGCCGCAGGTTCCGGCATATTCACAGCCGGCACTGGCGACGCGGGAACAGGCGTTGCCACTGGTGCGGTCGCGGGAGCAACACCGACAGGTTCGGACGCCGTCAATTGCTC
Organism: uncultured Planctomycetaceae bacterium; assembly: GCA_903924405.1. Taxonomy (GTDB): domain Bacteria; phylum Planctomycetota; class Planctomycetia; order Planctomycetales; family Planctomycetaceae; genus SXXK01. The sequence goes on along the minus strand of CAIYBH010000006.1, from coordinate 8,058 downwards.
AGTGTTTTTTTTTTCGCCAACAGCCGCTTCACCACTCGCCGATGGATTTGGCGTGGCTGCGGCAACCGTCGGGCCGGGGCCTGGCGCCGTCAGACCAGCCGCAACGGACGGGGTGCCCGAGGTTGTGCCCGTGGCGATCGCAGGGAGTTCCGGCAGTCGGCCGGACAGCAGATCACTGAGTGCAGAAAGGTTTTCCAGCAGGCTTAACTGAACCATCGCCATTTCCAGCACGGTTCGGGCGAACGTGCTGCGAAACATCTGAGACTTGCCGTCGGCAAGTATCTGAAAGGCGGCCATGACGGTGTGCATGCCAATCCGCTGCGCCTGATTCTGCAGGGTTTCACGGTGCCGCGAGGCCACACTGCACAGCGTCAGGTTCATTCCGCCAGAGGCCGTGACCATCAGGTCACGCACGTAACCAATGCACTGATCCATCAGTTCGCCGGGCTGGACCCCGGCCACAAAACACTGATCCAGCAGGGAGAGCACTTCCCCGGGGCGATGTTCCACGATGGCTGTGAACAGTTCCAGCAGGCGTTCATCACCGGCGGTCCCCAGCATGCGATGGACATCGTCGGCGGTCACCGTGCCGTCGCTGAATGCCAGCAGCTGATCGAAGAGTGACTGACTGTCACGCATGGAGCCCCGGGCGCGACGAGACACCAGTTCCAGGGCCTCTTCGGCGACTTCAAAGCCTTCTGCTTTGGCAATCTCACGCAACCGATCTGCGATCGATGTTTCGGCAATACTGGAAAAGTCAAAACGCTGACACCGTGACAGGATCGTGTCGGGAACTTTGTTCGGTTCCGTGGTGCAGAAGACAAACTTGACGTTCGGCGGTGGTTCTTCGAGCGTTTTCAGCAGCGCGTTGAAGGCTTCACGCGTCAGCATGTGCACTTCGTCAATGATGTACACTTTGAACTGGGTCCGCATCGAGCGCACACCCACGTTGGCCCGCAGCGAACGGATGTCGTCAATCCCGCGGTTTGAGGCCCCGTCGATCTCCAGCACGTCGACGTCGTTGCCTGCCGAAATTCCGTTGCAGATCTCACATTGGTTGCACGGAACTCCGTCGATGACATGGGGACAGTTCAGGGCTTTTGCCAGAATGCGCGCAGTCGAGGTTTTTCCGACTCCGCGAGCCCCCGTGAACATGTAGGCATGCGCCACGCGGCCACCACGAATCGCATTCCGCAGCGCACGAGACACATGCTCCTGCCCCACCACGTCATCAAAGGCCTGCGGTCGAAAACGACGCGCCAAAACCGTGTAATGTGTTCCCGCTGATGTCACCTGGGTCTCCCGGAGATGTCCGGTGCGATTGAATTGCTTACCAACTGTCACACGGTCCCTGCTGAATCCTTTACGCAGTCCGAGACACCCTTGGCGGAGTACGCCACAAGGCTTTCGAACGACCGTATCCGCCTGCCACGTCACGCGGAAGCGGACCAGCCGATGGCCCGGCGGATCGTGCCCGCGACCATTTCGGGAAGCCGTCCCCGCAGGTATTCTAGTCGGTTTCGGCCGCGGGTTCCATCGACCGGCGCTGCCACCGTCTCGGATCGCCCGGGACTGCGGCTGAATCAACCCGGATCGGAGTCCCTCTGAACCCGTCGCGGCTGCCGACAGCTGCCTACGCTGCACTCCGACGCATTCCCCGCTATTCCGTGCCTCCCACTTCATTCATGTTCAGCTGCTTCATCTTGCGGTACAGGTTGGCCCGGTGCAATTGCAGCAATTCCGCCGCGTTGGTCATATTGCCGCCCACCTGACGGACACTCCGGCGAATAAAATCCCGCTGAAATTCGCGAGTCGCCTCTTCCAGGCCCAGATCAAGGGCCGGTCGTTTGGCCGAATCCGCATCCGGGTTGAGAATGAATGACAGGTCTTCAGCCTCCACCCGTTCACCCGGGCACAGGAAGGCCAGTCGCTCCATCAGATTGCGCAATTCCCGAATGTTGCCCGGCCAGGGATGCGCCTGCAGTCGCCGTCGCGCTTCCTGTGACAACTGCAGTTGCGGACGACGCGCCTGACCGGCAAACCGCTTCAGGAAAAATTCGGCCAGCAACAGGATGTCCTCCGGACGATCTCGCAGCGGCGGCAGGTCCAGTGTCACCACGCCCAGGCGATAATACAGGTCCTCCCGGAACTTGCGGGCACGCACTGCTTCTCCCAGATTGGCGTTCGTGGCCGCAACAATCCGCACATTCACCGGAATCTGCTGCGAACCGCCAACTCGGGTGATCACCTTCTGCTCCAGTACGCGTAGGAGTTTTGCCTGGCCACCCGGGCTCATATCCCCGATCTCGTCCAGGAATAAGGTCCCCCCATCCGCAAGCTCAAATTTGCCCTGACGCATTTCACGAGCATCCGTGAAGGCACCCCGCTCATGGCCGAATAGTTCACTCTCCAGCAGCGATTCCGTCAGCGCAGCGCAGTTGACCGCTACAAACGGACATCCCGCTCGATTGCCCTCATAATGCAGGGACTGCGCGACCACTTCCTTGCCCGTTCCACTTTCCCCCAGCACAAGTACCGGCAGGTCCGTTGAGGCCAGGCGACGGATCGTGTCCCGCAGGGCCGTCATCGCTGCACTCTCACCCACCAGCGCCACACCCCGCGTCACCCGCTCCGCCAACTGACTGTGACTGCGATGCAGCAGATCCCGCTCCTGCAGATTCCTCAGAGCGATCGTGGCCTGAGTGCCCAGGAGTGTCAGACACTCCTCGTCTTCCGGTGTGAAGGGCCGATTGTCGTTCTGGTTGATGCCCTGAAAGGCGCCGATGACCTGACCGCTGCCGTCCCGCAAGGGAACGCAAATCAGATTGCGCGTCCGATATCCGCTCTTCCGATCCACCTCCTGATTGAATCGCGGATCGTCATAGGCGTCGTCCACACAAATGGCTTTGCCGGTTCGCAGAGTCTCGCCCACAATCCCTTCGCCGGCCGGTAGTCGCAATGACGCCCCCTTGACGCCCAGCGCCGGTCGCGCTTCGACCTCATTTCGTTCGCGATTCCACAGGAAAATGCTGCTGCGGTCGCAGTTCAGCAGACGAGTGGCCTGCTGCGCGATCAGTTCCAGCAACGGCGCGGTATCCTCCGCCTGAGACAGACGCGAGGCGATTTCCAGTGTGGACCGCAGGCGTTCCAACTGCCGACGTGACCGCTGGTCGTGGTCCACCAGCCCCAGGGCAAGGGAAAATGTGCGACTGATGAGCAGCCCGGAGTCCAGCAGGTGGTCGTCAGCAAAACGCCCGGCCGTCATCAACAGGTCCGCACACGGTGTCCCCGGTTGCAACGGAAAGGCCGCCAGCACTCGCCCCTGCTCCGTACGCTGCAAGCCCGCTGCCCCCCGCTCCAGAGCCCCGTCCCACAATGTCTGCGATCGGACACCCGCTGTCTGCTGGCCATGCTCGGCAATGATCTCCCAGCCCGCGTCCGCTGTCCGCTGACCCAGTCCGATCCACTGCACCGACAGTTCCGCAGCCACTTCACTGAGCGCCGTCCGCAGAAAACTGTCCATCGAAACACTGTGAATCGCGTCCGACAACAGCTTGCCCGTCAGCTGCAGCAACGTTCCCAGGGCCGCAGACGATGCGAGTATCCCGGACTGCTGAGCCGTCTTCCACTCCGTCGTTCCCAAGGTTCCATCCCTCCTGATCTTCCATCCTCCCCGAACCCCCACGGCCACCCTGCCGTCGCCCGGGACAGAGAGCATTGTATCAGAACTGTGGGGGCCGAAAAAGGGGGCAGAAAAAGGGGTCAGGAACCAATAGCCTAAAGGCCCAAAGGGTGCTCCGCACTATTGGTTCCTGACCCCTTTTCTGCCCTGCCCTTTTCTGCCCCCACTCAGCCCAGCAATCGCTCCACAACCACCGTCGTGTCACTCAGATCACAAAACAAGTGGTCCGGCGCATGCGGTCGCAATTGGTCCGCACTGTAAACCCCCGTGGCCACGGCAATCGCTCGCGCTTCGATCGCCCGCGCACAACGGATGTCGGCCGGGGTGTCTCCAATCACCACCGCCTCGGCGCCACTTACGGAACGCTGCAGCACCTCAGAGACATTGCGGATGGCCAGATGAGCCACGTCGTTTCTTTCGGCGTGGTGGTCCCCATAGCCGCCCCCGCCGCTGCCAAAATACTGATCAATGCCGAAGTGCTGCAGTTTCATCCATGCACCTTCCGCGTAGTTGCCCGTCAGCAGGCTGAGGTGCACGTCGGTGCGTTCTGTGAGCTGCTGCAAAAGTTCGCGGACGCCCGGTAACAGCCCGCCGGGTAATTCCCGCAGACAGTCCGGCAACCGTTCCAGGTAAGCCCGCATGAAACGCTGCCGATTCTGGTCCGTCAGCGGGATGCCGTACCGGCCAAAAATGTCATTCTCAATCCCTCGATCCGTTCGACCGGCCGTCGGAATGTTCTCAAAGGGCAACGGAATCTGAAACTCTTCCGCCAGCGCCAGTTCCATGGCCTGCTGACCGGCACCGCCCGTGCTGAGCATCGTGCCGTCGATGTCGAAAAACAAAATCCGTTCTGTCATGATCGCTCCTCGTGGCCGTGACTTATTCCTGATGACCGCAGACCTGCTGCCGCCCATAGCGCCATGGCCCGTCTGCCGTTGCCAGAATTTGTGGCCCCGGTCTGGGATGGCGAAACCGTATTCAACCAGAAGATTGTCGCGTTTCGCTCCGCCGAAACGTGCGTCCAGCGTTCTCCAGCACACCGGCGAGCGGAGGGTGTGAGCTCTCCGAGACGTCTGTGTTTGTTGATGCTCACTTCAAAGTTTTCGTCTCAGTGGGCTGACGCCGCACCGCTCACCAGTTTGGAAGACGCCTCGCTGCCATCAGGCAAAAAACGACCCGCATCTATCATGTGAACATCGTTTCGCCTTCACAACCCCGTCCACCCCGGAACTCTGGATCGGTAAAGGCCCTCTCCAGTGTCCTCCGGCGTGGAAACAGACCCGAGTGAGGAGGCTGGGCCACTTCACCGCAGACTTACCATTCCCCCAGTTCCTGCTGCAGTTCGCACCAGCGTTCTTCCGCCTCGGCCAGTTCCTTGCCGACCGTTTCGATCTGCGTGTGCAGTTCCATGGCTTTTTTCGCATCCGACGTCTTCAGCATGTCCGCCGTCAACGCCTTCTTCTGCTCATCCAGTCGGGAGATGGTTTTTTCGAGGTTACGCAGAGTCTTGCGCTGCTGATGCACGTCGCGACCGGCACTGCCTTTGTCGACCTTGCCGCTGGCTCCCTTGCCTGCCGGTGGCGCGGCCATCCGGTTGGCAGCACGCTCCCGCTCGCCCTCTTCGATTTCCTTATTGACGTAGTAGATGTAGTCGTCGTAGCTGCCGGAGTAGTTGCGGACTCGTCCATCACGCACTTCGATAATGTTGGTGGCGACGCGCCGTACGAAATGCCGGTCGTGACTGGTGAACAGCACGGTGCCTTTGTAGGTCAGCAAGGCTTCCGCCAGCGATTCCACGGTCTCCACGTCCAGATGGTTACCAGGCTCGTCCAGCACCAGAATGTTGTAGGTGCCCAGCAGCAGACCGGCCATGCACAGCCGCGCACGTTCACCCCCGGACAGCACACGAATCGGCTTTTTGGTGTGACCATCCCGGAACAGCAGCGAACCGGCCACGGCGAGACATTCCTGAGTGGTCGTGCCGGGCTTCGCCTTGTACTCAAGGTATTCGAGGACTGTTTTTTCCTGCGGCAACGTGCTGTAAACGTGCTGCGCGTAAACCCCGACCTCACACCCGTAGCCCCATTTGATCTTGCCGGCGACGGGTTTCAGTGAATCGACGAGGGTACGCAGCAGAGTCGTCTTGCCCTGGCCGTTGTCCCCGACAATCGCCGCCCGCTGCTGATGCTCGATCTCAAGGTCAATTCCGGAAACAACGGCGTGGCCGTCATACCCGATGGACATGTCCATGCAGCGCACACAGGGCCCCTGACGCGGTTCGACGTTCGGCGGTCGAATGTGAACCGTTGGCAGATCGACTTCAATTTCTTCCAGAGTCAGGCGGTCCAGCTGCTTCTGCTTGGAACGCGCCTGGCTGGCTCCCGTCGGCTTGGCGCGGTTCTTGTCGATGAATCGCTGCAGTTGCTTTTGTTTGGCGAGCACCGCGGCATTGGTGCGTTCCGCCCGCACCTTCTCTGACTCGAGGTGCTCGAGATAGGTACCGATGGTTCCCGAAAACATCGTCAGCCGCCCCCGGTTCAGTTCGAGGGTATGGGTGCTGGTGGATGTCAGGAATTCACGATCATGGGAAACCACGAGGCAGGCCGCCGGGAAGTGACGCAGGAAATGTTCCAGCAGAATCTGAGTTCTGAGGTCCAGAAAGTTCGTGGGTTCGTCCAGCATCAGCAGGTTGGGATCATGCAGCAGCAAGGCCGCCAGCTTGACGCGGGTTTGCCAGCCACCGGACAGACGCTTAACTGGTCCGGTGAGGTATTCCCCTTTCAATTCGAATTCCGCAGCCACTTCGCCACACTTCCAGTCTGGCTGACCACTGTCCCGAATTAAGAAGTCCATGGCGGATTCGTCAGGCAGGAAGGGATCATGCTGTCGCAGGTAGCCGATGCGCAGATGGGGGGAACGTGATACCTGGCCACTGTCCAGCTCTTCCTCACCCAGCAGCACGCGCAGCAATGTGGATTTGCCTGCGCCATTGCGACCGACAAATCCGACCTTGACGTTTTCGTACAGAGTGACGCTGGCGTCATCCAGCAGCATCTGGTCGCCGTAACTTTTGACCGCATCGGTCAATTGGATCAGTACTGACATGATTCCGGAGGAAATCGAAAAAGAGGGCCTGGGACGCAACAAACCCCACAGCGGAGCCTTGCAGTGCATCTCACCAACGCCCGTAGAATAGCCTCAAGCCCCCCTGCAGAGCAAAGTCACAAGTGCTGCTTTACCCCCGTTTCCCCGGTTCCGTGAAAGAAATACGGAAATCAGGTCGCCTCGCAATCTGTCAACGCGCATCGGGAGGGCGCGCAATCGGGAGGGCGCGCAATCGGGAGGGCGCGGCTCCCGCCAAGCCGCAACCCCTGCTTTCCCCCCAAAAAACGCACGCGGCTCGGGTGGAACCTCGCCCTCCCGAAAAATCCGTCTCCCGAAAAATTGGCCCACCGAAAATCTGCCCTCCCGAAGATCCTCGCCACTCCAAATCGTACGTTTCCTGATCCACCCCCAAAATTTCCCTCGAAAGCACACAAAACTGTTGATTCAGTAAAGAGTGCAATCCTATAACCAGGGGTATGTCGGTTTTCACACGCACACCTGCGTGGATTTCTCAGGGTCTTGAACGGCGGTCAACCCCATGTCGACACAGGGTTCCTCCTTCCCTCAACGAAAGCGACTCGCTCATGGGGTCCTGAGTAACGATTGGCAACCGACGATTCTGTTTGACACTGTTTGTACGCGCAATCGTCATTCCTGGTTGGCAAACGATACGATGCACCAACTTCTGCGGGAGGTGTGGTCTGAGTCGTCCCTGTGGCAGGTCGGACGCTACATCCTGATGCCGGACCACATTCATTTTTTTGTGGCTGCGACCTCAGACACCATCAACTACGAAAACTGGTGTCGGTACTGGAAATCGCTGTTCACAAAACGACATCGGGAACCCCTGCACCGCTGGCAGGAAAGCCATTGGGATACGCGCATGCGAAGCCAACGGCAGTATGAAGACAAATGGGAATACGTTCGTTGCAATCCTGTCCGAGCGGGGCTCGTGGCCCATGCCGAAGATTGGCCCTATCAGGGAACGTTGTTTCCATTTGTTTGGGATTAGGAGGACGCAGATTTGGAGGGCGCATCGGGACGGCGCGCAATCGGGCGGGCGCCATCGGGAGGGCGCCATCGGGAGGGCGCGGCTCCTGCCAAGCCGAACCCTTGCTTTCCCCCCTCAAAAAACGCACGCGGCTCGGGTGGAACCTCGCCCTCCCGAAAATCGCAACCCTGGTTTTTTCGTTTCCAAAATGCACGCGGCTCGGATGGAACCTTGGTGTGTTGGAAATGCAAACCTGGATTTGCGGCTCGGATGGAACCTC
>CAIYBH010000005.1 GCA_903924405.1 uncultured Planctomycetaceae bacterium | reverse complement strand
CTTGCTGCTGCTGCTGCATGAGCACAAGCAGCACAGGAGTTCCCTCGGGCGGAATTCGCTCGGTCCAGCCCTCATACGTCTGGGCCCCATCCGACGCCGAACTCTCTTCCCGAATGTCCATCAGTGCGTCCGGGAAGTTGGACGTGCATATTAAGTGCCCGCCTTCCGCCTGATAGAATTCCTGCCCCGTCTCTTCATCTTTGAACATTGAGCTGCCTGCGAACACAAAATCCGCCGTCATCGGTCGGGATTGCCCATCCTGAAAGAAACGCTCGATCGCCTTCCGGTAGTCGGCATTCTTCCACTTGCTCAGCAGATCATCGCGCTCTTCCACAGACATCGGGCCATACCACAGGATCTCGTTGTTAAACTTGTCCCAGCGCAGGTTGCGATACGGCATCTCTACACCCGGCGGAGGCCCAGTCAGCGGCGCGGCATGATAGCGGTGTGTGTTGTAACGCACCCACTCCTGCAATGGCCGTCGCTGCACCTTGCCGGATTCGTCTACCCACACCGCGCTGATGTCCAGTACCGGGCCTGCAGGCGGAGTGAACTTTGGGGTGAATGACGCGGGCTTGCCCGGCTCCAGTCCCAGCGCCAGCAAAGCCGTATGAATCACAAACGCTTTGGAACGAATCCGCAGAATCGTCTCATGCTCCCGGTTCCCCTCCGGCACCAGCACCATCTCCAGGATGCAGTCCGGACATGCGACTTCCGTGCGGAGCAACACACGCTTCTGCTCCGCATCCAGAAACACAGTGGTTTCCGGGTTGAGTGCGGTGGCATTGCCCAGCTCACTCTTCAACGCAGACGGTAACTCAGCCAGCGGTTTCTGTCCGGCAACCGCAGGTGGCTCCGCCTTTGGTTTCAGAGACGCCTTCTGTGACGGGGCGGTCGGTGCGGCGGTCACTGGCGCACGGCCCGTGGTCCCCGGTGATTGCTGAACCGCAGACGCTGCCGAGATCCCTGCTGACAGAGACAAGAGTACCGCCAGCCGGCAGCCTTCAGACCAACTCATTGCCATTCCCCCTCGCATCCGGGCGTCGGGAATTTCTGCCCTCCCAAACACCCGCAACGACAGTACATTCCCTCCGGTAGAACCGGCTGCTCCACACTGCGGACAGTAACGTGCTGGCGGCTCCGCGTCGAATCACCCTGCGATCAACATTTCCCCGGCAAGTCCACGGCCACACGCGCGCCCCGCATGTCATGCTCGTCCATGATACCGAAACCACGCCGAACAGGCCCCTTCGGATGACACCATCGGTGCACCCAGCGGACTCTCCGGATGACAACCTCGACCGAACTCTTCGCAGTCACATGGTTTCAATCGTCCAGTTAAAACCTCCCCCGCTCGACATCGCGTGTCAACCTGCGACGGCCCACGGAATTGCTCTGAGCCCCCTGCACTCGCCTCAGAAAATCGCAATCTCGCATCAAAATCGCGAAACTCCGCTCGCAGCCTGAAACCACCCGCAGCGATCGCCCCAAGCCCCCTCCACACCTGATCACAGGATTCAAACACCTCACGAATCAAACGCTGCGCCTGCTGATTGCCTGTCGAAGTCACCGAGCGACTGTACAGATTACACACCTCGCTCACCCCGGATTCCAGCTGCCGCACACACTCGAGGATTCCCTGCAACAGATCCAGCGGCTCAAACCCAGCCACGACGACAGGCAGCCCATGGCGGCTCGCAAAGTCCTCGTAAGACTCGAAGCCAGTGATCGTGCAGACATGCCCCGCCGCCAGAAAGGCGTGCACCCGCTGCTCCGCGCCTTCAGCGATCTGCTCCATCGCCGGAAGGACCTGTACGTGCGATGTCAGCAGAGCAAAATTGCTCAGCGACCTGGCCCGCGCCTGCAGAACAGCCAGTGCCGTCGACGGAACGGTCGTCTCAAACCCCACGGCAAAAAAAATCACCTGCTGCTCCGGATGCCGACTCGCATAGTCCACCGCCTCGATCGGCGAATACACCGGCAGCACATTCGCCCCCTGAGCCTTCGCGGTCCACAACGACTGCCTCGTTCCGGGTACTCGCAACATGTCCCCGAAACTGGCCACGACACACGCCGGCTGTGCAGCCAGATCGATCGCCAGATCGATCGCCGCCGAATCCGTCACACAGACCGGACAGCCCGGACCATGAATCAATTCGACCGCACCCTCCAGCGCCTCATCAATGCCGTAACGCAGCAGACTGTGAGTCTGTCCGCCGCACACCTCCATGATCACCCAGGGGCGCGTCGCCAGCGACCGAATCGCAGTGACCAGTCGCTCGGCAAGCACAGGGTTTCGAAACTCGTCAACAAAACGCATGGCAGTCCATCAGCAGATTTTCCAACGACTCCGATGGGCCACCCACACGGCGATGCCCTCAACTTCCAACGGTCAATACGGCCACCCACTGAATGAAAGTGTACGTCGCTGTCGGACAGGATTTCCACGCACAACACGCCCAGGAAGACTTCCCTATCCGTGATACCCATCCCAGCCGGGTGCCGCTTCTCTACTCGCACCGGGTTTCCGAACTGATACAAACCACGGCACCAACTGACGATCCCCGCTGCCCTCGTGTCAGTGTCAGGTCGCCACAACATGTTCGGACCGCAGTTGCTCCGGGACGCCACCACTCTCAAACGGATTCCCCGGCTCGTGGCTCATCAACACGTTGCGCTCAGACAACCGGCTCCGCTGCCATCGCAGATCGTGAGGTTCTCACCACACCGGCCCACGCATCCAGCAGCAATCCGAAATCAACGGAGAAGCCAGACAAATCGAGCCATCACGATCCGGCGCTGCACCTTCCACGCTGTCGTATTCCGTTTCGGCAAACGACAGCGCGATGTTATGCGTCCCATCCGCTTTGTATTCGCACCGTAGGGGGTCATCGCAATCTAAAAACGAGCTCGCGTTGATCCCTCGCGCCCGACTTGCACCTGACATATTCAGAAGACCGACGTCAGCCCGCGAAACGGGTGTCGTAACTCCGGATTCGCAGAGTCAGAAGAACGCAGAAGGTGAATCTTCCCAGTGGAAAACACTCCCCCATTCCGTCACCCGAGTTTCTCTCTGACACACTGAAAAACTTGTTCAAAATAGCCGACTTGCTTGCCCGAAATCAACAAATTTTTTAACAGAAAATTCAATTCTTCAGCCGCGAAAATCTTGAACTCGCTGGTATACCCTGCCGCGCGTTACAACTGAACGCCCATTTGTAAATCTCTGGTTTACATCCTGACAAAAACCACGAGCATCGGGCAAATCGCTGTCCAATTCCATCTCAAAACTGGCCTTATTTTCCCAAAAAGTTTTTCCGCTGAAATCGATTGTGCCGACACGTTTTTCAATTGACCCACCTGTCGCAGCAAATCTACGTTGGAAAAAGACGAGGCGCCTCACGACTGGTTCACCTCGTCCAACAGGAGCATGTCATTCGGGATTGATCCCCACCCTTCCAGCTTCTCACCTTCCGGGAGCCGACAATGTTCTTCAACACCCTCCGCCAACTCTGCAATTCACTGAACAGCCCTCGCCGCCGACAGCCTGCCACGCTCTCCTCTTCAGTTCGCCAGATCAACACTCTGGAACCCCGAGTCCTGCTGGCCGCCGCGATCGAAGCGTCTGCTGCCCCGGCTCATGACTGGAACGAAATCCTGCTGGACGCGATTCGCACAGTCAAACCCGCCCCGCCAGTCGCCTCTCGCGCTATGGCCATCGTCAGCACCTCAATGTTTGAAGCTGCCAATGCCATCGAAGGCGGATTTCAATCTCTCGTCGGTCTGAGCCCGGCCGATCCCACAGCGTCAACGTCCGCTGCCGTCGTGGTGGCCGCTCATCACAGTCTCGTCAGCCTGTTCCCCACTCAGACTGCCGTGTTCGATGCCGCGATGACGCAGTCCCTCGCCACCATCCCGGACGGGCCCGCAAAGTCGGCCGGAATTCAGGTCGGCAGCCTCGCCTCGCAGGAAATCCTGACTCTGCGAAGCACAGACGGCTCCACCAACCAGGTCCAGCACATCAACGGCGACGCACCCGGCGAATGGGTACCGACAGCTCCAGGCTATGCCCAGGCGGTCCTGCCACAGTGGCCAAATGTCACTCCATGGACACTGAACTCCGCCAACCAGTTCCGCCCCAAGGCCCCTCCGACACTGCGATCCTCTGCCTACGCCAAAGCACTTAACGAAGTCCAGTCACTGGGTGTCGCCAACAGCACCACCCGCACGGCTGACCAGACAGATATCGCCAGATTCTGGGCCAGCGGTCCAGGAACAGCCACTCCACCCGGCCAGTGGAATATGATCGCTCAGATCGTGGCCGAACAGACAGAAATGGAACTTCTGGAGACCACGCGATTCTACGCCATCCTCGATATGGCTCTCGCTGACGCTGCCATCGTCTGCTGGGATGCCAAGTTTGAATATGAACTGTGGCGTCCGATCACCGCGATCCGCAATGCAGATCAGGATCAGAATCGAGGCACCACTGCGGATCTCGCATGGACTCCGCTGCTGACCACTCCTGCCTTCCCCAGCTACACCTCCGGCCACAGTACCTTCAGCTCCACCGGCGCTACGGTGATCGCCAGTCTTCTCGGAACCGACTCCTTCAGCTTCACCCTTCCCTCAGAAGTTGCAGGTGTCCCGGATCGCAGCTTTTCCAGCTTCAGCGATGCCGCCAGCGAGGCCGGAATGAGCCGAATCTACGGCGGAATTCACTTTGCCTTCGATAATACAGAAGGACTTCGCGCCGGACGACGTCTGGGAGAATTCGTGACCACGACAGCACTGCCCATGAAGAGCTCAGTCCGCGTCAGCGATGACCAACTCCGGATTTACGGATCCAACAAACGCGATGTCATCAATGTCAAAGCATCCGGGGAACAACTGCAGGTCTTCATCAATCGAAAACTGGTCCACACCGTCGCACAAGCCTCCATCAGTGGGATTGTGATCTTTGCCGGTGCCGGAAATGACTCCGTCACCATCAGCCCCGACATCCTGCTGCCCGCAGAGATTCATGGAGGAACCGGAAACGACACGATCTTCGGAGGTGGTGGTGACGATCAACTCTTCGGAGACGGAGGATACGACGAACTGTTTGGTGGGGCCGGCAACGACTGGCTCTACGGTGGCTTTGGCCGCGATCGTCTTGACGGACAGGCAGGCAGCGATCACCTGTTTGGTGGCGGAGATGCCGACGTCCTGATCGTCTCACGCAAGCTGGATCTGTTTTCTGACAGCGGCCGAGGAAATCGCGTTGTCTACCGCTGATCTCTGCTCTCAAACCGTTGATCCTCGTCTCCACAGGACTTGCACTCGACTCTGCCTCTTTCCGGTCCAAATCGGCTGGTCAGGCGTTGTCGAGTTCAAGTCCTTCCTTTTTTCTCCACGCGGATCCAGCGACACTGATCAACCGCCATACAAGCCTCATCGCCTGACCACGCCTGATTCCGCATTCCGCTCGCTCGAACTCGACGCCCCCGCTGCGATCCGGCTACCATGCTCGGTTCCTGTCGATGTCGCAGGCCGCAGCGCCGTTCGATCCAGGCACTACCAACCCTGCCTGACGTATTTTCCGCCGGAGGTGATCTTTGATTCGTTTGCCGCACGCTGTTTTTCGGAACACCTGGTTCATAGCACTTCTGGCATGGGGAGCCGCAACAGCGACCGTGACTGCCAGAGAACCGCAGGCACCTCGGCTCCTCGTCTACTGTTCTGCGGCACAGGAGCAGTGCATCGATGTCCTGTCGTTGAATCCTGAAACAGGCGCGTTGACGAAACTATCACGCCTGAAAACTCCCGGCGAACCAGCCGCACTTGCTGTCTCTGCGGACTCCCGCTTTCTGTTTGCCTCCATGCGATCCACCGGGCAGCTCTGCAGCTTCCGCATCGATCCGGCATCCGGTGCCCTGCAGACACTGAGTGTAGTCGAGGCCGGGGAAGATCCGGCACAGATCACCCTCGATAAATCCGGAGACTGGCTGATGACAGCCTACTACGTGGCCGCCAAAGTCACCGTGCATCGCATCAGCAGAGACGGCACCCTGTCCCCCAATCCAGCGTTTGAAACAACAACCCGAGAAAAGGCACACGCCATCGTTCCCGATGCCGTCAACCGCCATGTCTACGTGCCTCACACCGGCCCCAATCTCATTTTTCAGTTTGAATTCCATCCAGACTCAGGGAAATTGTCCCCTCTGCAGCCCCCACAGTTGATGCGCCCGACAAACACCGGCCCGCGACATCTTGCCTGGCACCCCTCGCAACCCATCGCTTACATCAACAACGAGCAGGGCAGTTCCGTGACCGCCTATCATCAGCAGCCCGGTGGGCAGTTACTCCCGGGACAAACAGTTGCCACTCTGCCTCCGGATGCCCCTGCCGAGAACAGCACTGCCGAGATTCAGGTGCATCCCGGAGGGCGTTTCCTCTACGTGGCCAATCGCGGTCATGACAGCCTCGCTCTGGTTCGACTGGATTCAACCGGGGGCGAGCTGCAACTGGCCGGGAACATTCCCACGCAATCGGTTCCCCGCTCGTTTGATCTGGACCCCGACGGACGCTGGCTGCTGGCTGCCGGTGAAGCCACCGGAGGACTGGAAGTCTTTCGCGTCCATCCCGAGGATGGTCAGCTGACCTCAGTGAGCGTGACTCCGATTGGCCCGAAACTCTGGTGGGTGCTGTGTGTCACGCCACCTGCCCTGCCATGAAACTATGAATATTGTCGCGTTTCGCTCCGCCGAAACGTGCGTCCAGCGCTCGTCACCACACCGGCGAGCAGCGTGTGTCATCCCTCCGAGACGTCTGGGGTTGTTGATGTTCCCCTTCAAAGTCTTCTTCTCGGTGGGCTGGCGCCGCACCGCTCGCCATTTCGGGAGGCGAATGTGAACATCGCTTCGCCTCCCATACTCCACCATCGGACTCAATCCTCGCAGCAGCATGACGATCAGGTTGCACCGCTGCATTTGACGGATGGCCCGGGACTGGAGACCATCCGTGTGTCTGGCCATATGGCAACCTGCTCAGGCTGACCCGGCCAGTCACTCATGACTCACATCCCACCCGAGTTTCCCCCCAGTACAAGGTGCACCATGCGAAGTACGCAGGTTTACAGCCTCGCTGTCATCGTTGGCCTGTTGTGTTCACTGTCCTTCACCGTCGCCGACGAAAATCCCGACAGAATTGTGCAGCCGGATGTGCCTCATGGAAAGCTGATCACCGGCGAATTCAACAGCAGCCTGATCTACCCCGGAACGACTCGCAACTACAGTGTGTATATCCCCGCGCAGTACCGTGAAGATCAACCCGCAAAGTTAATGGTCTTTATGGATGGTTCCGGATACGCCAGCGCCGACGGAGCTTTCCGCGTCCCGGTGGTGTTCGACAATCTGATTCACAAGGGCGAGATGCCAGTCACGATCGCGGTCTTCGTGAACCCGGGAACGATTCGTGGACTCAAGCCTGACGCCAAAGACCGCAGCAACCGTTCCTTCGAATACGACTCCATGGGTGACCGGTACTCCCGGTTCCTCATTGACGAATTTCTTCCGGAAGCGCTGAAGGGCTGGAATGTCTCAGCGGCACCGTCAGACCGCGCGACGGCGGGAATTTCATCCGGCGGAATCTGTGCCTTCACCGTTGCCTGGGAACGCCCCGATCAATTCGGAAAGGTGCTCAGTCACATCGGAAGCTACACCAACATTCGCGGCGGCTGGGCCTATCCGGGTCTGGTTCGCAAAACGAAGGACAATCCGAAAGCCATTCGCGTGTATCTGCAGGAAGGGCGCGATGATGTGAACAACCTGCATGGCCACTGGCCACTCAGCAATCAGGACCTGGCGGCAGCACTGCAGTTTGCCGGATACCAGTACCGGTTGGACATGACCGATGGGGGCCATAGCGGAAAATGGGGTGGCGAACTTCTTCCAGAGGCCCTGCGCTGGCTCTGGTCAGAGTCTCCGGAATCCACCGTGCTGCCTCGCACCGAAACGAAGCCCGACTGGAGTCCGCATCCCGACGCGGTCGTGCAGGCACAGGTACCGCAGGGAACGGTGGAACAAATGGCCCCCTGGAAATCCACGATTTTCCCGGGCACTGTTCGCAACTGGTCCGTCTATGTGCCAGCACAATATCGCGCCGATCAGCCAGCAGCTCTGATGGTGTTTCAGGATGGCGAACGCATGCGGGATGTGCAGGGACGCTGGCGAGTGCCCGTCGTCTTTGACAATCTGATTGCCCGCGGCGAAATGCCCGTCACCATCGCCGTCTTCCTCGACCCCGGTCATGATGAAACACGAGAAAAACGCGACAACCGCGCGTCCAATCGAAGCTTTGAATATGACAGCCTCGGCGACCGATACGCGAGATTTCTGCTCGAAGAAATCCTTCCGGAAGTCAAAAAACGCTACACCATCAGCGAGGATCCCAACCTGCACGCCATTGGCGGCTCCAGCTCCGGTGCGATCTGTGCCTTCACTGTGGCGTGGGAGCGACCCGATGTCTTCCGTCGCGTCTACAACAGTGTGGGAAGTTTCACAAATCTGCGTGGCGGAAATGTGTATCCGTCCCTCGTGCGAAAAACAGAACCAAAGCCGCTGCGCGTCTACATGGCAGACACCAGTGGTGACATTGACAATCAGTTTGGCAGCTGGCCGTGGTCGAACCAACTGATGGCTGCTGCCCTGAAATACATGGGCTATGATCTGCGGTTTGACTGGGCCGAAGGCTATGGCCACAACGCGGACTTTGGAGGTGCGATGTTTCCCGAAGCCATGAAGTGGCTCTGGCGCACCGAACAGCACCAACCCGCCTATGACACGCGCGGTGATCTTGGCGGCGACCTGACGCTGCTGAAACTGCTGGTTCCGAATGCCTCCTGGGAACTGGTCGCTGATGGACTGGGGTTTGCCGATGCCTTGTGCACAGATGCCGCCGGAAACCTCTACTTCTGCGATATGAAAGCCCCGGCCATTTACCGCCTCTCCGCCGCAGATGGAACGCGCACAGAAATCGCCAAAGAGTCCGTCAGTGGGCTGGAGTTTGGTCCTGATGGTCGACTGTACGGATGCCAGGGCTCGTCAAAACGCGTGATCGCAATTGATCCTGCTGCAGGCACCGTTTCCGTTGTCGCGGAAAATGTCGTTCCCAATGACATGGCCATCAGCGCCGACGGTTTCATCTACATCACAGAAACTCAGGCACAACAGGTGACCCGTATCGACCCGAAGACCGGCGTGGCCGTTCCGGTCGCCACCGGCATCACGCGTCCCAACGGGATCGCTCTGTCCAATGATGGCGGCACACTGGCCGTTTCTGATTACGGCGGCGAATTCACCTGGACATATCGCGTCCTGCCGGATGGCACCCTTGACGCAGGCATGCCAACGATGCCCATGCGTCTGCTGATTGATCAGAAGGGTGAATTCCGGATGAATGAACCACCACCAGCCATTGCCGCCTCACGAGGTGATGGGATGGCCGTTGACCGTGCCGGCCGTTTCTACGTGACCAGTTCCGCAGGCGTGCAGGTGTTCGATCCGACAGGCCGTCCCTGTGGCGTACTACCCACCGTCGATACCACGCAACCTCTGACCACCTGCATCCTGGCCGGCCCCGATCACAGCACCCTCTACATCGCCAATGGAACTCGCGTGTACCGCCGGAAACTTACTGTGCAGTAAGCCTCCGCCACCGGCTGCAGCGCGTTCGCCGACGGCCGACTGTCTTGTCTTCGACATTGCCTTCAGACCTCACCCGCAGGAAGAGTGAAATGCTGAATCGTCGTATGTTCATGGAACTTGCCGGAGCGGGAATGCTCCTGCAGGCACTCCCGCAATCCGCCCGCGGACAGGCAGATAATTCGCCAGCCCGCGGCCGCCGACTGGCCGTTGTGACCACCGAATGGCGATATCACTCCCACGCATGGCACATGGCCGAACGCTTCCTGGTCGGCTATCCCCGAGCTGGCCGCTGGCATCAACCCGATTTTCAGGTGGTGTCGGCCTATGTGGATCAGTTCCCGGAAAATGATCTCAGCCGTCGTCGTTCCCGCGAATTCGGCTTCCCGATTTATGCCACAGTGGCCGAAGCACTGCGATGCGGCGGCGAGCAACTTGCTGTGGATGCCGTCCTGCTGATTGGCGAACACGGCCGATATCCGCTGACGGAATTCGGACAGACAACGTATCCTCGTTACGAACTGTTTAAGCAAATCACCGACGTGTACCGCGCCGATAAACGCTCCGTTCCGGTCTTCAATGACAAGCATCTGTCGTGGAAGTGGGAGTGGGCCAGGGAGATGGCTGACCTCTCCAGGGAACTCAACTTTGCCCTCGCCGCAGGCTCCTCACTGCCAGGCACGTGGCGTCTGCCCGCCATTGACTTTCCTCATGGGGCCGAGGCTGAGGAAATGATGTGCGTCGCCATGGGCGGTATGGACAGCTACGACTTTCACGCGCTGGAAGTCATTCAATGCATGGCGGAACGTCGTCGCGGAGGTGAAACCGGAGTGGTCGCGGTGCAGGGCCTGAAGGGCGAATCCGTCTGGAAGGCCATGGAGGCCGAAAGCTGGAACGCCGGCGGCTGGAATCCGGATTTATTCGCCGCCTGCCTGTCCCGCAGTCAGACACTCACCCAACCAGAATCCTTCAGTCATCGCTATCCCACACGTGAACAGATCCGGGAGTGGGTCGCCGAACCTGTCGCCTACAGAATTGAATATGCCGATGGGCTGAAAGCCACCATGCTGCTGATGAATGGACTTGTGGGTGACTTCACGTTTGCAGCAAAGATCCGCGGACAGGATCAGCCCTTGTCCACACTCTTCTATCTTCCAGCCGTTCCCAATGTGGCCTACTCCGCCGAATTGATGGCCAAAGCGGAAAGCACGTTTGCAACTGGGAAATCCCCCAGTCCCCTGGAACGAACCCTGTTGACCACCGGACTGGTGGAAGCTGGCGTCCGTTCTGTCGGACAGGGACAACAGCGACTGGAAACGCCGCACCTGGCCCTTTCCTACTCGGTTGGCCCGGAATCCACGTACGCGACCGAATAGTTCTCAGATCAAGATTGCGGCTGAATTCCAGTGAAATCCGGCAGAAATCGCGAAAATATTCCGTCTTGCAGGAGTTGCCATAACCGCGAAAAGCCGCGCTTTACACGGACGCCTGGGAACGCTACCATGTCGGCCCACGTGGAAAGGCGACCTGTCTTTTTACAACACTACCCCGTGGTGTAACTGGTAGCACGACAGATTCTGGCTCTGTCAGTTGGGGTTCAAATCCCTACGGGGTAAATTCCTTGGCCGCTCAGGCCTCCATAAACAATCAAAGAACCGCGAAAACCCTGCGTTTTCGCGGTTCTTTGCATTTCCGGGCAGAAAAGGGGTCAGGAACCAATAGCCCAAAGGCCCGAAGGGTGCTCCGCACTATTGGTTCCTGCCCCCTTTTCTGCCGGCTCGTTGCCGCCCCTACGCCCGGTGTGGTACCATCCCTTCGCTGAATCCGCGAATCTCAAATTGCGGTCTATCGTTTCATTCTGGATTTGCTGGTCCGCGGCGGCTCTGATTTCAGGGTGACCTGCAGCCATCCCAAAGCTGTCGTCACCGTCAAAATCGGGGACTCAGGGCCCTGATGGGAATAGCCAGCCGACGATCCGGAATCGTCGCCCGGCGTCGAAACACGTGATAGAATGACCCGAAAAGCAAAAACTGTGAGCGTACCAATGAACTTTCCAGAAACATGGCCATGCGACTGCCCGCCGCAGGACGCCCTGGATGCGGAAGGCGATGTGTTTCGCATCGTGGATCATGATCCACCCATTGCCAACGACCTCACAAGCCATCTGGAAACGGGTAGACTTCCCAGGGCCGCTCCTTGCCTTCGGGCTGGACTTTCTGTTTTCGCGAAATTCATGACGCCATACATCAGAGAAAGCTGATTCCCAAACTTGGTCGCTGGATCGCAAAAGCAACACTCAAACCGGAGCATGGAAAAACACAACTGACCACCGGCAAGCAGCCGACCCATACAACATGGTGGGCTTATCATGGCGTGGATAAGGTCACGCTGTTCGCCGTTGTTGCGGAGGAGGGTTAGCTCATGTGGAATATCCCCGGAAAGACCGTTGACATCGGAAGGTTTCAACCTTTCGAGCCGTTGCAGGTGCTGTACGAATTTGACGGCCCTCGTATTTTCACCCTTATGGACGTAGACGAGGAGCTGAATCTTGCGTATTGGTCGGATCAGGACGAACACGTGAGCAGGTACGTTGTCGTCCCAACAACAACGACAATTCTTGCTGCGCTTAACAAAGGAAGCATCAGCGTTTTTGACGCCCTGAATCAACCCCGCTGCTGGTTGTGCGATGTAACGCACGGGGGAGAATTATCGGCGTGTCAACGAGTTGATTTTGCGGCAGTGCCACGAGATTCACTCCCGGCTGTAGACGCAATGTTGCTCCCGACGCTGGAACCGCTCCTGACGCTTAGAGCAGTGGGAGATGCAATCATCCCAGGTCAGATTCCGGGGAGCGTCATACGAGCCGGTGTCGAAGGAGTCCAGAAGGCATTTAAAGTTTTATCTGAGTATGTGTTAGGGCAAACTCCCCAGGCGGGACGTCCCGATGAGTTTCTGCGACGACTATTTGACCTGCCCACGCAGAGATTTGCTTTCGCAAGTTTTGAAATTTCATTCCGTATGCCCATTGAAGAATTGAACCTCTTCACGGCCAGCGGCCAGAAGTCCTCAGAGGCGGAGACGCTGGAAAAAGTCGGAACGCTGCTCAACAAGGGACTCAAGTGGTTAACAACGGCGGCCGGCGAAGAGGGCCTGTACTCACCGGATAAACCTGATGAAAGCGCCGTTGTGCTGCGTGCGCTTAGGGAACTTACTCCGTCATCGCAAGGCTGCATCCACCAGATTGAACTTAAGGGACAACTGATTGGGCCACGCACCTTTCCACTCGTCCTTGAGCGCGCAGCACGGCAACGTGTTAATGCGGCAATCAGAAGCCATGCATTGGAGCCGCAGCCTGTTGACATGGAAGGTCGAATTCGAGAACTCGACAAAGATCGGCTCAGCTTTGAGCTTCGCGATATTGACGGAACAACTCCTCACCAGAAATTCGTATTTGACGAAGAACTTCTGGAGGAAGTCTTCCAGGCATTTCAGGACGATGTGCGGGTGAGGGTGGCTGGCAGAACATTCCCCGTGAAATACCTAGCCTACGCCCTGGCCCTTTCAAGAGTGGTGACAACGGAAACATGAGCAACCACGCGCAGAAAAGGGGGTCAGGAACGAATGGCACTGTCGGCTGATGACAGCGCGCAACCTAAGACCGGTGCCATCCATCCCTGGCATACTTTCGGAGGTTTTTCAGACATCAGGATTTGCAACCACGGGGCCTGTCGGGCACCTGTTGCTGCCGTTGCTTGAATGGCTCGTGGCGATAGCCGTTGGTCTGAGCCAGAGTCCGATGCGCTCGTTGATATCAGGCCGAATCTTCATCGTGCAGTCGTGGTACGAGCGGATCCAGTAACCTAATCAACGCCGGAACATGTTCGATTGCCACACGCCAGAGCCGATCATGCCGGATTTCACCGTAATCGTGCGCCAGTATGTGCCTCTGTGCCTGAACTGGCCTCCATGGAATCTCAGGATGAGCCTCCTGAAATTCTCTCGACACTCGTCGCGCCGCCTCACCAATGATCTCAACTTGCCGCTCAACGGCACTCCGCAACAGCAGATCTCCCAGGTAGTCCTCCAGCGTACGGCCTTGTACGAAGGCAACAACGGCCCTCGAAGCCATCAGCATGTCCCAGAGGTATGCTCGATCATCCTTGTCCGGCGGCATAAACCACTCTGCGAGTTTCAAGGATGCGATCACGTCGAAACGGGTTTCTCAACCCCTCTCGCTCTACGAGATCTACTTTGCGTCCCAGCAGGGAACCGAGTTCGTCCTGCATGGTCGTCAGTTCCCAGAGGCTCCAAAAAGCATCATCATCAAAGGAGACCAGCACGTCGACATCACTGGACGGTCCAAAGTCGTCTCGAAGTACCGAACCGAACAGGGCCAATTCCCGAACCTTCCAGCGACGGCAAAAGGACGCCAATTCGCGTTGGGGCAATAGATTCGCCAGTCTGTCCGCAATATTGACCATGTCACACAAACCAGAGGTTTTCGGGTTCCCATCAGCCGCTATTCAATATGGAACTCAGATCAATTGCCTGTCAACCTATCATGCCCCTGAACGGTTTTCAATACCGGGTCCCGGAAAAGCGAGGGCAGAAAAAGGGGTCAGGAACCAATAGCCTAACGGCCCGGAGGGTGCTTCGCACTATTGGTTCCTGACCCCTTTTCTGCCGCCCGCCTTTTCTGCCGCCCCTTTATTCCGTGCGCCGCTGCAGGTACTGGCATAAGGCCTTCATCGACTGCAGCGCTGCGGATCGCTGCCGCTGCCGCCGCAGATCTGCCGCCGGACAATCAGCGGCCGCTGTCAGCTGCAGCCTGCGGGTCAATCCCACGCCGGCTCGCCCGGCAATCGCCAGCCACGCAGCTCCGTCCAGTTCCGCTGGCGCGCCCGGACCCAGATGCCCCGTAATTCCCAGGGACACACTGGCATGCGGTGTCACTGCCAGGGCTCGCTCCGCCATGCTGACCGCCACCTGCTCACTCACCACATTCTGCGAGTCAATCAGGGCCTGCGGCACGCCCAGCCACTGCACCTTACTTTCAATCTGATAAACCACCAGACTGCCCGCAAACCACGCCGATATTCCGGGCCTGCCCGCCAGCGTCGCCGCAATCAGTCCCCCGGTGCAGCTTTCAGCCAGAACCAGTGTCTGATGAGTCATCGCGAGCGCGGTAAACAACGCTTCCGCCTGCTGATCCAGAGCCGCTTGTTCCGTCATCAGGAGAACTTTCCAGTTTGCGTCAACCGTCGCCGCACGAGCAGCGGTTTTCACGCGTTTCAGGCACTGTCAGGGATGGCGAAACGGCCGCAAGCTGGGTGGTCCGAGGCGTTTTCAGCCTGATGGAGCAAAAGGATTGAAGTGTCGAGTTGGGCAGTGAAAACACTGGACGTTCGTTTCGACGGAGCGAAACGCGACTCTCTGCGGGCTTAACACCGTTTTGCCATCCCAGCCGCCGCCGGTACCAGTGTAACACACACGTCGCCGTTTTTCATAAAGTTCAGGCCGCGGGCAATTTCCCATCCCGCCGTAGCCGCAGAATACGCCTCTCCACAGCTGATAACGGCAAAATCAGCAAGTCCGCGAATTGTTCCCAGCCAGGGCCGACTCCTCCCTCTGTGCATTGGCCCGATCCGCAATTGATCCAGACGGCCATTATCCGGCATGCTCTCAGGGTTGTGGAGCTGCGTCGTCTGAAAACGTCAGGCCGGCTGCAACACGTACGCCGTGACACGGGGATGGAAACATGTTTCTGATCTTGCGACCCATTCGACTGTTGCTGAGCGCCATGATTTCAGAAACCACGCCACGGCAGAAGTCGCTTGGACTGGCCTTCGGAATTCTGATCGGCCTCGTGCCCAAGGGTAACCTGCTGGCCATCAGTCTTGGCTTGCTCCTCGCTGCCACACGGCTGAACCTGGGCATTGCAGCCCTCGGCGCGTTGCTGGCAGCCCTTGCCGCAGTCGGCTGTGATGGGTTCTTTGACCGCGTGGGGTGGTTTGTCCTGTCTCAGCCGTCACTCGCCGGTGTGTGGACACGGCTTTATGACATTCCATGGGTCCCGTGGACCAATTTCAACAATTCCATCGTCATGGGCAGCTTTGTCACCGGAGTGGCTCTGATACTGCCTGTGCACTTTGCCACACGTCCACTGTTTCAACGGTATTCAGGAGCTTTGTCCCTGTATGCCAAACGCTCCTGGATGCTGCGGCTGATGACCGGGGCTGAAGTCGCCAATCGTCTGAGTTCCGTAGAGTAGCGACACAAAAGTCGACGGGCACAAATCCTGAGTCTGAGTGAAGAGAGTACGGCATGCGCTGGAAGTGGATCATCCCTCGCCTTGTGATCGTCGTCAGCCTCTGGGCCTTCCTGAAATGGGGAATGGACCCGGCACTGCGATACGCCGCCGTAAGAGCCGTTCAGTCCGTGACAGGAGCTCGCGTCGATGTCGCTGCCGTACGCACCCGATTCTTTCCTCCCACGGTCGATGTGAGTCAGGTGGCTGTTGCCAGTGCCCGACGGCAGGGGCGAAATCTGTTCGAATTCGATCAGATGCACCTGCAACTGGAATCCCGCTCGCTTTCACAGCGTCGTCTTGTGGTTGAAGATGGGCGCATCGAAAATCTGCGTTTTGATACCGTCCGCAAGGACGACGGTCAGCTGGAACAATCCACGGCACCGACCTCCAGTGAACCGTCCTGGCTAACAGAGAAAGTCACTGAACTCGGGGATCAGTGGCTGACTCAGTTGTCAAAACAGGTCCGTGACCAGCTCGATCCCAATCTTCTCGAATCCTATCGCGTTGGTTCCGGCATCTACTCACGCTGGGATACGCGATTTGCAGAACTGGAAGACCGCGCCAAGGCGATGGAATCAAAGGTTCGTACGCTCGAAGATCAGTTCAAAGCCGCAAAACAGGGGGATACCCTCGAGCAGATCGAAAAGTATCTGCAACTTGCGCAGGAAGCGGATCTACTGCTGCGGGATGCTCGACAATTTCAGAACGATCTGAAAAGCATCACTCCCGAAGTCCGCGCAGACTTCGAAGCCTTGAATGCTGCCAGGCTGCATGATCAGGAAATGATCCGACACAAGATCACTCTGCTGAAACCTGATGGCCCCCGGATTACTCAGGCCCTGCTCGGCAAAGCCATGTATCTGCGTATTCAGCAGACACTCAGCTGGATCGAAACTATCCGCGACTGGCAGTCCGATCTCGCCGAACAGGTCCGACCACCACGCAGCGCCGGCCGGGAATTCCCAGTGGTGCTCATGCAGCCCGCTCCGGATGTCCTGCTCAAAAACCTGCGACTCTCCGGGTCCATTTCCATCGATGAAGAATTCATTCCGTATTCTGCGACTGTCAGGAATGTCACCGAAGATCCAAAATTGCTGGGACAACCCAGTCTGTTTCAACTGACTGCCGCCGGTCGCAAACCGCTGCGACTGAATATGACCGTGGATGCCACCGGACAACAGCTCAGCACCGAACTTGATGCCGAACTGCAGGATCAGGATGGCTTTCAACTGACGACCGGGCGTCGCGAGGACGCACTCTTCCAGGCTGGACTGAAGAATCTTGCATGGAGCATGAAACTGAAGCTCGATGGTGATCAGCTTCAGGGCTTCGTGAATCTGCGTTCCGATCTGCAGGGCTTAAGCTTTGAAGCCTCCGACGATGTCCGCCCGGAAATCCTTGAAGCCACCAATCAGTCGCTCGGAGCCGTGAGGACTCTGGATGCACTCGTCGCTCTGAATGGCAGCCTGCAGAAACCAGACGTGGTCCTGACCTCCGACATTGGTGAACAGATTGCCGATGGCGTGCAGGCCGCATTCTATCACCAACTGGAAAAAGCCCGAGACCGGCTACTGGCAGAAGTCAACGAACACGCCTCAGAACAACTGCAGTCCCTGAAACTTCGCTTCGCCGATGAATACCAGCGACTGGCTGAAGATAACCAGAAACTCCTTGGACAGATTCAGGATGTGCAGTCCATCCTCGTCAGCCTGCGATCCGGGCAGGCCAACCCCGTAACCATCGCTCGACAGGTTTCTCAATCCCGACTGCTGTCCGAAAAGGATCAGCAGAAAGTCCAGCGCGTGCTGAATGAAGTCGATGGTGCAATGCAGGGACAACTTCCCCAGGCCATCCTGAAAAAGCTGCCACCCTCCATTCAGCAACTTCCAAACACACCGATCATGGCGATCCCGGGACTCCTGCCCGGAAACCTCGGTGGTCTGTTTCCCGGACTGATGGCGGGAACCATTCCCGGAACGCCTACCGGACCATTCCCCGGAACACCTCCGCTGCGGTCTTCCGAAAATAAACCGGAACCGGACGCACCGGATTTCACAGAAACCACACCGGCTCCCGTTGGTCCCATCCTGCCTGTCAGTCTGCCGGGGCTGCTGCCGAGTTTGTTCCCGGGACTGATGCAGCCCGCCACACCACCGGCAGCTCAGGCACCCGTAACGCAGACACCACCGTCACAGGAAACCACCAGCACGCCGCAGCGACGTCAGGCTCCCCTGATTATCCCCCGCTTCCGTCTCGGAACAAGATAGCGGACAGCTGCACTCGGCCCCCGAGTCGTGCCCGCTCCTGCCCGGAAAATCAACAGCCTACTTCGCAGTGGCGACCGGTGTCATCTCACCGCGCGCCAGCGGCAGACTGCCGGCAAACAACCCCTCAATGACCCGCGCCATATGTGCCACATTCAAACGCGTGTATTCGTCCGTCGGCTGATGGTAATCACTGTGCAGTGACCCCGCAGAAAAGCTGTGAGCGATCACACCCTTCTGCACAAACGAGTAATTGTCACTGCGTGCATAAAGCATCTCGCTCACGTCTTCCCGATGGAACACCTCAACCCCGACGCGCGCAGCACCAGCCGCCAACTGCTGGCCCAGCGTGCTGCGAGTCCAGCCGGTGCCCCACATCTTCTCCTCCGCCCCGGCTTCCGGTCGCCCGATCATTTCAATATTGATATTCGCCACCGTCCTGTCCAGCGGCCATAGCGGGCTGTCACAGTAAAACTTCGACCCCAGTAACCCTTTCTCCTCACCCCAGAATGTCATGAAAATCACCGATCGCGCCGGCCGAACAGGCAGTGCCGCATAGGCGTCCGCCAGTGTCACCACCGCTGTCACACCCGTGGCATTGTCGTCCGCTCCATTGTTGATCGTATCGCCCCCGCGGTCTCCCGACAGACGCCCGATATGATCCAGATGCGCCGAAAACAGGATGGCCTCATCAGACAACTTTGCATCACTACCACGCAGAATCGCCACCACGTTTCGCACTGCAGACACAACCGCCGTACGCGCCGGCACCGTCAGTTCCACTTCACCCTGCAGAGCACTCTCCGCCGGCATCAGCACGACCGGAATCGTCACCTGCAGCTGCGCTGGTAATGTCAGTGGACGGTCACGCATCAACTCCAGTGCCTCAGGCAGCGGACTGTCAGGTCGAACCCGAATCAGTACCGCAGCAGCCCCCTGCGCGACCAGTGGCAACACCCGCCGCGCCAGTGTCACCGTGACCGCTGACGCATTACCCACCGCCTGCGGTGGTAATGCGGGCTCCTCAATTACGACCACAGCCCCCTTGACACCCGGCCCAGTCATCTCTGTCGTCACCGGACCACGCACCTGAGCCTCAGTGTCGCCACCGAAAACGGCACCGGTCACCGCCAGCATCTCACTCCCCTGCTGCAGTCTCACGGTACCTTCAGGGGGACCATACTGGACCAACTCATGTGTCTGATAGAAACTGCCGTCAGGCCCCAACCCTGCCAGCCCCGCACCACGAAATCGCGCGGCCACATACGCCGCCGCAATGTTCAGCTCGACCGAGGGCGTATCCCGCCCCGCCATTTCATCAGCGGCGAGAAACGAAATCGTCGACAACACCTCCGACGCTTCAATCGCCGACAACCCCCGCTGTTCCTCCGCCGTCAACGGTGCCACACGGAATTCATCCGACCGCGTCTCCGCGCCTCCCTGACACAGCCCCAGACTCAGCAGGCCCACAGCCAAAACACGCGTCTTCAACGCCCCCGACCGCAATCGCAAAACTGAACTTTTCATGAGTAACTTTCATTATGTTGGGGGCAGAAAAGGGGTCAGGAACCAATAGCCAAATGGCCCGAAGGGTGCTTCGCACTATTGGTTCCTGACCCCTTTTCTGCCCTGGCCCGAAGGGTGCTT
>CAIYBH010000004.1 GCA_903924405.1 uncultured Planctomycetaceae bacterium | reverse complement strand
CGGACCAATCCACCAAAGTTCTGCACGCGTCTGGAACCCAAAGCCATTGCCATCGAATTCGGCGCCGCCGAACTGCAGTTGCTGGAAACGGTCGATGCCTTCCGTGCCAGGCTGCGACAGGTCATTGCGTCCGAAAGTCGCAAACGGCGACTGTCAGGCACGTTTGCCATCGAAATCCTCGGCAAACGCCTCCTCAGTGGTCCCATCCCATTTGCGGATTCCTGGCTGCGCTGCAAACTGGGCCTTCGTGAAGTCGAGCATGCCGACGATGCCGATGTGGCCGCCGCAGAACGCAGCATTCACGACGATTCGGCGGATGATCGAGAATCGCAGCAAAGGGCAGCCACCGCCAGCACCGTCATCGGAGCATGGCTGAAAGATCTGGAACCACACCTCACCACCGAAATCGCAGCCATTGACTCGGCCGTCAGCACACTGAAAATCCAGCTGGAGCACGAATCGACGATCTCCGTCAATCCGCTCGAAGACGCGCGGTTTGATGCACTCGTCCAACTCATCGACACCCGACTTCGCCACGCCAATCAGTGGCGACCAGACGAACGGCTCGTCCTGTTCACCGAATACAAAACGACTCTCGACTATCTTCAGCGACGACTGCGCGAACACTACGCGGACAGCAGTGATCGAATCCTCTGCCTGTTCGGCGGAATGGAAGACACAACCCGCGAACAAATCAAAGAAGCCTTCAATGACCCCTCTGCGCAGGTCCGCATTCTGCTGGCCACCGATGCGGCCAGTGAAGGCCTGAACCTCCAGGAAACAGCCCGGTACCTGCTGCATTTCGACTGCCCATGGAATCCCAGCCGCATCGAACAGCGAAATGGCCGGCTCGATCGACACGGGCAGGCCCGCGATGTGCACACCTTTCACTTCGCCAGTCAGCAGGATGCGGATCTGCGTTTCATGTCGCACCTGATCCAGAAAGTGGAACAGATGCGGGAAGATCTGGGTGCCGTTGGCGACATTCTGGATGAAGCCGTGCACCAGTGTCTGATTGAGGGTCATGATGTCGAGGACGTGCAGCGCAGGCTGGATCTGCGATTGAAACAGGCCACCGGCAGCGCGGCCATCGAAGCCGACGCCACCATTCACTCGCCCGAACAACAACAGGCCACCCTGCAGGGACTGACGGATCTGGCGAACGAACTGGATCTCAATCCGGCGGCCAAACGCAGTGTTCTGGATTCGGCCATGAGCATGCATGCCACGCGGCCACAGATCTCAGATCCCGATGACGAAGGCAAATCCAAAATCCTCAATCCATCCCTGCCGGGCTGGAGCGAAACCATTGACGAAACCGTGCGGCGGACGGCAACGGGCAGCGGGCTTGGGCCTGTTCCCTGGCTGGCTTTCAGTGCCGATCCTTTCCTTGGAGAAATTGGTGGTCGTCAGATCTTTCGCCCGCGATTCGACGTGCTCATGATGCACCTCGGCCATCCCCTGATGGGCAAAGCCATCGCATCGCTCGGCCGACGACGCTTCCCCGGACAAAATTACGTGTCCCGCTGGACGGTTCGCAGCGGCGACGTGCCAGCCGGGGCCGATGCCCTGCTGCTGCTGCATGTCGAAGAACTGGCCGTCAACGAACTCCGGGAAACGTTTCATCACTGGATTCGAACCCTGTGCTTCCCCGTCCATGCGGACAGCCTCGGACAACTTCTGCCCCATGTTCCGGCGTCGGAACTGACCGCCACACGCCCTGTCGGCCCAAAGCTGCAGACAAAAGCGGCCGAGTTGTTCTCGGATCTGGAATTGGATCTTAAAGAAGTGGTCAGCCGCCTCCGATCGGAACTCACCGCTCGACTCCGACAACAGCTGGCGATTGACGGGGAGCAGGCCAAAAATGAAGAAGAAGCCCGCTATCGCAGTCGACCGGGTGAAGTCTCTGCCCTGATCGCCGACAATACCCTGAAAAAGCTCGAACGTGACATCGCCGAACTCAAACGCCAGAAAGCGCAGGGACTCCTCTTCGACGGTCAGGCCGCCCTCGACGACATGGACCGCTCCATTGTCCTCAAAGAAGAAGAACGGCTACGCCGCGAATCACATTATCAGGCCGTACGCGACCAGCTGGCAAAAGAACGAGACCGCATCCTGAATCGCATGCTGCCCGGGCGTTATGCCCTGCATCACGAGGCCCAGGTCTTCCCGCTCGCCGTGGAAATCCGCTTCCCCGCAACCTCCGTCGCCCCCAAATCGGCGCACAAGGTGGCCGTTAGGCCGGATGAGAGGGCCGCACGATGACAACCATCTCCACATCTCTGGAATGGTGGAACAGTCTCAGGCATGGCGGCCTGCTGCTCGATCCCACGCGCCTCAGTCACCTCACCGCCAGACCATCGGCCACACCCTCCCATTTCGAACAGGATCGACTGCGGCGACGGATCGACCAGTTTCTGGATGACCCACGGACGCATCGCAACAAATTTGTCGCCTTCGTCATGGAACACGTTCTCGACTTCCACGGTCTGAACGGATACTGGCAGCGCGGCCCCGAAATCCCCGGAGACTGGTCTCGCAAGGCCATCACCGGTGAAAGCATTCGTCCCCGACAACTGTGGCATGGCCCCCACAGGTCACTGGTGCCCGTGTTCATTGACGATGAACAACGACTTGGCCTGGGACGTGGAAAACGCAGCATCAGCCATGCCCTCCAATGGCTGCGACAGACCGATAATCGACTGGCTGTCGTCACCAACGGTCACGAATGGCGCATCATTTTCGCCGGCCTCGATTATGACGCCTGGTGTCAGTGGGACCTGAGCCAGTGGTTTACCGAAGGCACGGTGTCGGCAGAATTCCAGGGTTTCCGCGCGCTGCTCAATCAGCAACTGTGGACCCGCACGTCGGCCGAGACGCACCCGCCACTGCTCGCCGCCATCAACGACAGCCGCAAAGGTCAGGCCGAACTCTCGCAGGTCCTTGGCGAACGAGTTCGTCAGGCCGTGGAACTGCTGATTCAGGGACACGGCCCTGTCCTGTCAGCGCACTTTCAGACACTCGATCCCGCCGAAATCTACAGGGCGGGTGTCCGCATCATCATGCGCATGGTCGTCGTGCTGTTCGCCGAATCCCGGGACGCATTGCTCCCGCGAGACAACCCGATTTATCACTCAGCCTACAGTCTGGCCGGACTGCGGGACCTGTTGGAACGCATGACCGACCATCGGCGACGCCACAGCTACGCCGCGTGGCCTCGCATCGTGTCCCTGTTTCAACTGGTGTTCAGTGGCAGTTCGCACGAAGCCCTTGTCGTCCCGACCTACGGCGGACAACTGTTCGAACCCGGCGATCCCGACAGTGAAGACGGCGTCAGCCGAGCCCTCGCCGTCCTGGAAAACGGCTGCTTCGATCAGGATGTGATGACGGACATGCTGGTCCACCGGATCCTCGATCTGCTCAGCCGCACCAAAATCAAAATTCGTCAGGGACGACAGACCGCCTGGATTCCCGCTCCTGTAGACTTTTCCAGCCTTGATAACGAATACATCGGGATTCTGTACGAAGGCCTGCTGGACTTTGAGCTGCGTCAGGCGACGGCCGCAAATCCCATCATCTTTCTGGCCGTCGGCAACCAGCCTGCGCTTCCGCTGGCCACACTGGAAGCCATGAATGACCGAGACCTGAAAAATCTGCTCGACAAGATGCAGGACACCTCCTCCGGCAGTGATGAGTCCGGCGAAGAGGAGGCCGAGGCTACGGAAGGTGAAGGCACGGAAGCCGAAGGCGACGACACGCAGACGTCGGCCGAGCTTTCCGCCGAGGATCCGTCTGCGGAATCCGGTGAACAGACACCCGACGAAGCTCTGCCATCCAGCGAGGAACCCGCTGCGGCGGTGGACGTCGACGACCGTCATACGATCCGCAGTCGCGCGGAAGCGTGGGCCTTTCGGGCCATCGAAGCGGGAAAACTGGTCCCCAAACCCACAGGGAAAATGACCGAAGACAAGGCGCTCAGGTATCAGGCCGCACTTGCCGCCAAAGCCCGCCAGATCATCACCAAAGTGGTGCTGCCTGGCGAATGGTACCTTGTGCGCTGGGGCGGCACCCGCAAAGGCAGTGGTTCCTACTACACGCGCCCGCAGCTGGCCATTCCCACAGTGCATCGGACCCTGAGACCACTGGCCTACGATCCACCGATCGGTACCGACGGCCAGATCAATCTGGATGCCCCCATCGACCTGTGGATTCCCAGGCGACCAGAGCACATTCTGAATCTGAAGGTCTGCGATCCCTCCTGCGGCAGCGGTTCGTTCCTGCTGGCAGCGCTGCGATTTCTGACCGAAGCGTTGTATGCCTCACTGCACTATCACCGGCGATTTCAGCACTTCGCGGACCGTACGGTCATTGACCTGATCCGCGACGAAACGACGGAACAAACCCTGACGGACGAGAGGCTTCCGTGCCGACCGGAAGATGCGGACTTTGAGCAGCGCACCAAAGCGGTTCTGCGGCGGTACATTGTGGAACGCTGCATCTACGGTGTCGACCTCGACCCATTGGCTGTGGAACTGTGCCGACTCAGTCTGTGGATTGAAACGCTGGACCCGCGACTGCCGTTCACATTTCTGGATCACAAAATCAAATGCGGAAACTCGCTGATCGGCACCTGGTTCGACCAGTTTATGCATTATCCGGCCATGGCCTGGATGAGGGAAGGCGGCG
>CAIYBH010000003.1 GCA_903924405.1 uncultured Planctomycetaceae bacterium | reverse complement strand
TGGAACTGGCGAGGCACCATTTTCCGTTGCTGCAGTCCTCTGTGGCTCGCGGGTTTTCTGTGCGTCTTGGACATAGCGAGATTGGTTTGTCCAACTTCTACCGCAGGTATTTGCAGCAACCTGAAGAGTTTCGAAAGATCATGCTGCCCGGGCTGACTTCGATGGTTCGACTTCAGGAGTTAAGTCCCAGCCAGTTGATGCCTGAGTTTCACGAAGTCAGGACTCGTGTGTTGCCTATGTTGTCGCCGGAGAGCGACACTCGTCAGGACGGACGCGTTAGGCAGCCGTGGGTGGGTGGGCTGTCAATTGGCTATGTGATTGACGAAGATGATTCGTACAGGTACGTGCATCAAACGATGCTGGACACGTGGGAAATTTCGTTGGAAGACCTGCATTCTGCCGCAATAGAAAATCTGCAGAGTTACGCGGAAGATCACCCGCTGGAAGTTACGGTGGTGGGCGAGGAAGATGCTCCAAAAATGTTGATGCCGTTAAAACCGGACGCTTACAATTGTTCGCGGATTCTGGATCCTGAATTTCATTCACGTCTGCGTGGATTGTTTGGCAGGGAACTTGTTCTGGGGCTGCCGAACCGTGATTTTTTTGTGGTGGTTTCGCTGAAAGAGCCTGATTTGATTCAGCAGATTCGAGACCAGGTGGTGGAGGATCACGCAGTGATGCACCATCCGTTAACGCGGTGCCTGCTGTTGATTTCCGCTGACGGTGTGAGTGAGTACATAGATTAGCTTGCATTTTTCACATTCCCCAGGTGGCGAAATTTCTTTGGGAGAATGGGTGTGCTACCCTGTAAGTGCGTTGATTTGCCGGGTCGCTGTCAGTGACAGTCGGCTGCGATCGTGGAGGAGCCTTGGGGTGGTAAGATGACAAGTGATGCTTTTGTATTCATCGGAGGGGGATCCGGAGGGCATGTCTTCCCGGGGTTGGCTGTCGCTGAGTCTATTCGGCAACTGCATCCACTGGCGGACGTTGTGTTTTTCTGCAGCGACCGGCCGGTTGATCGTCAGATTCTGGAGCATGCGGCCCTGCAGATCCCGAGCATGCGGTGGGAATGTTGCGAGCATTTTGCCCGGGGTGGGCGTTTGCGTCGTTTGCTTCTGGGTGCGTGGCGGTTAGTCGCCAACTATCGGCGTTTGCGGCGTCGGTTGCGTGAGATTGAGCCTGTGGCGGTTGTGGGGCTGGGGGCGGCTGCCAGTGTCGCCGGATGCATTGCGGCGTCGAATCTGAAGATTCCGGTGATTCTGCTGGAGAGCAATACGGTACCGGGGCGGGCCACCACGGCGTTGTCTTCGCGGGCGATGATAACCTTTACCGGGCTCCCACTGCTGCAGAACTATCTGGGAGAGATTCACTGTGATCTGGAATCGGTTGGGGTACCTGTTCGTCGAGTGCTGGCTGACTTGCTGGAGCGTCCTGCCGGAGGCTCAGCGACAGTTCCGCGGTTGCTGATTCTGGGGGGCAGTCAGGGGGCCAGTCGTCTAAACCAGCTGGTGACGAGCGTGCTGGAGCAAGGCCAGCAATTGCCGGATCATTGGGAAATTGTGCATCAGACTGGGGTTGGAGATCTTCAGGCAGTGCGTGATTTTTATGAGGGGCGTCCATGGCGCGTTCGGGTGGAACCATTTCTGACAGCAATGGACGAGGAGTTAGCCGCGGCCACCCTGGTAATCAGTCGTGCGGGCGCGGGGGCGCTTGCTGAACTGGCTTGTGCGCGGTCAGTGGCAATTCTTCTGCCGTTGATGCCTTCGGCCGACCAGCATCAGTGGCACAACGCGGATTATTATGTGAGTGCAGGAGCTGCGAGGGTTGTGAACGAGCAGTCCGAGGATGCGGTGGCCGTGTTGACTGGTACGCTGACTGAACTGGTGCAGTCACCTGAGAAGCGAGCGAGCCTGTCGGCAGCAATGGGCACTGTTGCTCGGCCGCATGCCGCGCGCCGCGTGGCTGAGTTTCTGGTTGATCTCGCCGGTGGCTGCCTGAAGAAGATGCCCGCAGCCGGTTCGTCTGCCGGTGAACGTTTTCCGTAACACTGCCGACCGTTGCCGGGTGTCCGTTGCGGGAGAAAAACGGAGTGCTTCGCAGACAGCATGTGAGCCAGGAACTCCTCGCCGTTCAGATCGAGTGCCAACCGCCGGGGAGGTGCGGGGTGTGGTGCAATTACTGCGGCTATCGAACTTGAAGTGACCGCAGAGTCATTCGGGGCTGTTTTTTTACGGCACGTCGCTTCCTGTTTGAGCGGGAGGTGGGGGTATGCAGTTGCGTGGCCCATTTCGGTTACCTTGCGTACATTCAAGCTGCGAACATCTGATCGCCTGAATGCAGCGAGTGTGAGCAGGCTGATCGAGTCAAACAGGGAGTTTACTGTCAGCTGAATCGATCAATGACAGTGACACCGCTGCCTGGGAATGTATGCATTTCGGGAAGCAGCAGGGCAGCCTCGGACAGTGACACGCGGTTGCTGATCAGCAACTCTGGTTTCAGTATACCGGCTGCGACCATGCTCAGCATCCGGGGATACTCGAAGGCCTGCATACCATGGCTGCCAAGAATTTGCAGTTCTTTACCGATCACCAGTGCCATAGGGACGGGGGGATTGGCTTCTGTGCCGGTCATCAGGCCGACCTGCACATGACGGCCGCGTTTTTGCAGCGAGCGGATGGAATTCCAGCACGTGCGGCGGCTGCCCAGAGCGTCAACGGAGACGTTTACGCCGCCGTGAGTCAGTTGCTGAATGGCTTCTACGGGTTCGCTGGACGTCGCATCGATGACATGGGTGGCACCGCAGCGGCGTGCCAGTTCCAGGCGGTCAGAGCGGATATCCACGGCGACGACTTGTGCTCCGAGCGCTGAGCCGATCATGACAGCGGAAAGCCCGACGCCGCCGCATCCGTGGACTGCCAGCCACTCCCCGGCCTGGAGCCGTCCCTGTGCCACGACAGCGCGGAAGGATGTTGCAAAGCGGCATCCCAGGCTGGCGGCGGTAGCGAAGTCGATGGATTCGGGGAGTGACACCAGATTGACATCTGCATGCCGGATTTCCACATATTCGGCAAACGCGCCCCATTGAGTGAATCCGGGCTGCGTGTAGTGATCGCAGATTTGCTGATTTCCGCTGCGGCACTGGGTGCAGTGTCCGCAGCCGCAGCAGAACGGGACGGTGACTCGTGCGTCAGTTTTCCAGCAACGCACGTCTGCCCCTGTGGCGACAACGATTCCGGCCAGTTCGTGTCCGGGCACGTGCGGCAGATGCACGTCGGAGTCATGCCCCATCCATCCATGCCAGTCACTGCGGCAGAGCCCACAGCTACGGACCGCGATGATGGCGGCATCGGGATGGGGAACGGGATCGGCAACATTCCGGATGCTGAGGGGCGTCTGAAATTGTTCGAAAACAGCAGCCTTCATGAGGATGGTCTCTGGCGATAAGTGTTGAAGTATGAGATCCGTTTGCCGTGCGGGCTTACGGGAAGAGATTAGCAGACTTCGAAAGCCGATAGAACCAGAGAAAGTCATCTCCGGTGTTCCTGCCGGACTTGCGGATGATTTCGCAGAAAATCCGCGTATGCGGGTGTTTAAGAACGGTGGGGCGGGGGCAGCAAGTGTTTGGGAGGCTTCGATTGTTTTTGGCGAATTTCAGCGTCAGAGCAGGCCTTGGGGGGCAGGATATTTGCTTTGGCGGCGGGTT
>CAIYBH010000002.1 GCA_903924405.1 uncultured Planctomycetaceae bacterium | reverse complement strand
GCCTCGCTCGCGCTTCGGGTTAGTATGCAATCACAATATGAAAAAGAGACCTGACCCCTTTTTCGGTATCAACAGATGCGATCGGCGATCATGGGGAGCGGTGTGGCCGATTCTGCAATCTCGATTGAACGCTGCACAGCGGCAGAAATTCGTTCCGGCGTGCTCGAATAAATTCGGACCAGGGGCTGGTTGCGTTCCACTTGATCACCAACCTTGATCAACAGTTCGAGGCCGACGGTGTGATCGATGTGATCGGTGAGTTGACGGCGTCCGCCACCCAGTTCCACGATGGCCAGCCCCAGTTCTTCCGTCTGAATCGAACGGATAAACCCGGCGTCAGCCGCACAAAGTTCTGTAACCGGCGCCGCTTTCAAGGAGAACGCGGTGCTCCCGCCCTGCGCGGCGACCATACGACTGAATCGTTCTCGGGCGGCTCCGGAATCCAGAATGCGTTCACAACGCGAGCGAGCAGCCTCGGTCGTCCTGTCGGTTCCTGCCAGCAGCAGCAGTTCTGAGCAGAGTTCGATGCTCAGATGCCTGACGTCTGCAGGCCCCTGCCCCGACAGCACGTCCAGCGTTTCGCGGACCTCCAGAGCATTTCCGCACATTCGTCCCAGTGGCTGGTTCATATCGGTCAATAGCGCCACGGTGGGTAAGCCCATCTGACGACCGACCTGTACCAGCGATCGCGCAAGCTGCGTCGCCTGTGCCTGTGATTTCATAAAGGCGCCACTGCCGAATTTCACGTCGAGTACCAGCGAAGTCAGGGATTCCGCGAGTTTCTTGCTCATAATGCTGGCAGTGATCAATGGTATTGATGGCACTGTCGCCGTAACGTCACGAATCCCGTACAGGCGACGGTCCGCAGGTGCCAGTTCAGCGGACGCTCCGGTAATCACACAACCCACCGTCTGCACTGCACTCTGGATCTCTGCGCGGGACAAATTGGTGCGAAACCCCGGAATCGATTCCAGCTTATCCAGTGTGCCACCTGTGGGGCCCAGCCCTCGTCCGGAAATCATCGGAACCTGCAAACCACACTCGGCCAGCACCGGTGCAAGGATCAGCGAGGTCTTGTCGCCAATGCCCCCGGTCGAATGCTTATCCACTCTGGGAATGCCGTCGTCCGGCCACTTCAGGCAAGCCCCGGACGCCAGCATCTCTGCAGTCAACGCCGCGGTCTCTTCGGTGGTCATCCCCTGCAGATAAATGGCCATGGCCATGGCCGATACCTGATAATCCGGGATTTCTCCGCTGGTAACGCCCTGCACGAAGAAGGCAATTTCCTGCCGAGACAGTGCGCGTCCGTCTCGTTTAGCGGCGATGAGGCTGACTGGCAGCACGAGAAATCCTCGCAAGACAGTGGATATGTACGGTACAACGGAGTGCACGGATCGTGGACGTTGAAGCTGCGGCAAGCCAAAAAAAAAGGTGTTCCGAATGATATTCGGAACACCTTCAGAGGCCAGTCCTGACGGCGAATGTTTCGGACTACCGAGCTGTCAGCTCGAAATTCAACTCGGAACTGCCACCGGACGGAACGGTAACCTTCAGGTTTGAAGTTTTGACACTGCCGTATTTGCGTGGGACGAGATAAATGGTTTCGGGCTGCTTTTCATCCTTCTTCTCAGCACCGGGGCCGCTGATATTGCTGAGTGACATGGTCGGATCTTCTCCGGCCGGCACAGCCGAGCCTTCGCCGCTGATCTTGATGATGGCAACGTTGTGGTCACCGACTGGCGCCCCATCGAATGGCTCATAGCTGGTGATCTTGTAAACACCGTCAGCATCCGTCATCCCGCTGCAGGGACGTCCGCCGCTGACCGGCTCGAAGCTGACTGACGCGCCTTCGACCGGATTGCCGTCGAGGGTGACACGGCCCGACGCGAAAGCGATGTCCGGTCGGTCACTCTTGCTGCATCCCAGCAATGAGGTCATGAACAGCCCGGCGGAGAGCAACAAGACACATGAACGCATAGTCATATCCTTCCTGTGGAACAAAGCAGAGACATCACCAGCGCGCCGCTGATTGAGCGCTGAGCGATCGATTTCAGCGAGCAAAATGGCTGCAGAACATGACCGGCACTTGCCTGCTGCTGACGGATGAATTGCGAAAAAATGAATGCTGTTGAAACGCAAATGCCCCTGATGGATCATCAGGGGCACCGCAAATCCTGTCAGACGAAAAACTACTCGCCCGGAACTGTGACGGTCTGACCGTCAGCTTTGGCTCCGAGTCGGTTGTAGGTCACGTGATCAACGTTCTCGGAGATAAATCGCACAGCGCCGTCACCCAGCAGAAACTGGGCACCACCGGTGTGTCGTGAGCGGAATCCGAATTCATCCACCCAGTTGTTGACCCAGTTGCAACCTGAAGCTGAGCTTTCATTGCAGGTGTTCAGGTTGATTGGGTAGAGCGTGGAAGCCATCCCCTGACCGTTGTTTGCTTCGAGCCAGCCCTGTCGCATGTGATTGCTGCACTCGGGCCGAACTTCACCGATGTAGATGGTGTTCGACAAGCCGTCGGTGCAGTTTTTCATTGCATCACAAAAGCCGTTGCGGTAGAACGGGCCAGAAACACGGCTACCGGCCTGCGTACTGCCGGTGATATAACCGAGGTATTTGTCCGGGCAGGTCGGGCTGCCGTTGGGATTGCCACCCGTTGGGCTGCCAGCGTTGGATGCACCCTTGCTGCCTGCGTAGTTCTGCACTGTTGAGCGGCTGTTGAAGTTCTTGCCGGCAGTGTCGGAAGGGCACACGTAGCCTGGTACGAAAAACACCTGTCGCATCAGGCGGCCGTCCGGAAGCACTGCGTCGTTCACGTTCAAACTGCCGGTTGGAGGAGCGTTGAACGGAATCTGCTGATACATGTTGGCCTGTTCCATGTAGGGCAACAGGTGCGTCAGCAAGCTGCCCTGCTGGTAGGTTCGTCCGGCATTCGTGTTGTTCCAGAAAGAACCCGGAGGAAACAGGTTGTGAGTATCGTGGTAGTTGTGCAACGCAATCCCCAGCTGATGGAGATTGTTCTTGCACTGCGTACGTCGCGCTGCTTCGCGAGCCTGTTGTACGGCCGGCAGCAACAGGGCGACCAGAATGGCAATGATGGCGATGACGACCAGCAGTTCAATCAGTGTGAACGCGGTCCGACGAACCTGACGTCGTGACATTGTGAAGATCCTTTGAAATCCTGCAGGAAAAAGAACAATAATGCCTCGGTAGAGTATGACAGATCTCGGTTGCGTGTCAACTTTTTCAACAACAACTGACTGTTTTGCAGCGGTCACTGCTGTTTTACTGTTCGCGTGTTCAGTTTAAAGCGGGTTTCGGGTGATCCCGCAAGGGTACCGGCTGTCCCTTTGTCCTGTGTCGTTTGCCTGGATTCCCATGCCGGGGAAATCGATGCCTCTTTCGGACCGCCGGCAAGGTCGATTCTGATGTGCGAACGCCCGGGCGGGACCGAACCGACCTTGACGGCCCGGGCGGATTTCCATTGTAATTTCACGGGATCCACAGTGCAGGAGACAGGGAGGCCGGATTGATTTCCGGTGCGGTCAGCCGGGATCAGGACATCCACAGGGGTGGAAGACTGTTGGATGGCCATCGTGGGATCTTTTTCAGGCTCGTGGGCCATCGCAGAGTACTCGGCAGGGATGCATGCTGACGACATTTGACCGCTATCTGACTGGGCGTCTGCTGCACACGTTTGCGTTGCTGTTTCTGGCGGCGTACGGCCTGTATGTGGTCATCGATCTCTTCATGAACATCGATGAGTTTCAGGACAATGCCGTTAAGGGGCTGGAGTCGGTTGCCGCGTCGCGGCACATGCTGTTGTTTGGAGGCATTGGAAAATATTACTTCTATCGCGCCTTCGAATTCTTTGAGATGGCAGGCCCCATCCTGATCGTGATTTCCGTCATTACTGTGCTGGGGTTGTTGCGGAAGAGCTCCGAGACGTTTCCGCTGCTGGCTGCCGGAATTCCCGCGTTTCGATTACTCCGCCCTCTGTTGCTCTCCGCGGCGGTTCTGAATCTGTGTTTGATTGTCAATCAGGAATTCATGATCCCAGCGCTCGCCGTGCAGTTGCAGATGCCAAGGGGAAGTCAGACCACAGAAGTGCAGCGTGTCGAACCCGTCTATGACTACTCAAATTTCCTGATGCATATTGACGGCGATCAGGTGCTGGTGGATTCTCAGACGCTGATCGGGGCCAGTTTTTCTCTGCCTGAAACCCACTTGAGCACTCGCAGTTGTGTGTTGAAGGCGGAGCAGGCGCGGTTCATCACGGCTGATGGTCGCAAAGCGAAACGCAGCGGCTGGCTGCTGCAGAATATTCAGGGTGATTTTGATCCGTCAGTGCTGACTTCGCTGGGGCGGGAACGTATCCACGCCGTGAACGATGGTCAGGACGTGTTCATTCATTCTGAAGTCACGTTTGACCAACTCTACAACCGCGGCAAAAACCTGAAGCTGCTGTCATCGCTGCAACTGATTCGGCGCATTCAGAATCCTTCCACCGGGACCGTGCCGCTGCGCAGTCAGAGTCTGGCTCTGCATACCCGAATCACGCGACCGATCCTTTGTCTGCTGTCCATCACGATGGCACTGCCGCTGGTCGTGCGACGTGAATCGCACAGTCTGATTACCAATATGGCGGTCTGTTCAGCGGTCCTCGGCGGATCCTACGCTCTGACTCAGGCCTGTATGGCGTTTGGCAGCAGTGGATTGCTGGCTCCGGATCTGGCGGCCTGGCTTCCGGTGATCCTGAATGGCGCTGCCAGTACGTGGACCGCCAATCTGGTACAGACCTGAAATTGCGAGCCGTGTTCCGCTGGGCCGCTTTATCCGGCCGCCATCCACTGTTTTCCGGGGTGGCGGGATATTTCAGAGGCCCATGATGGGGGTCGTTACAGAGTTATCGCCGATTGCCTGTTCCGCTGAGGCATCGGCCGACGGCCCGGCCGTTTCCGGCGGTGCGACGATGGCTCGAAACAGCATCACACCCAGTGGCGGGACTGTGATGCAGATGCTTTGCGTTCGGCCATGCATGGGGACGCCCGTCGAATACACACCACCCTGATTACCAACTCCAGTGCCGCCGTACCATGTGCCGTCGCTATTGAAGATCTCGCTGTAGAAGCCGGGAACGGGAACACCGATCCGGTAGTGCTGATGCGGGGCTGGTGTGAGATTGCAGACGACCAGGATCTGTTCACCATCCGTGGTGCTCTGACGCACCCACGCCATGACACAGTTGGTCTGATCATCCCCGACAATCCACGAGAATCCGCTGCTGTCGTGGTCCGCGTGATGCAGTGCGGTTTGGGTGCAGTAAAGTCGATTGAGATCACACAGCATGCGGCGAATGCCTTCATGCGATGCGAACGTCCGCAGTACCCATTCCAGTTCGGCGTCATGATTCCATTCGGTCCACTGCCCCAGCTCCGTACCCATGAAGTGCAGTTTTTTTCCGGGGGACGCGTACTGTGATGCCAGCATCAGTCTCAGATTGGCGAACTGCTGCCACGTATCTCCGGACATTTGTGACAGCAGGGACCTTTTGCCATGCACCACTTCGTCATGTGACAGCGGCAGGACGAAGTTTTCGGAGAACGCATAAATGCTGCGAAATGTCAGGTCGCTGAGATGATAGCTGCGATGAATACTGTCACGCCGCATAAATCGCAGCGTGTCGTTCATCCAGCCCATATCCCATTTCATCGTGAATCCCAGTCCGCCGTCATAACAGGGGCGCGAGACCCCCGGCCATGCGGTGGATTCTTCGGCAATTGTCAGTATGCCCGGAAAGTCGGCATGCAGCATGGTGTTCAGGCGGCGCAGAAAGTCGATTGCCTGCAGATTTTCACGTCCCCCGTACTGGTTGGGGATCCATTGTCCGGAATCCCTGGAATAGTCGAGGTACAGCATGGAGGCCACCGCGTCGACACGCAGTCCATCCACATGGTAAACGTCACACCAGAAACGCGCACTGGAAATCAGAAAGTCACTGACTTCCCGGCGCCCGTAGTTGAAGATCAGAGTGTTCCAGTCCGGGTGAAATCCCAGTCGCGGATCGGCATGTTCGTAGAGGCAGGTTCCATCGAATTGCGCCAGCGCGTGCCCGTCGACAGGAAAATGTCCCGGCACCCAATCCACCAGCACACCGATACCTCGCTGATGCAGGTGATCGACAAAGTACTGGAAATCATGAGGTGACCCGAAACGGGACGTGGGCGCGAAGTATCCC
Source organism: uncultured Planctomycetaceae bacterium (assembly GCA_903924405.1). Taxonomy (GTDB): domain Bacteria; phylum Planctomycetota; class Planctomycetia; order Planctomycetales; family Planctomycetaceae; genus SXXK01. Next base: position 8,857 of record CAIYBH010000002.1, on the reverse strand, counting down.
GTCGTCTGATAGCCCCATGAGCCGTCGAAGGGATGCTCGGTAATTGGAAGCAGCTGCACATGGGTGTAGCCAAGCTCGCTGACATAGTCGGCGAGGGAGTGGGCCAGTTCCCGATAACTGTGGAAGGTACGACCATCGTCAGGACGTTTCCACGATCCCAGATGGACTTCATAAATGGAAAGCGGGGAATGCAGCCAGTCTGTGTGGGAACGGCGTTCGATCCATGCGGAATCACCCCAGGTGAAATCACGCAGGCTCCAGACGACGGAGGCCGTCTGCGGCCGCTTTTCAAAGTAGAATCCAGCTGGATCAGCTTTTTCGACGAGGTGGCCCGCCTGAGTCCGGATGGCGTATTTATATCGGGTGCCGGGGATCATACCGCGGACAGTCCCCGTCCAGACTCCGGTGTCAGACGAACTGAGCCAGTCGCGTCCCGCTGTCCAGCCATTGCTGTCACTGATGACCGAAACTTCACGGGCGTTCGGTGCCCATACGGAAAATCGCACCCCGCCGGGCACGATGTGCGCGCCCCACTGGCGGTACAGGGAATTGCTATCTGCTGGTTGATCAAACGTGCCGGTGCCACGCAAAGGCGTGGACTGAATAGGTACGACAGTGTGTGTCTGCATCGTGATTCAAACCACCCGTCTGGATCGTCCGGAAACTGAACCCTGTGGTCACGAACGCCGCTGTGCCCGTGAACACTGACATGGCCCCCGGCGGCAGAGAGCCCAGTATTTGTATGGCAGGAATCGTACCGGAATCGCCCTGAAGAACACAGTGAAACCACATTTTCTACAAGACCTTTCTCAGTTCACCATGTTTTACGATGAGCACAACCCCGAATCCCCGCAGAGAAAAACCCGTGCCTCGCAATTCCTCCCGAAGGCAACTGCCCGCCAGACCGACAACCCTGGCCGGAAATCGGGCAGTGAGCAGGACCGGCAAGGATGCCGAGGCAGGTCAGGTTTTCGGAATGGCGATTTTGAGGGGAAAGGCGAGTGCTGGGATTGGCGAAACGATGTTCACATGGGAGATCAGGGTCGTTTTTTGCTCGATGGCAGCGAGGCGTCCCCCAAAAGGCAAGCGGTGCGGCGTCAGCCCACCGAGCAGAACAGCTTTGAAGTGAACATCAACCGACACAGACGTCTCGCAGGGCTGACACCCCCAGCTCGCCGGTGTGCTGGAGAACGCGGGACGCACGTTTCGGCGCAGCGAAACGCGACTCTCTTCTGGTTGAACACCGTTTCTCCCTCCCGTTCAGGACGCAACCGGCCGCTGACAAAACGCAGATCAAATGAGACTTCGCTCTTCCGGGATCCAGCTGAGCAGCTTAGACCGGCGTTGACATTTTTTATCCTGGTGTGGTAATACCACTACCATCAAACGATGCGATGTCAGGGCATGGAGAGGTTTGTGGTGGACATTTGTCGAGTTGCCAGAGGTTGTGGTCTGTTTTTCGGAGTGATGATCTCCGGGTTACTGGCTGCTGCTCCATGCCGGGCGAGCGTCATCACGTCCATGGACGAGTTCGTGGTCGTCAGTCCTGAGTCTTGTCTGATTGCTCGTTTCCCGGCGTTCACTCCTGTCGCTGATGCACCTGCGTGGGACGATGTGTCCCCAGCTATGTCGCGAGGATTGAACGAAGACGTGATTGCTCTGCAGCTTGGCAGTTTTGGTTCGGCCGTCGCCGGGCTGGCAGTGGTACCGGGGCAAAATCCATTCGTGTACGCTCCGGATACCGCAAACGATGTGGCCCGTTGCATAGACTGGCAGGCTCTGCGGACCGGCGGGTTTGCGGCATACCATCCGGAGAACGCCGGGTGCGATGGCAACTTTGCGTTGCTGCCGATTAACGATACGGCTGACTATGAATCCCGGGCGCCGTACCGCTCACTGCGGACTCGGCAGGTGGTACCAGGCTTGAGCGAATTCCGGACGTCGCCCTATTTTCAGGCCGTCCCCGAAGTCGTTGTACCTGCCGCGAAGACTCGTACACGGCTCAGCGAGCGGGGCGGTGAAGCGTCCCGGTTGTAGGACTTTGAAGTGGGCGAGCTGAAGGGCAAGGGACGAGCGTCCTGCGCAGAGGGGATGCCGCTACACAGGACGTCCGAAGACTTCAGACTTCAAATGGATGGCTGCGTGTGGTCAGACGTCGCAGACTTCCACGGCCTGGCGCAGACCGGCCAGCGGGTCACGTGTGGGAATGAATTCATGGCCCACATATCCGGTGTAACCGAGTTCCACGAGTTTGCGAAGAATCGGTGGGAAGTTGATTTCCTGATTCTCGTCGAGTTCGCAGCGGCCGGGATTACCGGCGGTGTGAACATGTCCGATCACGTCGATGTTTTCTTCGAGGCGACGGATCACGTCTCCGTTCATCAGCTGCACGTGGTAAAAGTCAAACAGCAGTTTGACTCTGGGAGAACCCACACCACGGACGATGTTGGCAACGTAATCGATGTCGTCGCCCTGGTATCCCGGGTGTCCCTTCATGGGATGGCTGCCGTCTCGGGTGTTGAGGTGTTCGAGGCAGATGGTGACGTTTTTCTGTTCGGCGTAGGGGGCCAGCTGTTTCAGAGCCTCGATGCAGTTGGCTGCACCTTCTTCCAGGCTGAGTTCACCGCTGGTCGGATCTTCCGGATTACGCCATTTGTAGCCGGTGAAGGCGATGACGTTGGGAAAGCCGTATTCGTGGCAGGCGTCAATCATGCTTTTGGTGGCGGCGATGACTTCGGCGTGGCAGTCACGGTTGTTCAGGCCGCGGACAAACGGTGCTCCGGGCATGCCGTTGGGTGCCAGTGCGCAGACGAGACCGTATTTCTTCAGCAGCGGCCAGTGTTCCGGTCCACAGATTTCGATCGACTTGCAGCCCAGCGAAGTTGCAACCTGACAGGTCTTTTCAAAGTCCCAGAATTCGCCGGCGATATTGAAGCACCAGAACACGATGGAGTGCTTGATGTTGCCTTTAAGTTTCAGTGGTTCAGTGGTCATGTCAGCTGTCCTGAAAGAGTTGAAGAGCGACGGTGTCTGGAACGGTCCAGTCCCTGAAAATCATGCTGTTTGGTTGTTCAACCGGAATGCCGCCGTCACGGACTGAGGCCTTTGGCGGCAGGGAGATCATTTCTGTTCCGAAGCGGCGGCAGCAGGGTCCTTGAGTCGTCCGACGGACCACAGCAGACCACGTGTGACGAGGTCGAGATAGCGGTCATCGCCCACGGTGACGTTGTTGTGTCCCAGCGTCGTGGCAAAGACCCGGGTTTTTCCATTGTAGCGATTGGTCCAGACACAAACGGCTGACGCTTCGTTACTGCGGCCATCCTTTCCGGTCCACACTTGTTTGCCCATGGCGAGTGGTTCGGCTGTTTCCAGCAGGCGCCCCGAAGAATTGTTGTAAAGTTCTTCGCGATCTGTGGTCCAGTTTTTCAGGCCCAGCGTGATGGGGTTTGTTTCGCTGAGGAATTCAATGGCAATGGGTTCCTGAGGACCATGTCCGGTGCTGGTCAGTCCGGTGAAATCAAACCACGGGGTGGTCTGTGGATAGCCTTCTGTGCGATAGCTGTGCATTCCGCAGTGCAGGACGACAGCGGGCAGTCCTTCGCGGTGTGGCCGCAGGATCCGTTCCACGATTTTGGGATCCCTGACGTCGGAGGTGCATTCGTCGTGAATCACCACATCAAATCCCTCTGACCAGTTCTCCTTTTCGTACCAGGGATTGAGATGGCTGGTGCCTTTGTCCGGGTCGTAACTGACCGTCCACTCGATGCTGGTGCGTCGTGAGATACCTTCGGTGAGCAGTTTCTGCTGGACGGGGTAGTCATGGCAGCAGCCACCAAGGACGAGGAGGGCCCGAATTGGCGGGTCTTCGGCCTGAACAGGACTGACGACGGCGGTCAGAACCGCGGCCAGCACCAGCAGGCAGTGCACCTTTCGGGAGCGGGAAGGATGGAGCATGGGGGTTTCCAGGAGGTCACAAAAAGGAAGGTGGGTTCCGCAAGGTCCGCAGCCTAGCACGTCGCCGTGGCAGTTTCGAGTGATCGACGGCGGAGAGTTTGATTGCGGGTCAGTGGTTGCGTACGTCTTTCACATAGACGATTTTGGCGTCATGATCGGCATAGAAATCCGGAAGTTCTGCGGCTCGGGCGTACTGGCAGCGCTCGTAAAAAGTGCGAGTCGGCAGGTAGTCCGGGCGTCCGGATGTTTCGAGATAGATTTTTCGGCCTCCGCGGGCCGCGATACGTTGCTCGGTCATTGTGAGGAGTGCCCTTCCCAGCCCGGCCCCCTGACAGGCTTTGGTGACGGCGATCCAGTAGACGTCGTAGCTGCCGGTGGTGCAGGCAATTTCTCCATAGCAGACGTAGCCAGCAGCGCAGTCCGAGCGTTCTGCGATCAGAAAGTGATAGCCGGAGGCGGAGCCGTGCTGAAGTCGGTCTTCCACCAACTCGACCGCAACATCGACTTCAAACGCATGAAAGACGCCGGTGGATTCCACAATGCCGCGAATCAGGGCTGCGTCGCCCGCCTGGACCTCGTCACGCAGGGTCCAGAGGTCAGTTCCTAACTGCAGCCGATGTGGTTGGGGCGAGGGAGTGGCATCTGACATGACCAGAGTCCGTTGTTGGTGCGAGAAAATCAAAGCCCTGCCATGGTCATGGCAGTAGCAGCGTTGCCAAGCCTGTTTTGCGAGGTATCAGGACGCCGTGAATCGAGGATTTGTCGTGCCCTTTGTCAGCCGCTGTTGTGCGGAGTTGTCGGGGATCTCAGGGCTGAACGTCGGCGACAATCCGCTGAACAGCCTGATCGAAGGACACGCCGGCTTCGGCGAGGGCGGCTACGAATCCTGCGTTGGGCGAGAGGCAGGGATTGGGATTGATTTCCAGAATCCACGGTTGCCCATCGGCATCGACGCGAAAATCAATCCGCGCGTAGCCGCGCAATCCGAATTCGCCCCAGCAGCGCCGTGCGAGCGCTTCCAGTTCGTCCAGCAGGGGCTGATCGCCAACAGGGAAGTCGAATTTTCGGGGGGTATTGGTGAATTCCATGGAATCCACTTTCCATTTGGCGTCCGAGCCGACGATGCGCGGCTTGTGTCCCGGATAGTCAACAAATTGAATTTCTGCCGGTGGCAACACGACAGGCTGGCCATTTTCTGCAAGCACACTGAGATTGAATTCACGCCCTTCGATGAATGCTTCGGCAAAAAATGGCGTGTTGTATTTCCGCGATTCCAGACGCATGCGGTGCTGAATCGCAGCCAGTCCGGCCGCACCGGGAGGCAATGTCAGCACGCTGGTGTCGTCGATGCCAAGAGATGCGTGTTCCGCGACGGCTTTGACGATGACTTTTCCGGGCGAGCAGGCTTTGTCGTCCAGGCCCTGCCACGTGGCCGTGTCCTCGGTGATCCACGGGGCGGTGGGAAGCTGAAGTTCAGCGAGTCGTTGTTTGGCGCGAATCTTATTGGTGGCCAGCAGCATGGCCAGTGCTGAAGCTCCGGTAAAACGCAGAGGCATGGCCTCCAGCAGCATAATGGCCAGTGCCATCAGGCGGTCGGCGCCGCCCAGCGATTCCACCAGGTTGAAGACTACGTCCGGCCGAAGTTGCTGCAGTTTGCTGCGGGCTTCGTTCAGGTTGAGTGTGCAGGGGACTCGGTCAGTTGTGAAGCCCAGCCTGCGCAGGCTGTTCTCCACATCGACGCATTGGACCAGCACGTCCAGATCTGCCGCTGAATCGTTCAGAGAGACCTGGTTAAACAATATCGCGGCATGCATGCCTGTAAACCCTGTCCGGGAAAATAGTCCGTAAGTCGTGATTTCAGAACGTAACAAGGACTCAGCGGGTGCCCGGGTGCCTGATGGCCACCACGCCGAAAAGAACTCACCGGCCACACGGAGTCCCCGCGGTGACGTTGTGGCCCGTTTGCGCCAGAAAGTCGCAGACAAAATTCTGCGAAGTATTCGGGGTGTGAAATCAACAATATCGGGGGACGGTCACCGAGCTGCCTGCAGCTGATCGCTTCGGAGCATATCCGGAACGGGGTGAATCAGCCAGGCAGGATCGGTGGAGTGTCTTTGGTTCGTCGGATTGCAGAGTCGAGGATGCGTCGGATCAGTTCCTGATAGCTGAGACCGACTTTGGTGGCGATCATGGGCAGGTCAGAGTGCACGGGGTGCAGTCCGGCGAGTGGATTGACTTCGATAAAGGCCGGGCGTCCATTGTGATCGGAGCGGATATCGATCCGACCACCATCGCGGCCCTGCAGTTCGCGCCAGGCGGCCAGTGCCAGCGATTCGGTCGCAGCCACTTCAGCATCCTGCTGCGGATGGACCAGCGTGTAGGAGACCATTTCCGCGTAGTGTTCCTTATTGACGTAGGAATAAGCGTCCTGTTCGGCGTTGGACAACAGCTTAACTTCCAGGGTCCCGAGGACTGTTGCGTCTTCGCCAGTGCCCAGAATTCCGACGGTGAATTCGCGACCGGGAAGAAACGTCTCGACCAGCACAGGTTGCCGGAAACGCTGCAGCAGGTCTGTGCAGACGGTCCGAAGTTCTGTGGCACTGCGAATGACGGACGCCGAGGAAACGCCTTTTCCGGTGCCCTCTGCGACAGGTTTGGCGAACAGCGGAAACGGCAATTGCACGTGGTCAATGTCGGCCGCTGTCGCGACGACGTGAAAGGGGGCTGTGGCGAGTCCGGCGCGGTCAATCAGGGTTTTGGTGAGTCCTTTATGGAGACAGACGGCCATCATCAGGGAATCAGCGAACACACAGGGAATCTGATAACCTTCGAGCAAGGCGGGCACCTGAGCTTCGCGGCCGATTCCGTGCAGCCCTTCACAGATGTTGAACACGAGATCCCAGCGCTGGCCGTCGGCAAGTCTGCTGACCAGTTGTCTGAGGTGACCGATGCGCACCGTCTGATGTCCGCAATCGCGGATGGCCGTTTCGATGGCGTCGATCGTGTCTTCACGGTCGAATTCGGCCGTGGTTTCGCGATCGTAGCCCATGGCCAGGTATTCAGAACGCAGGTCAAAAGTCAGTCCGATTTTCACAGAGCCTCCGTGGGAGAAAAACAGGCCGGTTACAGGGAAGCGATCAACCCGCATCCCGGGGCTGAGGGAATGCTTTCACCGGCTGGCGACTGACCCGGCTGCAGGCAGGGGCGGCGTTGTTCCGGCTGGTGAATTCGCGGGGGCATCCTGTTCGTTCCGTTGGCGGTTGGCATCGCAGGTGCCGCAGATTGCCGACGCTTCATGCTGCGGCAGTTTCTGCCAGTTTGGTGAAAAACACAAGTTTCCGAGATCAGGTCCGGGCGCAGATTCCAGCGGGTGGGCCGAAAAATGCCACGGTTTGTGGCGACTGACGGTCGTCAGGATCCGAAAACCAGTTACGTTCGGAACAATCGTTACAGTTTCTCAAATTGCCTGACCGATACTTCCGATCAGACTCTCTCGATGCGCTGATTTTGTGGCTGAACGGCTACGGAAGCAGAGTCAGCGGAGGGAAATCAAGTGAAGGCAGTGGTCAACTGCGGCTTCTCCAAGGATGGATCAATGCGGATTCGGCACTCATTTAAGGCGTTCGTGCCCTTTGTTCTGATGCTGGCAGCCGGGCGAGTCGCTTCGGCCCAGTATGCACCGCCGCAGGCCAGTGTTCCCCCGGGTTACCTGCCCCATCCCGGTTCAGCACCCAGTTCAGCCGGATCTCCGTATGATCCCGCCTTTGAACAGACGTATCAGTCTGACGGGATGTGGTTTCGCGATCAGAGAAATGGCTACGGCCCGTTTTCGCAGCCACGCAAGTTCTTCTTCAACATGGATTACACGCGTACGAAGACACGCAGCATGCGGGGGCCGTTTGGCAACCCGAGTACTCAGTCTTATATTCAGCAGAACGACCCGGACAGTGATGAAATCGTGGATGGCCTCGGTTTCTACCACTACTTCGATACAGCCACACCGGCGCTGATCCCTGATCTGACGAATAACGGGATGCGGGCCAGTGGGGGATTCTGGAATGTGGATGGATCCGGCTTGCTGGCGGACTTCAACTGGGTGATTGACGACACCAGCTCGTTCGATGCCCGCGAAAACGCTCTGAGTGGACGCATGGACACAGCGACCGTGCTCGCCCTGCGTGCGAACGGTGGCCGCGTGATCACTCGTCCGTTCCAGACGAACGGTCAGAATGACCTCGATATCACGATGGGGCAGATTCTGGCTCCGGGGGTACCGTTCGACGACCAGGATGCGAATGACTACGGAGCCTTTGGCACAACGTTTGAAGTTCTGGATCGCACGCTGCTGAACCTGTACAGCATTCCGGTGGACGATGGTTCGCTGCTGGGAGCTGCCATTCCGTACGACATCCAGTTTCTGATGCAGCACAGTGTGGAAACCGTCGGGTCGTCCATCGATGGCGCGTTCACACCGTTCTACGAAAAGAATGGTGTCCGCATCAACAGCATCATCGGTGGTCGGTATCAGCGAGTCAAAGAGCAGTTTGCCTTCTTCGGCATCGACAGCGGACTGGGCTACGTCGGTGATGGTGACGATGACACGCCGGATTCAGCCAAGGTCTTCCCGGTTGGGGATGGTGTGGATGACGACGACGACTTCATCGCGGATAACGTTGGTGAAGACGGAAATCTGGAATTCATTCAGATCAATCCTTACGACCCGGTCATGGTGCGTGCTCAGCACGTCGCCGAAGTGGTCAGCAGCCTGGGTGGTCCGGAAGCGGGTTTGCACTATCGCCTTGGCGATGAAGAGGGGCTCTCCATCGTCGGCTTCTCCAAACTGGCGGCGATGTTCAATAACGAGCAGATCCGCATCAGTGGTGACAACCTGTTCAATCACATG
>CAIYBH010000001.1 GCA_903924405.1 uncultured Planctomycetaceae bacterium | reverse complement strand
GACCGTCGCTGTGTCGTTCTGAATCGCGAATCAACCCGCGAGAATGGATTCTGCTTTGGCATCGCGTCCTCTTATTGATCGCCTTCGAGTCAGAAATCGGCAACCGGAACTGATGGATGATCCGGGGCTGGACCGTCGTCTGCATGATCAGGCCCTGGCTGGTCTGCGAAGAATCAACTGGTGGAGCCGCACCGGGGCAGCGATCTGGCAGGCGATTGAGCGGACGGTTCAGACGCGGACCTCGACCGCCCCGTTGAGAATTCTGGACATTGCATCAGGTGGCGGTGATCAGGTGCTGTGGTTGGCCAGGCAATGCCGTCAGCGAGGAATCCCCTTTCAGATCGATGGATGTGACATCAGCCCCACGGCGGTGGAAAACGCCACGACGCTGACTCAGCGTTCGGGGATCAGCGGGGTACGCTTTCATCAGTGTGATGCGTTGCAGGGAACACTTCCCGGGGACTCCTGGGATATCGTGATGAACAGCCTGTTTCTGCATCACCTGTCGGAAGCTCAGGCGATTCAGATTCTGCGTCGAATGCGCGAAGTGACGCGGCAGCTGCTGCTGGTGGATGATCTGCGTCGCACGCTGCCCGGGTATCTTCTGGCCTGGCTGGGATGCCGAATTCTCAGTCGCAGTCCGATTGTGCATTTCGACGGCCCGGTTTCAGTGGAGGGCGCTTTTGCGGATCACGAAGTGCGGCAAGTGGCCGAGCAGGCCGGGTTATCAGGCTGTCAGCTTCAGCATCACTGGCCGCAGCGTTTTCTGCTAACATGGTCACCAAAGCAGACCGTCGGATGTGTGGATGGCTGATTCTGAGGTGCCAGTGAACTCTGAAACTGACCTGCCAACGAGACCCGAATCAACGGTTCGTCAACCGTGCAGGGACCACTACGACTTTGTGGTCATTGGTGCCGGCGTGGCTGGTAGTCTGGCCGCTTATCTGGCCGCACGTCAGGGCATGCGTGTGTTGCTGGTGGAGCGTCAGCGTTTTCCGCGAGCCAAGGTTTGTGGCTGCTGTCTGAACAGTCGGGCTCAGCAACTTTTGCAGCAGGCCGGTCTGGCTGACGGTCTGCAGGCGCTGTCGCCCGTACCGACAAGTGCGCTGCGGCTGCAGTATCGAGGTCGTAGTCTTTCGCTGCCGATGCCGGGTGGTCTGGTTGTTTCCCGCAGTCGTCTGGATGCATGGCTGGTGACCGAAGCTGTGCAGGCGGGCGCGGAATTTCTGGACGAAACAACTGGCAAGGTCCTGCCTTTGCCTGACGCAGGCCGTAAATCGGACAGTGAGACAGCTGAATCTGAATCTGAAACGGACTGTGCCCTGCGGCATGTGACGTTGAATTCCGGGACCGCGCCTGCTGCGGCGGTTCGCGAGCATGTGGTCTCAGCCCGCGTGGTACTGGCCTGCGACGGACTAGCGCTGTCATCCCTGTCGCTGCTTCCCGAGTTTCATTCCGAAGTGTCTGCGGGAGCACGCATCGGGCTGGGGGCAACGTTTCCCGGAACCCCGAAGGATTCTCAACAGCACCCAAATGAAATTCTGATGGCCGTGGCGTCGCAGGGTTACTGCGGGATGGTCCTGACCGAAGACCAGCAGTGGAATCTGGCTGCCGCGGTCGATAGTCGCAGTCTGCAGCGTTGCGGGTCTCCTTTGAACTGTCTGAGGGATATTTTTCATTCGGCGGGCGTGGTTCCTCCGCTGGGCCTGGACACGGCTGTCGTTCGCGGCACGATACCGCTGACTCGCCGCACGTCGCGCTATGCAGGTACCAGGCTGCTGCTGCTGGGGGATACCACGGGATATGTGGAGCCGTTCACTGGAGAAGGTATGGCCTGGGCCATCACAGCCGCGACAATCGCGGTGCCGCTGGCCATGCGTGGACTGTCACTGGGCTGGTCCCGGGATGCTGAACACGAATACAGCCGCCGGATTCAGCGGTGCGTGATGCGGGAGCAGGGCGTGTGTCGAGCCCTGTCGTCAATCCTGAGTCATCCCCTGTTACTTCGACTGACATTTGCGGGGGCCTCCCTGCTTCCCGCCGTGACTCGGACGCTGATCACACGCGTCAATCGCTTACCGCGACAACTGGAACCCATCGAATGAGTGCATTTGAGATTCTTGGACTGGGCACAGCGTTGCCGGAACACTCCATTTCGCAAACGGGGGCAGCGACGTTTGCGGCCACCTGCGTTTCTCCGGAGACGCCGGATGTGCGAAACGCTCCGGCCCTGATTCAGGCGCTGTATCGCCGTGCCGGTGTGCATTCCCGTTACAGTGTTCTGCTGGAGTCATCCTCCGATGGTGAAGCTACGGCCGAGCGCTTCTATCGATTCGCGGCGTCGGTCGAAGATCGTGGGCCGACGACGGCGGATCGCATGCTGCGTTATGAAACGGAAGCCCCGCAACTTGCTGCTCGGGCCGCCGATCGGGCACTGCAGCAGTCGGGGGTCGCTCCCACTGCAGTCACGCACCTGATTACGGTGTCGTGCAGCGGCTTCAGTGCTCCTGGAGTGGATCTGTTTCTGATCGAATCTCTGGGGTTGCCCGCCTCGGTGGCGCGAACTCATGTGGGATTTATGGGCTGCCATGGAGCACTGAATGGTCTGCGAGTGGCTCATGCATTCGCCGCTGCTGACCCCGCGGCCGTGATCCTGGTCTGCGCCGTCGAACTCTGCACGCTGCACCATCAGTACGGCTGGGATCCTCAGAAAATTGTGGCCAACTCGTTATTTGCAGATGGGGCAGCCGCTGTGGTGGGGCGCGCGGAACAACGAAGTTCTGGTGATTCAGCGGGTCAGACCGTACCGCTGCCCGCCAGACTGATTGCCAGTGCTTCGCACGTGATCCCGAACACGCGCGAGATGATGACGTGGAACATCCGTAATTCCGGCTTTGAAATGAGTCTGTCGCCGGAAGTGCCTCGCATTATTACCGAGTTTCTGCCGAAGGTGCTGAGCGAATTCCTCGGCCGTCACGGACTGACCATCGATCAGATTGCAAGCTGGGGAATTCATCCCGGCGGCCCCCGCATTCTGGCGGCCACGGCGGAGGCTGCGGGGCTGACCGAGACTCAACTGGCTCCGTCTCTTCGCATGCTGCAGACCTGCGGCAACATGTCGTCGCCCACCGTGCTGTTCATTCTGCAGGAACTGTCACGCAGCGCTGCGACGGGGCCCTGCGTACTCCTCGGATTCGGGCCGGGGCTGAATGTGGAGCTGGCCCTGCTTGGCTGAGCCAGCCATGATTGCTCCTGACACCGCCCAACGATGGTCGGGGAATTACGGAAGCGGCGTCACTCGCCCCAGCAGGTCTTCCTCTGAGTCACGGGACGGAACGGATGCGTTCCCGGAGTCGGACTCTTTGTCTTCCGCTGCAGAGTCGTCTTCACCCGCGCTGGTCCATGAGGTCGCATGGACGCGTAATGGTGACGATTTCCCGGCGAGCGCTTCGTCGCGGCGACGGCGATTGGCGGCCAGTACGGACTGCGGGCCATCCAGCTGTTCCATGGTGTCCCGTGCCTCGGCCTGCTGCCGACGCTTCAGTTCGCGGACGGCCAGCAGACGATCCTGCAGGTCTGAGTTGCCCGGGGAGACTGTCAGGGCCCGTCGATAGGTGTCTTCAGCGGCGGCAAATTCGCCTCGTGCTTCGTGAAACTCGGCCACCTGAATCAGCTTTTCCGTGGCAGCGGCTCGGCGATGCGGAGCCCGCTGCAGCAGCGCCATGCCCACTGAGCAACCTGAAGTGCTGATCAGCAGAGCACATGAAATAAGCGGAAAGAGGACTCTGGACATTGCGGCTTCCCCGATGCGGCGACATTCGTTCTAACCGTCCGAATCGGCACTTCCCTTTTGATTCCAAAGACGCCTCGACGCGTGGTTCCGAAAATTCCAGTAGTGACATCTGTGCGCACGGTGAAGGCGATAGAACCGGACTATTTTAAACACCTGAACTCCCCAGGTACCGGCAAAAACTGCTGCCACCCGGCGGTTCAGCAGCCACAGAGTTCTCACCGCGGCAGGTCGGGAAAAGCTGTTTTTTCACTGTGAAAATCAACAAAGGTGCATGGCACCTGAAGCACCGTGGTGCATGGCACCTGGGCGTTCAGGGGACACAGCAGCGACAGCACAGGTGCATGGCACCTGGGTGGCGGGGGGCGGGTGAGTGTTGCCGAAAAGCAACGTGGTACAGGTGGCATTTTTTCCTGAAATCGCACTTCGTACGGCCGGATTTTGGTGGCATCGGGGGCGAAAGGGCTGCAGGGGGCGGTGGACGGTTCACGGGAATTCCGAGCATTGCGAGGGGGGTGGAGACTATCCAGACGGTGGGCCGACATGTCAGAATTCCCGCTTTTGGTGGTAATCCCGGTTGCAGTCCGTCAGGCGTTCCTGCTTTGGCTGCGAACAGCCGGCCGGGCTTCAGGTCCCGTTTCTGCGTTGTCATTTGCCATGGAAATCCAGTCACATGTCTGAGTTGCCAAAGTCTGAGGAAGCCGGTCTGCGGTCGGTTCCTGTGGGTGACCATGGATGTCTGCCGAACTGGGAAACCGGTGATCTTCCGGAACCGCTGGCGTTCACCTTGCCCAACATTCTGAAGACGATCGGCCCGGGGGCGATTCTGCTGGCGGGGTCCATTGGTGGGGGAGAGTGGATTATCGGTCCATTGACCACTGTGCGGTACGGCACCGGGATTCTCTGGGTTGCGACGCTGGGCATTTTTCTGCAGATGATCTTCAATCTCGAAGCCATCCGTTACACGCTGTACACCGGGGAACCGATCCTGACCGGAATAATGCGTCTGCATCCAGGTTCCCGTTTCTGGGGTGTGTTTTACCTGCTTGCCGGGACGATGCAGCTGGCGACGCCCGCCATGGCACTGGGCTGTGCGAATGTGCTGTTCACGGCGGGAACGGGCGACCTGCCGGATCCCGCTGGTGCGGATCGCGGCACACTGCTGGCGATTTCTCTGGGTGTTCTGGCGTTAACGGTGGTGTTGCTGCAGTGTGGCAAGTCGATTGAGCACGTCCTGGAGAAGTTGTCGTGGGCGATGGTGCTGTTCATCTTTGTCTTTCTGCTGGTTGCCAACATCCTGTTTGTGCCGCTGGACATCTGGACCCGAACAGCTCTGGGATTCTGCACCCCCGGCGTGCTTCCGGAGAAGATGGACTGGATGCTGCTGGGCGTGTTTGCTGCGACCGCGGGTTCCGGCGGACTTGGTAACCTCGCGATTTCCAACTGGACGCGTGACAAGGGGCTGGGCATGGGGGCCTGGAGCGGATCCATCGGCGGGATGCTCAGTGATGAAGCCACGGAAGTGCGGCCGATTGGACGAGTCTTCCGGTGCACGTCGGAGAACCTGCGACGGTGGTCCACATGGTGGAAATACAGTTTGATAGATCAGTCCGTCCTGTGGGCACTCGGGTGTGTCGCCGGGATGTTTCTCAATGTCAATCTGGCGCTGGCGATTGTGACGCCGGATGCGATTCCTGCAGACAACGCGGCCGGGGCGTTTCAGGCTCGGTTTATGGCCGAGAAGATGTGGTCAGGATTCTGGGCGCTGGCGCTGATCAATGGCTTCTGGATTCTGTTTTCGACGCAGCTGGGCAACACGGATTGTCTGACGCGTGTCAGTACGGACGCTCTGTGGGCCGGCTGGCCGAGCCTGCGTCGCTACAGGGCGCGGCGTGTCTACTTCAGCCTGCTGATGTTCTTTGCGTTGTGGGGAGTGATCGCACTTTCGAAAGGCGAGAGCGCTCTGAGTCTGTTCAAGATTCTCGGCCTGCTGGCGAGTCCGATTCTGACCATTGGTGCCTTCCAGATTCTGCGAGTGAATACGCGGTTTCTGCCCAAACCCATCCAGCCGCCATTGTGGCGTCGGCTGAGTCTTGTGGCTTGCGGGTTGGTTTATGGTGTGCTGGCCTGCGTGTCCATTGGTGCGATGTTCACTGCGAAGCCGGCGGCCGCTGTTGCTCCGGCAGAGCCT